>JAEYYV010000282.1 GCA_023428295.1 Pseudomonadota bacterium
CGGGCGCCCGCGGCCGCTTCTTCGCCGCGCGACAGCAGCACGAACAGCGGATCGATCGCCTTCTTGATCTTGCCCTTCGCCGCCGCCGCCGCCGCCGCCGCGCGCACCACGGCGACCTGATCGCCCAAGCGCTCGACGACGACCTTGTGCGCTGCGGGATCCGGATACTGCGCGAGCGCCGTGATCGCTGCGTTCCGCACCGTCGGGTTCATGTGGTTCGCGTAGCGCACGAGCGCCATCACGTCGGGCGGCGCCGGGTGCTTCGCGAGCCCGTCGATCGCGGGCACGGCGACGCTCGCCGGCAGGCCCATCGCCAATGCGTCGAGGAGCACCTCGTGCGCGGCCGGTGCGCTGCTCTCGCCGATCGTCTCTGCTGACTTGGCGGCGGGCTCGACCTCGGCGCCGTTTAGCGCCGCGATCTCCTGCGCCGTCGGTCCCTTCGCCGGCGCCTTCTTGACGGGAGCCTTCTTCGCTTGCGCGAACGCGACGCTCGGCATCGCGATCGCGAGCACCACCGCGACGACACTGGCTTTGAACATTGTTCGCGTCGTACCCAAAACCCGGTCGACATTCAACAAACGCCGCGTTCCATTCGCTACAACTTCACACCGTGGATCCCGCCGTTCTGCCGATCCTCCAGTGTCCGCGTTGCCGGACAGGAGCGCCCTTTCGCGAGCTGCGCAACGCGCGGTGCATGCAGTGCGGTCTCGAGCCTGCGCCCGCACCGGCCGGCGTCATCGACTTGATCGATGCATCGGTCGGCGAGCCCGTCACCGCGTCGACCGAGCAGCGGCTCATGGAGAGCGACCTCGTCGCGCGCATGTACGATCGCTTCTGGCGACCGACGTTCGTACGCATGCTCGCCGGCAAAGGCGCCGGGGCGTCCGTGGGCGGCCTCGCAGGCGAGCTGTTCATTCACAAGCACAGCCTCTCGCTCGACGATCGTCCGGGACCGTGGCTCGATCTGTCGTGCGGCCCCGGCGCGTTCGCGCGCGCCCTCGCCGCCTCCGCACCGGGCGCGCTGATCGTGGGACTCGATATCTCGCGCGCGATGCTCGAGGTCGCGGCGCAGCGCACGGGCGGCTACACGAACGTCGTCCTCGTCCGTGCAGACGCGCACTCGCTGCCGTTCGTCGATGGATCGTTCAACGGCGTGAACAACGCGGGCGCGCTCCACGCGTACGACGATCCGGAGCTCGTGTTCCGCGAGATCCGGCGCGTGCTGCGTCCCGGTGGTCTCTATGTCGGCTCGACGTTCGCCGAAGCACCGTCGCTCCTCGGCCGCATCGCAGCGCGCGCGGCGGGTATTCGCCGGTTCGAGCCCGCCGAGCTCCGCGCTTGGCTACAGCGCATCGGCTTCGCGGACTACGAGGACGTTCGCCTCGGCGGTGCGCTGGTGTTCCGCGTGCGGCGTCCCTGACGCATCGCGATCGCGCACCGCGCGCGAGTGACACGGAACGAGACGCAGCGATCGCGCACGACGTGAAGATCACGTACGTGCGTCGTGGCTCGGGGTGTGCAGTCCGAGCGCGCCATGCAGAACCAACCGAAGTGGTGGAGCGAGAAACACACGAGCGCCTGGGATCGCGTGAAGGCCGCGCTGAAGCGCGATTGGGAGCAGACCAAAGCCGATGTCTCGAGCAAGGGACGCGAGCTGAACCAGGACGCGGGCGACACGATCAAGCAAGCGGCCGGAAAACAGCCGATTCCGCCCGCGAACGTCGCGAACCCGCCCGATGCGAGCGACATCGAGTCCGGCAAGGACAGCGACTGGAACCGCGTCGAGTCGTCGTACCGCTATGGCGTCGGTGCGCGCGAGCAGTACGGCACCGAGGACTGGAACGATGGCGTCGAGTCCAAGCTTCGCGAGGAATGGGGCGACCTCAAGAGCGGCCGCACGTGGGACGAGGTGAAGTCGGCCGTGCGTCGCGGTTGGGACCGCGCGCGTAGCTAGCTCACGAGACGCAGCTGACTCCGACGCGCGTGCGCCGTCGCGGCGACAACACGCGCGAGAGCGAGCCGGTTACCACGTTCCGCCAAGCAGTGGGACGTGCGCACCGGGTTGCGGCGCCAATCGCGGCGACAGCGGCTGGACGCCGAGCGTTCCGAGCGCCCACGTTCCGTCGGCGTGACGATGCACGAGCCCGATCTCGTCGGGATCCGTCTTGCGCTTCCCGTCGTGCGTGTCGGTGCCCGTGGCCATGCCGCGCGTCAGCCGAAAGCCGATGTACGCGCCGAGCACGAGGCCCGTCGTCGAGAGAAAGCCGACGATGCGCTCGTCCGCGTCGGTCTGCGAGTCGTAGATGACGCCGTAGAGCAAGAATGGAATGGAGCCACCGAGCACCGACGCGCCCACGACGCGTGTCATGCGCTTCGGTGTGGTGTCCGTCAGTGGTGCCGCGATGAAGCCCGTGATCCAACCGGCGGTCGCGCCGATCAGCGCGTTGACCGAGTACGCCTCCCCTTCCGCGGGCTGCATCAGCATGCCGAGCGTCAGACCACCAACGGTACCGATGCCGGCGAACGTATCGACGAGCGCGACGTCACCGCGGGTGAAGCGCCGCTGGGACGCGACCCCGGCACCGACGAGCCCGCCGAGCGTGGAGCCGACGCTCGCGCCGACGAGCACCTGTCGGCCCGTGGTGCCGTCGCGCTTCACCGCATCGGCGAACAAGCCGCCGATCACGCCGCCCCACACGGTGCCGCTGCCGACGGTGCGCATCTGCGCCTCGCTCCACCCGAGCTTGTCCTCGATCATCGGCGCGAGGAGAGCTCCGCCGATCGCCGCACCGAGGCCCGTCGGGATGGCGCCGTTCTCCGGGTTCTCGGAGCTAAAGAACGATCCGATCGTGGTGCCGAGGAGACCGAAGTACAGCGCGCCATGAACCCGCGTGGCGATCTGCGCGTCGGGTCGCTCCGGCTGTGCCGGCAGCGGATCGTTGTGGATGGTCACCTTGTCCGTGTCCTCGACGGCGCTGGCATCGATCTGGACCGTGTCGCCGGGGAGCGGCTGATCGGGCACGCCGAGCTGCTTGTTCGCGAGGCGCACTAGATAGCGCGCGTGCTCGCCCGCCGCACCCTTGGGACTCTGCTGCAGCGCCTCGAGCGCGAGCTGCTTCGCGTCGACGAACACCCGCGCGTCGAACAGCTCCTGTGCGCGCGCGACGAGCGACTGCGCGATCTGCTCGGCGAGAACGGGATCCGCGTCGAGCGCCGGCGGCGTGCTCGGCGGAATCGGCGCGGGCTTCGCCGGTGCCGCATACGGATCCGCCGGCTCCGCGGGCGCGTATGGATCCGCAGGCTGCGCGGACGCGATCGCGCTCCCCGCGAGAACAGCCACCCAAAGCGCGCGACGCATTCTTAACGGAGTATCACCCGACGACAAACCGCCGCAACAGCGGTGATCGAGGTCACGACTTCGTCGGGGTGACCGGGGCGGAAGGAGGCGGCGTCACGATGGGCGCCGCGATCGGGCCGGTCTGGCCCATGCCGAGATCCTTCTTCCAGGTCTTTCGATAGAAGAACATGAACAGCACCTGGATCGTCGAGAGGATCGGAACCGCGAGCAACGCACCGACGAGTCCGAAGCTGTGCTCCCCCAAGAACAGCGAGAAGATGACGAGCACCGGATGAATCTTGGCCGCGGTGCCGATGATCTTCGGGTTCAGGAGGTTCGCCTCGATGAAGTGGATGCCGATGATCCACAGGCCGATCGCGAGACCGCGCACGACATCGATGCCCTCGTTGCCCGACACGAGCGCGACGACGACGATCGGGATCGATGACAAGATCGATCCGAAGATGGGGATGAGCGTCAGCAGCGCGGCGACGACCGCGAGGATCAGGCTGTACTTCACGCCGAAGATCAGGAGACCGAAGTACGTGAGGATGCCGTTCACGACGCAGATCACGAGCTGCCCGCGAATCACGCCCGAGAGGCCGCGATCGATGCCCGCGATGATCACGTCGTAGTCCTCGCGCGTGTTCACCGGGAACAGGCCACGCAAGAAGCCGTGGACCTTCTCCATGTCGATCAGGATGAACGCGCCGATCATCAGCGTGAAGAAGAACAAGAAGATGCCCTTGATGAACGCGGCGATCAGCGTCTGCCCGAAGCGCACGACGTCCTGCACCTTGCTCTGCAGCGACACCATGCCTTTCTTCACGAACGCGCGGAGCTTGTCCTCGAGCGTCGCCGGCTCGGGTGGCGTCTCGTTCGTGTGCAGCGTGTAGCCGCCCTCGGCGTGCGGCTTGATGTCGAGGCCGTTCGGCGAGAGCTGGATCGCCATGCGCCCATCGGGCAGCGGCGTCATCGTGAACGCGGTGCCCGGCGGCAGCGGCACGTCCGGAACGATCGCCGGATCCTCCTCGGCAGCACGCGGTCCCGCGAGCGTCGGGAAGCGCTTCTCGATCCAGCGCGCGAGCTCGGGGATGTAGTTGTCGTTCGCCTTCTGGTAGAGGATCGGCGCCTCCTTGCCGAGGCGCGCCACGTCGCGCGACAGCCGCGGCACGAGGAGGAACATGAAGCCCACCACCGCGGCGATGAACAGGATGTAGCAGAAGACGATCGCGAGCCCGCGCGGCATGCGACGCGTGCCGTCCTTGCGCTCGGTCATCCAGCGCACGACGGGCGCGAGGATGTACGCGATGAGGAACGCGAACACGAACGGCAGGAGCACCGACCGGCCGAGGATCGCGACGAACAGCACGAACATCGGAAAGCTCCACCGCTTGAAGAAGCGGCCTACCGGATGCTCGACGCTGAACAGCGTGCCGGTCCGCGTGCGCGCGGTGACGGGCCCCGTCGTCGGGCCACTCGGCACGCCCGGAAGCGGGCTCGTCGGAATGCCTCCCGATGGCGGTGGAGGATCACCGGGCGGATCAGCCGGACTCACCGCGCCGGTATATCAGAGCGCGAGCGATCGAGCATCGCACGCGATGCGCTCTTCGTGTCCGGTCTTAGGCGGACACCACGAGTGGTGGATTCCACCAGTTTCGGCACCAGTTGGGGTCCGACCCCAAACCCGCTGCGAATTGGTCAAATCCACCACTTTTGTCCAGCGCGTTAGACAATGTCCGCTCACCGGACATCGGCGCGTTCAGGAACCGCCGCCGCCGCGTCGCCAGGCACCCGAGACCCAGCCGCCGACACGGCCGAGCAGCGATCGGCGCGTGCCCGCCCGCGCGAGCTCCTCTTCGGAGAGACCAGGGTCCAGCGTCGGGATCGGCAGCGACTCGTCGGGCGCGGCGCCGAGCAACCCTTCCACGCGTGGCGTGCGCGGTGCGGCGC
>JAEYYV010000290.1 GCA_023428295.1 Pseudomonadota bacterium
AACGTCGACACACGCAGCACGGTCGCTTCTTTCTCACAGCGATACCCAGGATCGCCGATCACGCGTCGCATCACTGGCGGTTCATTTCTGCCGAGCAGACGCGGGTCAATTCTCACGAGCGTTGCAGGGCTGTGCGCGTCACGACGCTACTCCGTTCCCTGCTGGGTCTGGAAGGGACCCGTGTGCTCGACGTGAACTTCGACGAAGAAGGGCTCGTCATCGACGTGGCGCCAACGTGGCGACGTGGTCGCTGCTCGGAGTGCGGCGATGCTTGCCCGGGCTACGACCGCGACCGTGGACGACGTTGGCGCCATCTCGACCTGGCTGGGATGACGCTGCACCTGCGCTACGACACTCGTCGCGTCGAGTGCGCACGATGCGGCGTCAAGGTCGAGCACGTACCGTGGGCCGAGACGAGCTCGTGGTTCACGCGACCGTTCGAGGACCACGTCGGCTACCTCGCGCAGCGCTGCGACAAGACCACGGTCAGCGACATGATGCGCGTGGCATGGGAAACCGTCGGTTCGATCATCCAGCGCGTCGTCGCCCGTCGCCAGCGACCCGATGCACTCGACGGACTCACGCACATCGGGGTCGACGAGCTCTCGTACCGACGACACCACGAGTACATCACCGTGGTCGTCGACCACAAACGGGGGCACGTTGTCTGGGCGCATCCCGGCAAAAACGCCGACACGCTCAAGGCGTTCTTCAACGAGCTCGGCACCGAGCGGTGCGCGAAGCTCGAGGCCGTCACCATCGACATGTCGGGCGCGTATATCAAGGCCGTGACCGAGTGCTCGCCGCAAGCGCAGATCGTGTTCGACCGCTTCCACGTGCAGCGGCTCGTGCAGGACGCCGTCGACGAGGTGCGCCGCGACGACGCGCGCGCGGCGACGTCCGAAGAAGAACGCAAGGAGCTAAAGGGCACGCGTTGGCCGCTGCTCAAGAGCTTCTGGAACCTGTCGCTGTTCGACTCGATGCGCCTCACGAACCTGCAGCGAGACAACAAGCGGCTCTACCGCGCATACCTGCTCAAGGATTCCCTGGTCCGCATCCTCGACTGCCGCTCCGAATGGCTCGCCAAGCACAAGCTCGACGAGTGGATTCGCTGGGCCAGGCGCTCGCGACTCGAACCGTTCAAGCGCGTCGCCGCGACGATCCGCGAGCACGCCGACGGAATCCTCGCGTACGTCCGCTCCGGCCTCTCGAACGGAAGAACCGAAGGACTCAACGGCAAGGCGCGAACCATCACACGTCGCTCGTTCGGCTTTCACAGCGCCCACGGACTCATCGCGCTACTCAAGCTCTGCTGCTCAGGCATTCATCTCTATTTGGTGCATCACTGGCCAGATTCCACCCACTAAACCTCGAGGAGAGCCCGAAACAGACCCGGAATGAACGTAAGTTCGTGCTCCGGGCGTTGAGATATTCCCACGAGCACGGAACGCTGCTGGATGTGGAAATGATTGGGCAACTCACGAAGAGATAGCGAGTCCCGAATAGGATCTTATTGCGAACTCGACTTTAGCCTCGCGATAGATTCCAGAAGGTCTCCTTGGCCAGTTTTTGAAAACCAACGCGTGGCATGTTCACCGCACTCGATGACCACCTTCACGACCTTCCATTCCTCGGTTGCGCTTCCAGTTTCCTCGTTCGCCTTTGGAAAGCAAACATCACACAGCATGACCGCGCTATCAGCTCCATCGACAACGAAGTTCGTATGTTCGAACCGGTCCGCATCGAATGCTTCAGCGATGTGCTGGCAGCATCGCTGAATGAATGATAGTCCATGCTCTGGGCAACGAATGACTCCCATTGTGCTGACGAACTCTACTAGATCGGTGGAAGCTTGAACAGCCTGCGCAGGAAGTTGGCCGCCTCTTCGGGTTTGTACGGGAACTTTCCGCCGCCTCCAGAGACGACGTCGCAAACAAAGGTCGCGCAGCTGTTCGCGCTCCGCCCTTTTTGAGCGAAAGGCCCAGTGTCGCCAGCCTCTAACGCGTGTTCCTGTACCGAGCGCGCACTATCTGGTTTCGGTAGACGTTCGGTGTGCGATCCGATGGGTTTTCCGAGCGCCTTCGCTGACTCCGCATCGAACACCTCCACCCGCGTCCCTCCTCGTCTAACTGCGACCTTGTGGGTGTGGAGTGTTGGCTGTTTTGGCACCGAGGTTTCGACTGACCAGTGCGGGCTTCCATCCGGGTTCTTGTAGTAGTGAATTGTGGCGGTTCCCTCGGTGGTGTCTTCGACAGCCTTAGCCGCTTTGGCCGCGTCGTCGGCAGCGTTGGCTGTCAAACCACCGGCGACGGCGCTACCACCCTCGACGAGACCCTCGATCAATGAGCCGACCCGGTCGGCGTCTGTCATCGTCGCGCCAGCGATCTTTGTCGTCTTGCCTCTGAGGAGATCGTCCCCGCCAACACCCGAACGACGTCCAGTGATCGCCTCGGTAATTCTGATGGCGGCATTCCACGCAGCGACGACCTCGGGGGCCAGAACCATCGCCCCGAACGTCACCATCGTGACGACTCGCTGCGGGTTTCGCGGCGCGTTCATCTCCCGCAGGACCGCCCCCCGGTTCGCCGCTCTGGTCCATTCGTAACCATCCGTGTAGCGCTGCACCGCGGTCTCGTCGCTCAGCGCAACACGCTTGTTCACCTCTAGTGGCGAGCCCGCTGTGTAGTTGTCATCGATGAACTTGCTGACCTGGGCGTCGTAGGTATAGGGCTGTTCATCGGACCACTCCGCCGTACGCATTCCCATTGCGTACTGGCGTTTCGTGTACACGATCGACTCGATCCCCGGGCGAAGCTCATCCCACGTGATGTGCTTGTTGTGATCGACGTCGATGAAATCGTTGATCCTCGCGAGTCCTTCAGCGTCGAGTACGCCCCGTGACATCGTGCTCGCGATCACCTCAGCAGAGGGCCTCGAACCCTCGATCTCGATGACTTCTTCCGGCAACAAATAGCTGTCGGGATTGTCCGGGTCGATGGGTAATCCGGTCGTGTTGTCCCATGGGTCAAGCCGCGATCCTTGCGTTGGAGACGCGTTGGCCCCTCGAATCTCGTCGTTGCTGCCGATCGGGACAGTTGGCTCGACGCGGCTTGTACTGCCTGATACTGACGTGGACGGAGTCAGGTCTTGCGGACTCGAACTCGCACGAGTGCTCCGGATCCCGGTAGTCGTGGGCGCGACCTCACCTTGCTGCGCGCGGTCGAGGGATGCAGTCGCCGGAACTCGGTGCTCATATCCGATGTCATCGGGTCTCGATCGTGTTTCCGTGAAGAGCCCCGTCAGGTCGAAACTTCCGACAGGATCGCCGCGAACGAATTGATAGAGGTTGAGATCGTCCTCGGGACCGATGGGATCGGGTGATAGCCACCGTCCCATCCAGGGCGCGTAGTAGCGGTGTCCGTAGTAGTCGAGACCCGTCGCGTCGTCGCGCTCTTTGCCGGCGTAGCGATATTCCTTCAGCGAAACCTCGCGGACGCTGTCACCGGCAATCATCCGATCACTCGTCCCCGAAGAAGCGATCAGCCGTTTCGTCGCGTGCAGCTAAACACCACACGATCGAGAGATCACTACGCGCCACCGTGTTTCGCAGGACGAGATCTCTGGCGATCGGGCCGCTGTTTGGGCGGCGTCAGTGCGGCTTCGATTTCCTCGATGCTGGGCAAGCTTCCTTTGAGCGCGTCAGGCAGCTTCTCCACGAGCTGAGTCTCCCAATCCGCAACTCCCATCGGCCTGCGCTGATCGCGAAGCGCGTACTCGACGACCAGCTCGTTCTTCCCGCGACACAGCAGAAGTCCGATCGTCGGTTGGTCATCTGGCTGCTTGAGCATGTCGTCCACGGCCGACAGAAGTCCGAGGATGCTCCGCGACCAGCCATGCTCGATCGCCCGCGCTGCGTACCAACACCGAGTGGCGTGGTCGTCGAGCCTGTCGAGTAGCACCATGTGGTGCCCCCAAGGCAATTTTGCAGCAAGCTGCTGCAAGATTGGTTGGCTCGTCCAGGTCGTCGCGAACGAGCGCATGTAGTGCAGGTTCCTCGACGAGAAACCGGACATGTCGGGGTATGCGGTGCGGATGTCGGCGGCGAGGCGGTCGATGACCTTCGCGCCCCACTGCTCGGCTTCCATCCGTGCAGCTACGACCTTTCCGATTTCCCAGTACAGCAAGATGGCGGCGGAGTTCGCCGCGAGCACCGTCGACAGCCGAGCCTTGCCGATGCGCTCCTTGATGTCGTGGAGCGTTCGCGCGTAGCTGCGCGGCAAGCCTGCGACCGGCGGCGCCGCCGGGAATAGCGCGTCGACTTTGCGCGATCGTCCGAGGGCATGCCGATCGGTGGCTGTCGGCATTTCCGCAAGCGGCGCTTGCGCAATTGGACGTCGCACCAAAGCAGTCATGGGTTTGCTCGGTTTCTTCTTCCGCCTCGTCGCCACTAGCTCGGCTCCTCCCCCAAACGCACGAACACTTCCCACCGCAGACCGCGCGGTTCGAAGCCGTACGCACTCACGCGATACTCGCCTTCGCCGACGCGCGCAACTAAGTCGGCGATCGTGAGCGGCCCCGACGCATCGAAGCCGCCCAGCTCGCAGAGGTTGCGGTACTCGACGAACGAGTTCCCGCCATCTTCTCCGGGGATCATGAACTCGTCGACGATGCGCGCGATGCTGACCCGCGTCGCCTGCTTCGACGGCAGCGCAGCAAGCAACTGCGCGAGCTGCACCGGCGTGACGCGCCGGACCGCGTCTTGATCGGTGTGCCTCGCCGGAAGCGCGGGCTCCTTGCGCTGCAACTCTCCGGTCCACAGACCCACGAGCCACGTGTGATAGAGGTCGCGCACATCCTCAGGCGGGACGCGCAACGCGATCACGATCTCGGAGAGCGAGTGCCGCTGCTCCAGCTTCTCGAAGACGAGCGCCGCGAGCTCGCCCTTCGACATCTCCGCCGCGCGCACCACCGCTTGCTGCGCGTTGCGAGGCGATCGTTGCTCCGCTTCCATCTCCTTCGCGAGTCGCTCGACGTCCGACGCTTTGAAGCGACGCACGCTGTTGCTGTCGATCGACGGATGCAGCTTCGTGCCTTCGAGACGGCGCACGGTGGAGATGCTGACACCGAGCCGCTTCGCCACGTCATCGCGCGTGAGCGCTGCCATTCGCAGCTCGTCATCGCCCTGTTTCTTCGACGAACGCGGCGATACGTCGGCCTTTGGCATCCGAAATTGATACTCCAACCCTCTGATCTCGGTCCGCCGAGAAAGCCGCACGGGAAATCGAGGACCATGTCAGAAACAGGGCAGAACCCCGCCAATTGGCAGAGCCGACAGGCTTGGCGGCAGCCCGTGACAGCAGGCTGGCAAGCACCGCTGACAGGCTCGCCGTTCTACACCGGTTCTACCCAGCGCATTCCTCAACGATCACACGTCCGACGACGACTCGTTCCTCGTTGTTCCGTTGCGTGCCGCCGAGTCTCGAACGATTTCAAACGCTTCGATCTTCGAGGAGAACTACTTCTTCGAGTGGTGCGTGTGGATCGGCTACGCGATCTACGGCCTCGCGTTCGGATCGTGGGGCCTGATCGCGATCGGCGGACAGCTGCTGATCGTCGCGAGCATCTTCGGCGTCACGGGCATTCCACCGACGGAAGCGCAGGCGATTCGCTCGAAGGGCGACGCGTATCGCGACTATCAGAAGCGCGTGTCGAGGTTCGTGCCGCTGCCGCCGAAGTCGCGCGGCAGCGACGCGTGATGACGGACGCGTTGATCATCGTCCGGATCGTGCGTTGGTCGCCTCGGACGTGCTTCGAACTACGAGCCGTTCGATCAAGTCTCGGCCTTTTCGAGGCCGTAGGCAGACGCGAGAAACCGCGCGAACGATGGTGCGAGGACATAGATGCCTCGATCGATTCGCCCGACGGATCGTTCTCTCGACTGACCTATCGCGCGTGGGACGTCGAGCACGCCGATCCCAACGACACCGTCGAAGAATCGACCTATCGCGCGTTGCGCGAGAACCTGCCAAGCAGCAGCGCCGAGAAGCAAGCACTCGAGCACGCCCGCCGTCACGCCAATACCACGCATCAGACGTATCTCGATCCCGTCGGTCGCGAGTGCGGCTCGCTCGCCCGCGGCGAGCCCGGGACCGCCGATCGCAAGATCGAGTTCCGCCTCGATGTCGACGGTAACCAGCGCGAGGTCATCGATCCTCGCGGGCTCGTGGCCTTTCGCTATCACCGCGACATGCGAGGGCGACCTCTCCACGACGAGAGCGTCGACTCCGGCCCGTTGTGGGCGCTGCCGGACGCTCGTGATCGCACGGCGTGGAGCTGGAACGCTCGCGGTCTCGAGTACGAGCGCGGCTTCGACCTCGCGGGTCGACCGATGTTTGTTCACGTGCGCGGCGGGGATGGCGCTACGGCGCTCGACCATCGCGTCGTCGAGCACCTCTATGGCGAATCGATCTTGGATCGCCAGGACGCGATCCGCAGGAACCTACTTGGTCGCACAACCGCAATTCGCGATTCGTCAGGTGAATCGTCGGTCGGACACTACGACCCGACCGGGCAATCACTCGTGGCGCATCGACGCATCCTCGACGACGACGGTTCGCGCGAGATCGACTGGCGCACGCCCCCCGCATTCGCTGCGGGAACGTTCACCGTCACGCGAACCTGCGACGGACTCGGTCGGCCAGTCACCGATACGCTGCCCGACGGCACGCGCCGTCGCTTCGAATACCAACTGAGTGGCTCGGTCGCTCGGGTGCTGGTCACCACCCCGGATGGAACATTCACCGACCTCCCCGTGCTCCGACATGCGGAGGTCAACGCGCGCGGCCAGCGCACCGCGGTTCGCCTCGGAAACAACATCGATGTCGCCTTCGTCCACGACCGGGACACGTTCCGCCTCGCGCAGCACACGGTTCGCCGCGGCGCGCGCCGTCTTCGCGACGAGCGTTACACGTACGACCCGATCGGAAATCTGGTCCGCATCGACGACCCGTCGCAAGATGGGCCCGAGGCGATCATCGCGAACGCCTCGGTCGGCACGCGCCGCGACTACACGTACGACGCGCACTACCGTCTACGCACGGCGACCGGCCGCGTGCACCAAGGCCTCCTCCCGCACGACCACGTGCCCGGCACTCCGGGCGCGTTCAAGCAGTCCCGACACCTCTCGCTGAACAACGGCGCTGCCCTCGAACGCTACACGCGGACCTACGAGCTCGACGCATCTGGAAACCTCACCTCGATTCGCCATAGCGGCGCGTCGCACAACTGGACGACCAACCTGTGGGTCGATCCCACGTCGAATCGATCGCTGCCGGCAACGGATCACACCGATGCATCCGTGACTGATCCCGGCTCGCAGTTCGACGTAGCGGGCAACGTGCGCAGGCTCGATCACCTTCGCGACATCTCGTGGAGCTGGCAGAACACGCTGCAACGCGCGGTTGTCATCGCACGCCCGAACGGGACCGACGATGCGGAACGCTACGTGTACGGCGCGGATCGACAGCGGGTGCGCAGGATCTCCACCCGTGTTGTTCACGGTGACATCGAGACCACCGAGAAGCTCTATCTCGGCGACCAAGAGCTACTGCGAATCACGCGCAATGGCGCGCCCATTCTCGAGCGCTGGACCACCCATGTCGGCGATGGAACGCAACGGCTCGCGCTGATCCATCGCTGGACTCGCGATGACCTCGCACGCGAGACCGATGACGTCACGCGCTCGCGGCTTCGCTATCAGCTCGAGGATCACCAGCGCTCGGCGACCCTCGAGCTCGACGAGACAGGCCAGATCATCTCGTACGAGGAGCACTTCCCGTACGGCGGCACCTCCAACGGCGGGTCGAGCGCGTGGATCGTGCGCGTCGCGCCCGGCGCGGACGACGCGGACGTGACGGTGAAGACAGCCGGCAGCAGTCCGACCGACGTATTCACGGCGACCGCGCGCAGCCCTGGTGAATGGGGCAATGGCCTGCGTCTCTCGATCGAGCCGGTGGTGGAGGGCGGCAATGTGTCGAGCGGGCACTTCAGCTTGGGAGTCACGCGGTACGCGTCGAGGACATCGCCGACCGTCGTGGCGACGGAGCGGTTCGCGATGTTGGACAACAATAACTTTGCCGCATCGGTGAACGATGTGGCCCAGCTGGTCCGGCTCACCTCGCATGCTTCCACGCAGCCCGCGTTCAACGGCACGCTCGGGAACAAGAAGATCCAGACGACCACTGGCCTGTCGGGCAAGACCTTCCACGTCAACGGTCGCCCGGCGAGCCTCGAGCTGCCAGCGGGGATCGCCGCCGCCACTCCGCTCACGCACGTGAACATTCGCGCGATGGTCGAAACGGCGATTCGCAAGGCCGGCGCGGCGTCGCCCGTGGAGGCGACACTCGTCGGCGCGACGGTTACGCTGGTCGGCGGGCGGTTGTGGATCCGCACCGATCCCCGAACGCCGGGCTACGCCCCCGACAAGCGCATCGCGATCACGACCATGGCGACCGACACACTGGACTTGAACGCGATCGGTATGGATGCCGCATTCGCGAGTGTTCAGGAGTACGAGCTTGTCGGCGCCGCCGATGGCGTCCCCGCCGACCCCACCGCGATCAAGGGCGATCCGTCCGCGAAGACCGGGCTGTGGGCCCTCGAGAACGCGGACCTGTTCAATATTCTGTGTCTCCCGATCACCACCGAGCTGGACGAAGCGTCGGCGAAGGCAGTGATGGACGCTGCGCTCGCGTACTGCGTGCGTCGGCGGGCGATGTACATCGTCGACATCGCCGAGACCGTGACGACGCCGACAGCAGCGCAAGACTGGCGCGACGCGAACGCGAACCAGATCAGGAGTCCGAACGCGGCGATGTACTTCCCGCGCGTGCTGCTTCCAGATCCGAAGGACGGCTATCGCCCGCGGCCGATGCCAAACAGCGGGACTATCGCCGGAGTCTGGGCAAGGACGGACACCGAGCGCGGGGTCTGG
The DNA here is from genome assembly GCA_023428295.1 of Pseudomonadota bacterium. Lineage (GTDB taxonomy): Bacteria > Myxococcota_A > Polyangia > Haliangiales > Haliangiaceae > JABFXX01. Next base: position 8,993 of record JAEYYV010000290.1, read on the forward strand.
AAAGCACCCGCCGGAATCGACGCGATCATGCGCGGCGTGGTGGGCTTCGAGTACACGATGAGCGACGGGGAGAACGGTGTTCTCAACCCGCTCGGCATCGACTGCCTGCGGAACTTTCCGGTCTACGGGCAGATCGTGTGGGGCGCGCGGACGCTATTCGGCGCGGACGCTCAGGCCTCGGAGTGGAAGTACATCCCGATTCGCAGGCTCGCGTTGATGATCGAGGAGTCGCTGTTCCGTGGCACGAAGTGGGTCGTGTTCGAACCGAATGACGAGCCGCTCTGGGCGAAGATCCGACAGAACGTCGGCGCGTTCATGACGACACTGTTCCGCCAGGGCGCGTTCCAGGGCAGCACACCCGACAAGGCGTTCTTCGTGAAGTGCGATGGCGAAACGACGACGGCCGCGGATCGGAACCTCGGCGTCGTCAATATCGAGGTCGGATTCGCGCCGCTCAAGCCGGCCGAGTTCGTCGTTCTCAAGATTCAGCAGATTCCGGACCTGATCTGAGGAACCGACATGGCTCACGGATTCAACAAGAGTGCGCGGCAGACGCCGTATCCGACGTTCAAGTTTCGACTCGTCGACACGAACAACAAGGTGCTGTTCGGGATCAGTAAGGTCGGTGCACTGAAGCGCACGACCGAAGTCGTGAAACATCGGTCAGGCGGACAGAACAGCTTCGATCACAAGTCGTGGGGACGGACCACGTTCGACGCGATCATGCTCGAGCGCGGCGTCACGCAGGACCGTGACTTCGAAACGTGGGCCCACATGGTCGCGTCATGGGACGGGGATGCGAGCTCGAACATCGCGCAGTTCAAGCGCGAGCTGACGCTCGAGTTCCTGAACGAGCGCGGGCAGGTCGTCATGCGCTACTTCCTCCACGGTTGTTGGGTCAGCGAATACACCGCGCTGCCCGAGCTCGACGCGAACGGTAACCACATCGCCCTCGAGACGTTGAAGGTCGAGCTCGAAGGTTGGGAGCGCGATTCGCGCACGGTCGAGCCCGGCGACGAAGACGCTGTTCCCGCGGCGCCGATCGAGTAGGCGATGGAGGTTGTCGAGGTCGTGATGGCGTTGGCGCGCGGCAGGATTGCTGACGTGCGTCCACGACCGTTCGGAGCGGACGTCGCCGATCTCGACGTCGACTTCGACGATGCGCGAGTGCAGGTCGCCGCGCGCGTGCTCGCGCGTTGCCTCGGTTGCGACGAACGCGCGGTGCAGGCCCTCGTGGTGCAGGAGCGAATCCTGTTGCTGCTTGGCATCAGCGAGATCTCGGTGGCCGAGCCTGTCGAAGCGCATCTGTCGTGCACGTGCGGGCATGTCGCCGTGGTCGAGCTTGCGACTGCAGAGCTCGTACGGTTCGCTTCCGAGCGCCAGCGCGAAGAGCTCGTCGTGCGCGACGGCGACGCTGCGGCAACGCTGCGACTGCCGACCGGCGACGATCAACTTCGCTGGGCGGGCCACGCGACATCCCAGGATCTTCAGCTCGCCGTGCTGCAGGATCTGGTCGTCGACGGTGAGCTATCCGACGAGCTCGCTCCCCTGGCGGACGAGCTGCTCTCCGAGGTCGATCCCCTGATCGAGCTCCAGGTCGACAGTACGTGCCCGAGCTGTGGCGCCGTGGTGTCACGGCAGGTCGATGTCGAGCGAATCGCGCTGACGCGACTCCGTCACGCTCGCCGCATCCTGCTCGAACAGGTTCACGCGATCGCCGCGCGATATCACTGGACCGAGTCGACAATCGCGGCGCTGCCTGCGTGGCGTCGCGCGGAGTACGCCGCACTCGCGAGGGCGCGATGAGCTACGCGTCGAGGCTGCTCGCGATGTCACGTGATCGCGTACCGGCGATCACGCCACGCGTCGCTGGTGACGAGATGCCGGCGGAGGAGATCGTCGAGGTGCCGGTGGTCGCACCACCAAGCCAGCCACGTCGCGCCGAGACTCCGGCGCCGCGTCCGCAATCGGGCGCGGCAGCTGCCGTTGTTCGCGAGGTCGGCGCCGCCCGAGCCGAGAGCGCTGGCGTCGAACCGTCTCGTGCGGAGCGGACCATCGAGCGGACCGTCGAGCGCCACGTCGTCGCCGCGCAGGCGAAGCCGCAGACGATCGAGATCGCCGCTTCGCCGCCTTCGATCTCGTTTCCACCGCAGGCGCAGTGGTTGGTCGAGGACTCGCGCGGGCCAGATCCACTCGTCGAGACCGCCGACAACGACGCGCTCCGCGATCTCATGCGGACCGTTCGCCAATGGACATCGAGTCCACCGACGGTGATCGAGTCGCACGCCGAGTCGGCGTCGCCACCTGAACCTGCGACCGTCGCCGCGCAGCCACCGGCAAATCAGATCTCGATCGGCAATGTCACGATCACGGTCGACGACGTGCCGCCTCACCCCGAGCGTGCAGGCTCACCTGTTCGCTCCACCGCCAATCGCATGGCGCGCCATCTGATCCGGGAGCCCTGATGAGCAAGGTGAAGATCCAGCAGGTCTCGATCCGGATGCGCGGCGTCTCACCGCGCGAGGCACGGCGCGTGATCGCCAACCTGGCGCCCGCGCTGAAGCGTGCACTCGATCGTGGTGACGCACCCATCAGTGGGCGCGAGCGAATCGACGTTCGAGTGCCGCGCGGGCCCGGCGCGCTCGCCGATCGGATCGCCGCGCCGCTCACGGCAGGGCTGCGCGGAGGAAAGACGCGATGACGTACTTCCTGAAGGGCGCGCTCGTCGAATACGGGGTCGGCCTCGCGAACTACTTGCCGAACATCGTCATGTTCCAGTTCAACCCCGAGGAGATCACGCGGACCTACGAAGTACCGCCGCGGCCGTCGGGAGCGTCGCTTCGCGAGGTCAACCAAGCAGGCGAGGTTCCCGTGGAGAAGATCAGCTTGAACGCGCATTTCAGCGCGCAAGAAGAGATCGCGCGCCAGAACCCGATGACCCGCGCCGTCGGTATCGGCCCGCAGCTCGCCGCACTCGACAAGCTCGTCCGACCGACAGGGCCGATCAGCGGCCTCATCAACAAGGCCGTCGACAAGATCGGATCGATGATCAGCGGCTCGAACAACAGCGATCCAGCGCAACAGATCCCACGCGAGGCGTATCCGCGCGTCCTGTTCGTGTGGGGCGCGACGCGCATCCTGCCCGTGACCATCGACGCGCTCACGATCGTCGAGAAGCAACACGACAAGTTCCTAAATCCAACGCTCGCCGAGGTCAGTATCGCGATGACGGCTGTCCAGCCGGATCCGTGCTCCGACGATCCGATCGCGAAGGGCCTCTATGCGGTCTCGCAGTACGTGCGCGACGCACTCGCGCTGTCGAACACGGCGAACACCGTCCTCCAGACCGAGATCATCAGGTTCTAGCGATGCCGTTCCTACCTTCGTCGCGGTACGCGAAGTTGCCGACGGTCGAGGTCCGGCTGTCGGACGGGCGCACGCTCACGATCGTGAAGCTGAGACGTTTACCGCCGACCGAGGGTGAGCTCGTGACCATGGCGCCGCATGATCGTCTCGATGTCCTCGCTCACGAGCGATACGGGGACTCGACGGAGTTCTGGCATATCGCCGATGCGAACACCGAGCTCGATGCCGCGGAGCTCGCGGTCGCTAACAACACGATCCGGGTGCCGAAGAAGTGAGCGCCGGCGTCGAATACAAGCTGTGGCTCGACGGCAAGCCTGTCGACGATCACTTCTATACGATGATCGGCACGATCGTCGTCGATCAGGGCATCGACCTCGCAGCAGAAGCGCGCGTCGAGCTCGAGATGTGCATGGACGATCACGGCCGCTGGTCCGGACCGAACGCGGAGTACGCGCAGACGTGGAAGCGGATCCGCATCGAGGTGCGCAACCACACGTCGACGTGGGTTCCGCTGATCGACGGGCCGATCGTCGCCTGGGATGCCGATATTTCGGGTGAGCCCGGGATGAGCATGATGACGCTCGTCGCTCACGACGACAGCACGCTGCTGAACGTCGAGGCGCGCTACGAGAAGTTCGAGGGGAAGACCGACGAGCAGCTCGTGCGGCACCTGTTGCGCCGAGCGCGTGCCGTGATCGACACGTTCGACATCGAGCCATTCCCCGACCAGCCGAAGGACCGTCCGCTCAAGCACATCAAGCGCGGCACCGAGATGGAGATGCTTCGTTCGATGGCCGAGCCGTACGACATGCATGTCTACGTCGTGCCCGGCGAGACGGTCGGCATGTCCACGGCCTGCGTGAAGCGCTTGTCGACGCGTTCGTCGGGGCTTCCGGATCGTGAGCGTACGGTGGACCGCAGCGGGATCACCGTCTTGATGACCGCCGCGTAGTCGTGGCAGGCAACGAAGCTCAGGTCGCCGCGGTTTGATTCGCGGCGGGCGCTGCGGCCCATCGCGACGGTAG
>JAEYYV010000299.1 GCA_023428295.1 Pseudomonadota bacterium
CATCCGCATCCGCACGCATCCGCACGCACCATCGGCCAGCCATCCTCGCGGTTCGGTTCAAACTGGGTTCTAACAGGTGTTAGAACTCAGTTTGAACGTGATCTCTTGTGTGGGGTGTCCCAGGAGAACACACCGTTGGCGCAGCCATCGACGGATCGTCGGCACTCGGTACGCGGCACCGGGATCGGATATCCCAGGTCTAACCGCAGCCGACGTTGTCGGGCGTATCGCGAGCGAGGGAGGCGTCGATGCTGATCATGATGGTTCGCGCGAGTCGTGATCGTCGGCGGTTCGCTGTGATCGTCGGCGGTTCGCTGCGATCGTAGACGTCGACGAAGAGGTCACGCGACTTCGCAGAAGCGTTCGCGACGAGGTCGAGCGGCTTCGAGCCGCAGCTGCCGACGGCGAGTCTGACTCTGCGGTTGCCAAGGTTGCTTGGAACAACGCGACGAAGATGGAAGAGCGAATCCGCAAGGCCTCCAACTCCTTCAACTCGGTACGACTCAGGTCGTGGGGACCGCGTCCGATGACCTCGCCGTCGGCAGCACGTCGAGCAAGCTCGCCACCGCGTGTCCGAAATCCGGACAGCCGCGTTCGCACGTCGTAGTGCGCGAGGCTCGATGACGGAGGGGCTTGCTAGAAAGAGTGAATGCGGAAGGCAATCTCTCTGGTCGGAAACAGCCACGCGCTCATCTTGGATCGAGCCATCTGTGAGGTCGTTGGCATCGGCGTCGGGTCCATCGTCAACATCACCTTCGAGGGTAGGAAGCTCGTCATCGAGCCGACGGGACAAATGAAGGTCGCGCCACCTCGACGTCGAAGCAGTCGAGGACCGCGCGCTCATTCACGACGGATGTTCAAGTCGGTCCCTGATACTCGGAAGCCCGTGTGGTCGCCGCTGCGAGACGAGAACGGCGAGGTGCCGCTTCACATCGTGGCACGCGAGCACGCGGATGTTGCAGAGGAGCTCGGGTATCACTGGGGCCTCGACAGCCAACGGATCGCAGCGCTCCTCGGGGAACCGCCGGACGTATTCACTCGCGCGTTCATGCGGCTGCGCGGCGTGAACGCGATGAGCGGCGCCGCGAACGATGTCGCCATCACGCGCAGGTTGCGGTTCGTGTTCGAGGAGATCGAGGATCGCGATGATTGGGACCGCGTGCTCACGCTGGCCCTGAACCGCTATCCGCTCGACAGCAAGGCCTGCATGTCCGAGGGAAGCGGCGCCGCGGCGGTGACCTTGCCGCCGTCGGGGTGAGGGAACGTGACGCGCGCGGCGTGAAGCGCTTGGCGTGGAAGCACGAACAGCGCCGCGAGCTCGCGCACGAGGCCGAGATCGCAGAACCGCATGAACGCTTCGTCGCCGTGCGCGTAGAGCTTGTCGCCGACGATCGGAAAGCCCGCGTGCGCGAGGTGCGCGCGGATCTGATGCTGGCGTCCGGTCACGAGCGTGCAGCGCACGAGCGCGTAGGAGGTCGCGCGGTGCTCGACGATCACGCGCGTGATCGCTTCGACGCTGCCAGGCGCGGCCGCGGCGGCGGGCCCGCTGAGCATGCGCACGTGCGTGAGCTTGGTGGGATCGCCCGGTTGGGCGAGGCGCAGCGGGATGTCGAGCGTGGTCGTCTCGTCCCACGGTGGATGACCGTGCACGACCGCGAGGTACTCCTTCGCGATCTGCGTCTTGGACGCGAAGGCTTGCTTGAGGAAGACCGCCGCCGCGCGATCGCGCGCGACGACGAGGCAGCCCGAGGTCTCGCGATCGAGGCGATGGCAGATCTGCAGGTCGGGCTCGTCGGGGAAGCGATCGTCGAGCACGCGGGTGAGCGTGTTGAAGTAGAACTTCGCGGAGGCGTGGACCGGGAGGTAGGCGGGCTTGGCGATGACGTAGCAGCGCGCGTCGGCGTGAACCACGGTGAGCGTGCGCGGGCATGGCGGTTCGCGCCGCGCGGGCCGGCGGATCACGTAGTGATCGGCTTCGGCCACGATGGTCGCGGGCTTGAGCGTGGCCTTGGTGGACGGCGCGGGCGCAGGAGCGACGCGCGTGAGCTGCGTGGTGATGATCTGCTGGATGCGCGTGCGGGAGAGGCGGACGATCTGCGTCTTGATGAAGTGATCGAGGCGCATGCCTGCGAGCTCGGGCGGAACGATCAGATGACGCTCGATGATCTTCGGCGTGCCGTCCGCGTTCAGGTGCGAGGTCAGGCCCCAATCAATCGACGGGTCCGCGCCCGGCGGCAGCGTGAACGCATCGACGACGGGCTCGACGAGATCGTCGGCGTCGTCGTCGGCGGCGTCGTCGGCGTCGGCGTCGGCGTCGGCGTCGGCGGCGCTACTCGGCGTCCGGCTCGTCGTCGACACCCGCAGCCTCGATGTCGTACTTCTTCATCAGCTTTCGGAAGTACTTGCGATCGATGTCCGCTGCGCGCGCCGCGTGCGAGATGTTGCCGTTGTTTCGGCGAAGCATCTGCAGGATGTAGTCGCGCTCGAACGACGCGACCCAGCGCTCCTTTGCATCCTTGAACGTGACGCCTTCACCGAGCAGCGCTTCGGGCGGCGCAGGTGCGGGCGCGTTCGGATCCATCGAGACGACGGGGTGACCGGCGGGCGCGGTTTGCGGGCGCTTCACGACCGGGTGCTTGCCGGTGCTGCCCGAGCCGCCGGTCGACGGTCGCGAGCTGCGCACGTAGTCGGGCAAGTCGGAGGCTTCGAGCTGCTCGCCATCGCAGAACGAGACCGCGCGCTCGACGACATTGACGAGCTCGCGCACGTTGCCGGGCCACGGGTAGTTCTGCAGCGCGGTCATCGCGTCGCGCGCGATGCGGCGAACCTTGGGCGTGCCGTTGGGCGCCTTGTTGTACGAGCCGGTGTCGAGGAAGTGCTGCACGAGCAGCGGGATGTCGTCGGCGCGCTCGCGCAGCGACGGCAGGTGCAGGCGCACCACCGAGAGGCGATAGAACAAGTCCTGGCGGAACCGGCCCGCGCGGACCTCATCCTCGAGGTTGCGGTTCGTCGCGGCGATGATGCGCACGTCGACCTTGGCCGCTTTGGCCGAGCCCACGCGACGCACCTCGCGCTGCTCGAGGGCGCGCAGGAGCTTGGGCTGTAGATCGATGGGCAGCTCGCCGAGCTCGTCGAGGAACAGCGTGCCGCCGTCCGCCTGCTCGAACAGGCCTTGGCGCGTCATCACGGCGCCGGTGAACGAGCCCTTCTCGTGACCGAACAGCTCGCTCTCGATGAGGTTCGGCGGGACCGCGCCGCAATCGAACACGACGAGATCGTTGCGCGAGCGCGGCGAGAGCGAATGGATCGCTTGCGCGACGACTTCCTTGCCGGTTCCCGTTTCACCGTCGATGACGACCGTGGTCGCGGTGGGCGCGATCTTCTCGATGATCGAGTAGATCTCGCGCATGCGCGCGTTGCCGCCGATGAGGCCCGCGCAGCGATCGCTCCGCGAGGGAACGATCTGGACTTCCTCTTCACGCGCGTTGAAGCGCAGCTGGCTCTGTCCGACGGCCAGGATGCACCCGGGCTTCAGGAAGCCTTCGCGGATGCGGACCTTGTTGATGAAGGTGCCGTTGGTGGAGCGATTGTCGACGAGGATGTAGCCCGTGTCGTCCTGGATGATCCGGCAGTGGTAGCGCGAGACGGTGTCGTCGTTGAGGACGATGTCGTTGTCGTCCATCGACCCGATGCGGATCTCTTCCTTGTCGAACGTCCACTCGAGGGTCGGATCATCGACCGCCTGCAAAATGCAGCGACGAAGGTGCAGCGTTGGACCGCGGTCCATGTAGCTGACCTTCGTCGGTGGAACGAAGTCTGGGAACTTCTTCATCGAACGGTCCCGGCATCATATCCGAAACCCGACGATCATGTCCCGCGCCGATGCTCAGCGCGTCGCGACTTGCTCGACGATCGTCCCGTGCGTCTCGGTGATGAGAACCGGGTTCTTGCCGCGTCCGTTCGTGTAGGTCACCGACAGCGCGCGCTGACTGCGCATCAACCGGCGCGCGACGACAGCAGGCGCCTCGGTGGTGGCGGCGAGGACGACCCGACGGTCGACGGAGTTGGGCGTCGGATCTGCCTCGGACTCGCCATAGACCACGATGATGATGCGGTCGCTCACGATGCCATGCCCCAGGAGGTGCATGCGCACCATGTCGGCGCGTGCGGTCGCGAGATCCGCGTTGTGCGCCGCGCTGCCGAGGCTGTTCGCGTGTCCCTCGACGATGATCCGCAGCTTCGGATTGCGCTTCATGAACGTCGCGACCGTGGCGATCTGCTGGATGCCCGAGTCGAGAAGCGCCGCCGAGTCATTCATGAACACGACGTCGTCCTCGGGGAGGATCATCTTGTTCGCTTCCGCGCTCGCGGCGAGTGGTCTTGCCTTCTTGGCCGGTCCCGTGAAGTCCGGGCCGGCGACCGCGGTGCCTGCACCGGCGGCGAGGATCAGACCTGCGAGGATCGCTTTCATCGTCTTCATACCGTTTTCTCCTGGCCCGAAGAATCAGCATCCGACGTGCCAGCAGCGGTATCGCAGCGACTTTGCAGGCGGTGTCGCGCAGGTGCACGGCGAGCGCTAGCGTGCGCGCCTGCGTCGGCGCGCGACGAGGATTCCGCGCACGAGCAGCGCGAGCGCACCTGCGACCACGAGAGCAACGAGTGCGAGCCACCAGCGAGACGATCCCGCGGGCGCGCCAGCATCGGCGCTCGGATCGCTGCACGCGCGATCGCCGCGCGGCGCTTTGTCGGTCACCGTGAACGCGACGTCGAGCCCGTCGTCCATGAGCGGACCGCCGGGCCCCACGAGCTTGTAGTCGTGACTCGGATCGTCGAACGGCCCGACGCGCGCGTGCTCGATCGTGATGCCGAGCGCGTCCTCGACCTTGACCTCGGTCTCGCCCGGCTTGGGCACGCGGAAGCGGTCGCGCAACAGCACCGTGTGGCGAGCGCCGCTCGGCACGCAGACGTAGGCGATCATGTCGACCGAGAACGATCCACCACTCGTGTCCGGCGTCCCGAAGCCGACGGCGACGGTGGCCCAGCGGATCGGATGGGTCGTTCGGTCGATCGTCAGCTCGATACCATCGGCCACCTCGCGCGAGAGCTTGGCCGCGAACTGGGCTCCCTCGTCCTCCGAGAGGAGGCGGTCCTTGTTGGTGTCGAGGCCCGGGCGCATCTGGCGGCCCGGGTTCTCGCCGAAGAACACCGTGTACGCGATGCGCAGACGGTCCGCGGCGGGGGTGAGCTTTACGTACCGATTGTTGTCGTCGACCGATGGTGCGACATGCGCCTCGGCGGTCGGACCGACGAGATCGCCGACCACACCCATGCCGACGAGCCACGTGATGGCCAGCACGATGACCCGCCGCATCATGATCACGCTTCTAACGCGCAGTTGACCGCGCTGGATCCGTCGTGGTCAAGTCCTCGCCGATGAGGATGATCGCCAGTCGTTTGTCTTGCTTGCTCGGTAGCCTCGTAGCACTCGGCGCCTGTGGCGACGATGGCGGTACCCAACCGCGCGACGAGCTCTTTCCGCCGAAGCCCGAGTGCATGGGCGAGTCGATCGTGCCCTACATGGGCTCGAACAAGCAGGTCATCTCGAAGCTCGAGATCGGCACCGCGATGGACGGCTTCGATCTCGACGGAGATGGAAAGCCGGACAACAAGCTCGCCGCTGTCGCGAGCCTCGCAGGCACGGCGATCGCTGACTCGCTCAAGGACTACGACATCGTCATCCCGCTCGAGATGTTCGATCTGGCCGGCGCTGCGCCGGACACGTGCGTGAAGTTCGCGATCTACCTCGGCGACTACGTCGTCGACAAAGACGGCGACGGCAAGGATCCGTTCCTCGAGAACGGCGACTGCAACGACAACGATCCGGAGATCCGCCCGGGCCGCGCAGAAGTCCCCGGCAATGGCAAGGACGACGACTGCGACGGTCTCGCCGACGAGGACGAGCAGAATAACCCGTCGCTGTCCGACGCCGACGAAGACAACGACGGCTACACGATCGCCATGGGCGATTGCGACGATACCAACGCCGAGGTGCATCCGAACCACCCGGAGATCTGCGGCGACGGTCTCGACAACGATTGCGACGGCGTCGCCGATCGCACCGAGGACGACGCCGGCAACGCCACGGCGTGCAGCCCGTTCGGCGGCTCGGCGGACATCCCGCTCGACACGCTCTCGTTCAAGCCCGGCACGATGGAGCCGGTGATCTCGTTCACCTCGGGCGAGATCGTCTCCGAGGGCGGCAAGCTCGTGCTGCGCGCGGGCCCGTCGCTGTTCTCGGTCGCGATCCCCGTCACCGATGGCATCACGCTCGACCTCCGCATCACCGGCGCGACGATCGAGGGTGACGTCGTGATGGAAGGCAACACGGCGGTCGTGAAGAACGCGCGCCTCGGCGGTGTGATCGACGCGAAGACGGCCGACACGATCCGCGGCCTCGAGGTCGACCAGATCGGCCTGACGCCGGAGAACTCGCTGCTCGACGCGGTGTTCGCGAACCTCCTCGGACCGCTGCTCGCGCTGCCCAAGTCGGCCAAGTCGATCAGCGACAAGTACAGCGGCTGCCGCACGCCGGACATCGACGTCGATGGTGACGGCCTCGAGAGCTTCTGCGACTCGGATCCCGATGATGATGTGAAGGTGGTCGACGTGTGCATCGACGGCGATGGCACCGAGGTGAGGGACGTCGCCGGCATGGAGTGCAGCGAGGCGATGAAGGACGGCAAGTACCGCTTCGTCGACGGCATCTCGGTCGCGCTCAAGTTCGATACCACGCCGATCAACTCGATCCTGCCGCCGCGCTGAATCGCGAATCGTGACGACGCTGCTCCTCGCGTCCGCGTCTCCGCGCAGGCGCGAGATGCTCCAGCGAGTCGGTCTGCTTCTCGAGCTGCGGCCCGCCGACATCGACGAGTCAGCCCTCGAGGGAGAGGATCCGACGGTGTACGTGCGCCGCATCGCTCGCGCGAAGGCAGCAGCCACGCTGCGTCGTCCGGACGAATGGGTGCTCGCGGCCGACACCACGGTGACGCTCGACGATCAGATCCTCGCGAAGGCCGAGTCTCCCGAGGAAGCGGCGCGCATGCTGCGGTGGCTGTCCGGCCGCACGCATCAAGTGATCACCGCGTTCATCCTCGTCGGAGAGCGCGATGGCAAACCCGTGGTGCACGAGGGCATCGTCGGCACCGAGGTGACGTTCATCGAGCTCTCGGCGGCCACCGTGGCGGACTACGTCGCGAGTGGCGAGTGGCGCGGCAAAGCCGGTGCGTACGCGATCCAAGGCATCGGCGCCGCGCTCGTCGAGCGCGTGAATGGCTCGGTGACGAACGTGATCGGCCTGCCGCTCGTCGAGGTGCTCGCGGCCTTGCGCGACGCGGGTGGCCCGCAGCCGCGATTCGCGGCAGGAACGCCGGCATGAGCAGGGGCGCCTCGATCGTCGAGCGATGGGCCGCGGTGCGCGCGGAGGTCGACGCGGCGTGCGAGAAGGCGACGCGCGATCCGGCGAGCGTGACGATCGTTGCTGTCGCGAAGACGCATCCGACGTCGGCGATCCGCGAAGCGCTCGAAGCGGGTGCGATCGACATCGGCGAGAACTACGCGCAGGAGCTCGCCGCCAAGCGCGTGGCGCTCGCGAGCGAGCTCGGCGAGGCTGCCGATCGCATTCGCTGGCACTTCATCGGGCGGCTCCAGCGCAACAAGGCCAAGCTCGTCGCAGGACAGGTCGAGCTCGTCCACGCGGTCGACAGCGCCGAGCTCGCGGTGGAGCTCGCGAAGCGGCGCCCACCCGGAGCGACCGCACCGCAGCGCGTGCTGCTGTCCGTGAACGTCGCGGGCGAGGACTCCAAAGGCGGCGTCTCGCTCGCGACCGCGCCCGCCATCGCGAGGTCGCTGTCGACCACGGACGGCGTGCGGCTCGAAGGACTCATGACGATGCCTCCGCCCGATGACGATCCGGAGGCGAGCCGCCCGGCGTTCTCGGCGCTGGCAGCGCTGCGCGACCGGCTGCGCGATGATCTCGGACTGCCGCTGCCCGTCTTGTCGATGGGCATGTCGGGAGACTTCGCCGTCGCGATCGCGTGCGGTGCGACGCATGTTCGCATCGGAACCGCGATCTTCGGCACGCGCGCCACGACGGCGTGAGGCGTGCTAAGCGTTCCGCGTGGCCAAGGATCGGGCGCGCCCGTTCTCCAGGAAGCACCGCCGGTACTGGCTGACGGTGACGGGCGGGATGCTCGTGATCGGCGGCATCAACGTCGCCATCGGCATGTGCGCGTACGACAAAGGCCCCGATCACGTGCAGCGCATCGATCTGGCGCTCCCCGCACCGACGGCGCCCACCAAGGTCGAAGGTATGCTCGGTCTCGGCGAGATTCCCGTCGAGGTCATGCGCGCGTTCACCAAGGCGCATCCGCAGCACGTGCCCCAGAGCGCGAAGAAGCTCGACGAGCAGACGATCGAGCTCACCTGGCTCGAGAACAACGTGCGCCGGACCGGGCGCTATCGCCTCGATGGAACCGCCGTCGAGTAGCCCGTTTTGACGCAAGAAATAGGCTCGTGTCGGAGGGGCCGTGTAGGGTCGGGGACGTGCGTATCCTCGGCCTCGATCCAGGTAGCCGTGTCTGCGGCTACGGCGTCATCGACGTGGGCGATGGCGGGCCGAGCATCCGCAACGAGATGCGCTACGTGGAGTGCGGCATCCTCACGGCGCCGGCCGAGCGATCCATGGAGCAGCGGCTCGGCGAGATCGCGTGCGGATTGCGCGAGGTGATCGCGGAGCTCGCGCCGAACGTCGTGGCGGTCGAGGACGTGTTCGTTCATCAGAACGCGCGCAGCGGGCTCGCGCTCGCGCAGGCGCGCGGCATGGTGCTCGCGGTCGTAGGGCTGGCCGGTCTCTCGGTCGCGAGCTATCCACCGGCGAGCGTGAAGAAGTCCGTGTCCGGATCGGGAAAGGCAGACAAGGATCAGGTCGCGCGCATGGTGCAGGCGCTGATCGGCCTCAAGAGCTTGCCGCGTGCGGACGCCACGGATGCACTCGCCGTCGCCATCACGCACGGCAGCATCGTCACGCGACCCGCGCCGCGCATCACGATGGCGAGGACCGCCTGATGTCGATGACGTCGATGACGTCGATGATGATGGGGATTACATGATCAGTCGTCTCGTTGGAACGCTGGTCCGCGATGGCGAGCACGTCATCGTCGACTGCAATGGTGTCGGCTACGAGGTCACGTGCTCGGCGTACACGCTGGCGTCGCTGCCGGCGGATGGCGAGCGTGTGTCGCTCAAGGTGTACACGCAGCTGCGCGAGAACGCGCTCGCGCTGTTCGGGTTCATCGATGCGCACGAGCGCGACTTGTTCGATCAGCTGATCACCGTGAAGAACGTCGGACCGTCCACGGCGATCGCGATGCTATCGGGCGCGGGGCCCCGCGATATCGCCGCGCTCATCGCTCGCGAGGACGTCCCGGGGCTGACCAAGATCAAAGGCATCGGCAAGAAGACGGCCGAGATGCTCGTCGTCGAGCTGCGCGAGAAGTGCGAGATGATGGTGATGTCGTGGAACCTCGGCGGCACCAAGCCGGTGGCGGCGCACGCGGGCAGCATTCGCGCTGCCAAGGCGGCGCGTCACCCGCTGCTCGGTGAAGTGATGACCGCGCTCGTCGGCCTCGGCTGGAAGCCCGCAGAGGCGGAGTCGGCGGTGGCAGATCTACCAGTCGACGAGAGCACCACGATCGAAGTATTGCTGCGGCAGGCACTTCGAGGAATGCCGCGCTGATGGCACGCAAGAAACACGAGGACGGTCCGAGCGTCACACCTCCCGACGATGGTGAGAGCGGCCCGGTCGTGCGTCCCACCGAGCGCCACACCGAGCGCACGTGGCAAGCGGCGCTGCGCCCGCAGAACTTCGACGAGTACATCGGGCAGCGCGACATGATCGAGAACCTGAAGGTCAGCGTTCGCGCCGCCAAGCAGAACGGGTGGGCGCTCGATCACTTCTTGTTCGCGGGGCCGCCCGGTCTCGGCAAGACCACGCTCGCGCATGTGATCGCCAACGAGCTCGGCGTGAACCTGCACGTGTCGAGCGGACCGGCCATCGATCACAAGGGCATGCTCGCCGCGCTGCTCACCTCGCTCGGCGAGGGCGACGCGCTGTTCATCGACGAGATCCATCGGCTCACGCCGGTCGTCGAGGAGAACCTCTATCCGGCCATGGAGGACTTCAAGCTCGACGTGTTCATCGGCGACGGACCGCACGCCAAAGCGGTCACGATGCAGCTGCCGCGGTTCACGCTGCTCGGCGCCACCACGCGCATGGGCCTGTTGTCCGCGCCGCTGCTCGATCGCTTCGGCTTCCACTGGCAGCTGCGGTACTACGATCTGCCGGACATGGAGGCGATCGTGAAGCGGTCCGCGGCGCTCATCGGCGTCTCGATCGATCGCGATGGCGCCAACGAGATCGCACGCCGCGCGCGAGGCACACCGCGCATCGCGAACCGCCTCCTGCGGCGCGTGCGTGACTTCGCCACCGTCGAGCGCGACGGCCGCATCGACGGCGACATCGCGTCGTCCTCGCTCGATCGCCTCGCGGTGGATCACGCGGGCCTCGACACGCTCGATCGCGCGTACCTCTCGGTGATCTGCGAGCGCTTCGATGGCGGGCCCGTCGGCATCGAGGCGGTCGCCGCGTCGCTCTCCGAGGAGCGCGGCACGCTCGAGGATGTCGTCGAGCCGTTCCTCTTGCAGGTCGGGTTCATCGCGCGCACGCCTCGCGGACGCGTCGCGACGGCCGCGGGCTACTCGCACATGGGGCTCGCCGCGCCGACCAAGGCGCCGACCGGTGGCAGCGGCGCGCAGGGCCGGCTGTTCTAACCGCGCCCTGCTCCGTCGCGGCTTACTCGCGGCCTACTCGGTCGCGAACGGCAACCGCGCCATCGCGGCGTTGGGCTCGACGAGCAACGCGGGCGGAACGCCGGTCAGCAGCTCCTTGATCACCGGCAGGTCCGTGATGGACACCGGCGCTGCATCGGCCTGCCCCGTGCCGAGGAGCGAGCCGAGCGCACCGAAGAGGCTCGTCGGCATGCTCGGCAGCTCGACGAGTTGCACGCGCGTGGTCTGCGCGATGCCCATGCGCTTCTTTGCTTCGTCGAGCGTGTCGCCAAAGCCGCCGAACCGATCCACGAGCTTGATCGGCTGTGCCTGCGCACCCGTGTACACGTGGCCGCGGCCGATCGCGTCGACCTGATCCTTGGTCAGCTTGCGACCTTCGGCGACGGCGCTGATGAATCGCGAGTACATGTAGCGCAGCTTGTCGAGGAGAACCGCGCGCTCCTCGGCCGTGTACGGACGGAAGTAGCTCTCGACGTCCGAGCGCGCGCCGCGCTTGTAGACCTCGATGCCGACGCCGAGTCGCTTCGCGAGACCCGACACGTCGAACTTGCCGTAGAAGATGCCGATGGATCCGGTGATGGTGGTGGGCTCCGCGAAGATGAGATCGCATCCCGCAGCGATGAAGTAGCCACCCGACGCGGCGACATCGCCGAGCGAGCACAGGATGGGCTTCACGCCGCGCGTGGCGAACACCTCGCGCGAGATCAGCTCGGACGCGATCGCGCTTCCGCCGGGCGAATCGATGCGCAGCACGATCGCGCCGACATCCGGGTTCGCGCGCGCCGCGGAGATCGCGGCGACGAGCGTCTCGCTGCCCGCGAGGCGCTGCCCGAGGAACGGCACCGAGCGAGACTTGCCGTCGACGATGTCGCCTTCGATGTAGATGACGGCGATCTGCGGCCGCTTCCAGCGCTCGGGGCGCTCGGACGGCGGCGCGAGGACAGGCAGCACCACGCCCATCTCCGTCGCGATCAGCTGCGCGATCTTGTCCGGCGGCGCGACCGCGTCGACGAGCTTCTTGGCGGCGCCGCTCTCGTCGGCGAGATCGCCGGCGGTGTACGGGCCGTTGTCGACCAGCGCCAAGACCTCGGCGTCGGTCAGCTTGCGCGACTCGGCGATCGCCGACACGAAGCGCGCGTACAGCGAGTCATACAGATCGTTCTGCATGCGCCGCGCGGTCTCGGACGGCGCGGTCTCGGTGAACTGCTCGGGCGCGCTCTTGTACTCGGCGATCTTGTCGAACTGCGGCGTGACTCCGAGCATGTCGAAGGCGCCTTTGAAGAACAGCGACGTGCCCGCCATGCCGACGATGCGCACGCCACCCGCGGGGTCGACGTAGATCTTGTCGGCGGCGGTGGCGACGTAGTAGTCGCGACCGGTCCCCGAGACCATGTACGCGAACACCTTCTTGCCCTTCGCTCTCACGGCGAGGATCTCCGAGCGCAGCTCCTCGAGCGTGGCCCAGCCGCCGCTCGCTCCATCGAACGTGACCACGAGCCCCTTCGCCGTGGGATCGCGCGCGATCGAGCGCAGTCGCGCGACGATGCTCGTCACCTCGCGCACGCCGATCGCGCCGGTCAGCTCGACGCGCTCGACGTGATCGGGACGGCCCATGACGTTCGGTCCAGGTTGCGACGACACGCGCACGAGCAGCTGCCCGCCGAGCGCGTGGTTGCCGCCGTTGTCATCGCGAAGTCCCGAGCCGATCGCGGTGACGCCCATGCCGCCGAGCGAGAGCTCGAGCCCGACGAGCCCGCGGATCTCGCGCGCCTCGAACGGATCGTTCGTGATGCTCGCGATGCCATGCGTCTCGCGCGTCTCGGCGCCGACATGCACGGTGAGGCCGCGCGCGAGGTTCGCGGACACGCGCGCCCATCCGTCGACGTCCGCGCGGTCCTCGCCAATGCGCCCACCGATCGCGAGCTCGAGCGTGCGCGTCGCGAGCGGCCGTACCAGCACCTCGGCCTCGTAGCGCCGCTGCACGGGAACGCCGCCGACCGAGCCGGTCGTCAGGTCGCGCACCGTGCCGCCGATCGCGACGTGATTGCCGATGCGCGTCGAGAGGCCGAGGTCGAACGTGTCGAGCCCGTCGACGAGCCGCTCGTTCCAGAAGTGGTGCCACGTGACGCCAAACCCGGTGTTCTTGGTGAGGAGGCCACCGACCCCGAGCGTGAACCGCGTGGGCGTCCCCGGATCGGGCGAGAGCCTCGCGCGCGGCGGACGCAACACCTCGAGACCGAGGCCGTACGCGATGCGCGGGAACAGACCACCGCCGAGCGAGCTGGCCATGAACGCGCCGACGCCTTGGCCAGCGCTCGTCGCGATGTCGGGATCCTCGAGGTTCAGCGCGAGCGCGAGCTCGGTCCCGCGGACCAGCGCGAGACCGCCGGGGTTGACCGCGACCGTCCGCGCGTCGTGCTCACCCGCGAGCGGCGCGAGTGGAAGCGCGACGCCGTCGGTGGGCTCCTCGACGAACTGGGGCTGCGCGTACGCTGCGTGGGTGATCGCCGCGACCGCGAGGACCGCGAAGCCGATGATTCTCATCGCGACGCGACCGTAGCACGGGGATTAGGTGATACTCGGACCGTGGCGCTGACCCCGACGCTCCTGGACAAGCACCCGCTGTTGGTTCACCTCGGGCCCACGCAGCTCGCGCGCATCGGGCGCGCGGGCGAGATCGAGAGCTACAACCCGGGCGAAGCGATCGTCGCGGAGGGCAGCCTCGGGGACGCCCTGTTTTTGATCCTGTCGGGCCAGGTCGCCGTGCACAAAGGGCCGCAGACGTTCGCCACGCTCGCTGGCGGCGAGTTCTTCGGCGAGATGTCGCTCGTCGAGCCCGCGCCGCGCTCGGCGAGTGTCACCGCGATGTCAGCGACGTTCCTGTTCCGCTTGCCGCACGATCAGCTGCGCGAGCTCATCAGCGACGATCCGAACGCTGCGTCGATCCTGCTCGTGCAGGTCGTGAAGACGCTCTCGGATCGCCTGCGCCGCGCGAACCAGATGCTCTCGTCGGTCGACTTGCTCGCGGATTGGCTCGCGGGCTCGATGGTCTGAGCGCTCGCGTCGCCGTCCGAGCGCTCACGGCTTCTTCGTGATGCCGTCGCCCTCGGGCAAGCCGAGCTCGCGATTGCAGGCGGCGATCTTCTTGAGCGCTTGTGCTTTGGCGTCGCCTTGCAACATGTCGAACAGCGCGACGAACACGTTCTTCGCGCGCTTGTACTCGCCGCGACGGAACAGCGCATCGCCGTAGAGGAACTTCGCTTCGGTCTTCTGATCGCCGGGCGCGGTGATCGCAGCCTGCGCGAGCTTCTCCGCGCTCGCCGTGTCGTTCGCGAGGAACGCGGTCCACGCTTGGAGGTAGAGCCCGCGGCCACTGTAGCCTTTGATCTTCGCGAGCTTCTCGTACACCGCGCGCGCTTCGCTGTAGTCGCCGGACTTCTCCAACGCCTTGCCGGCCTTGAGCAGCGCTTTCGGATCCTTCTCGTCGGCGGCGGAGACGACCGGCTTCTTCGCGGTGGTCTTCTTGTCCGCGACCTTCTTGTCCGCGACCTTCTTCGTGTCGTTCGTCGTCTTCGCGGCGTCGGTC
>JAEYYV010000327.1 GCA_023428295.1 Pseudomonadota bacterium
CGCGGCAAGCGTGCGGTGCTCGCGCTCGGCGGCTTTCTCCAGACGTTCCCGGAGCTCGGTCGGAAGGCGCACGGTCACGCGCGCATCGCGCGTAGGCGGCGCTGGTTTCTTGGCCATGCCCGCCATCGTCTGCCGATGGCAGCCCTGCGTCAAATCGTGGGGTACGCGCGGGGTTTTGTCTGCCAATGGCGGACGTTCTGGGTTGCTGCGGCGTCCGCCAACGGCGGACGATGGCTGCCATGACGAACGAGCACCAAATCTCGAGACCGCGCACCGTCACCCTCCGAAACATCACCTTGGCGCCCGCGTGCGATCGCACAGAGACGGTGCGGATTCCGAGAGCCTCGATGGCCTCGATCGTCGGTATTCCGTCGCCGGATTTCGCACGTCGTGCCGAGATCGCGGCGCTCGCCCTGATCGCGTCGGACGGTTTTCCGATCACGGCGCTCGCCGAACCGGCGGCACTCGTGGTCGGTCGCGTCACACTCCGTCGCACAATTAGCTTGCAGACCTGTCTCGAGATCGCGTGCGAGGCGGGACTCGCGCCGGCTGCGATGAGGAAATCGCTCTGGGTGTTCCGTGGCGAGCTCGGCAGCCTCGTGCTGAGGAACAAGGGCGCTGTGGTCGTCGAGGCAAAGCTCCGCGTGGGCGCCCGCGCGTGGGTCACCTTGCCGCTCGCGTGCTCCGAGATCGCGTGGGCCGCGTCGAGGATCGCGTGAGCGTTCTCAAGCTCGTGTGCCCGCACTGCGGCTGCCGCGTCAAAGGCGTCGCGTTGATGACCGACGCAACCCAGGCCGTCGATCGCACGTGCTCGATGGGGCACATGTGGCGCGTCATCGTGCGTCCGCTGTTCGCCGATGGCGGCCGCACCGCGCACCGCGTGGATTGGCAACTCCTCGCCGAGCGCATCGAGGTGCGGTCGTGATCGGGCTCGTCGTGCTTGTTGTCGCGTTGTGGGCGTTCGTGTCGACCGACTTCTAGCCACGCCGACGGTGCGGACGTTCGGCCGTGATCGTCTCGCACGGTGCCGACGGTGGGTGCCGCTCCGGTGCGCCAAGGCCGAGACACTGAGTGCACCGCGACGGATCGCCGCGACGGCCGTGCGGACATCCGGGCGATTGAGGCGCCTCCAAGCGCGGACCGATCCACGGCAGCAACAAACGTTGTAGTTCGCACAGGCCCATCTAGTCAGTGTCGACGGTCTGGCCGTCGCTGGTCTTGAGGTCCGACTCGGTCTCGATGCTCTCCATCCAGGTGCCGAGCTCGCTGACCTGGTTGGCGAGGTGCACGACGATCGTGGCGCGCGCGAGTGACTCCGTGAACCCGCCGCGATCGAGCTCGTCGAGTTGCACCGCGCCGACGGGCCCGAAGCCCACGCCGCCCTGGCGCAGCGCCTCCGCACGTGTCGGTAGATTTCTCGATGCGAGCACGCGTGAGAGAACTTTCTCGGGCCGCACGACCTCCCACGGATGATCGACCGCGAAGCATTCGAGCGTGAGCGTCGCGGTAGCGATGTTGGTGACAGCGATCTCGAGGTCCGCGCCGGGCTGCGGATCATCGGCATCACGCGTCGTCGTCCACGGTGCGCCGTGCTCGCGCTCCGCGCTGATCGAAACCGCGATGTACGGTTTCGATGGACGTGGCGCTTTGTTCCGAGCCCACACGACGGGCCCGCGTCCGGCCGAATCCGCGACCAGACCCGAGCTCGTGAAGACCCAGTCTCGGATCGCTTTCATCGTCGGATCGCTCATGGCGACTCCGTGCGCGACGCGGTCACGACGTAGTGCGTGCCGCCGAATGCGTCGTAGCGGTGCACCTTGGTGACAATCCAAGGTTCGCCGTCATACGTCACGACATCGGGCTCCGTGGTCTTGGTCCGCGTGCGAAGCTCAACCAGCGTGTAGATCACGATCGATGCGTCCGTGCGTTGCGCGTCCGGCGCATCGCGAAGCACGCGGCCGGTGATGGGTTGGATCAGCGCCTCGATCGTTAACGTCGAGGAGGCGCCCGGCGTGTACACACTGGCGTCGTCGGTGGTCCCCTCGGCCGTGCGCGTGACCGTGAACGGCCCGCCATCGGCGAGCGATGCGATCGCGTCGCGGAGACTCATCGGTCGACCTCGTAGACAAACGTCCCGCCAGGTCGATCCATACAGCGGCGTATTTCCCCGCGACGTGCACGCTCGACGAGGTCGAGGACGGTGGTACCCAAGCGCCGCGCGGCCGTCTCGGCGCGAGGCCAGTCGTGCGGGTCGTGCACGATGCGGCACCACGCGCACGTGATCGCGGCGACGGCTTGCTCGATGACTTGCTCGATCACACCGCATCCCAGGTGATCGAAAGGTCGTTGAAGTAGTCGCCCGTCGTGCCGCCACCGTGCACGATCACGAAGAGCGTATGCGCCGCGAGCACGGTGTGCATGAGCCCGCTTTGTCCAAGGGTGATCGCACCGGGGTTCGCGGCGGAGTTGGTCTGCGTGGCGCCGACTTGCGTCTCGATGCGCCCGGCTCCCGCGCCGGTTCCATCGTAGAGCTCGGCGACGATCGAACCAGACCCGCTCTGCTTTTGTGCGGCGAGGGACCACGACAACAGCCGCGCGCCGACGGGAAGCTTGATCGGATAGATGATCACGTCGATCGACGTGCCGACGTTCCAACCGCCACCGTTGAACTGGCGAGTCAGCGTACCGGCCGGATCGATGGCCTCGTGCGCATTTATCGTGAATCCCTGCGGTGCGCTGTACTTGATCGCCGCGACGGTCAGGTCGCCATCGACCTCGAGATCTCCGTCGACATCGGCGTTGCCGTCGACTTGGAGGTTTTGCGCAATCTCGACGCTGCCTCCGAGCTCTAGATCGCCCGAGACCGAAAAGCTGCCGTCTAGCGCGCCGTCGGAGATGTACTGGAGCCACTGACCAACATGGTTGTTCCACGTGTTCAGGATCTGCGCCGGCGGTTTCGCGCCCGGTCGCCAGCCGAGCGTGGCTTGATCGGTCAGTGCGACTTTCGTCGGCGTGTTCGCTTCGGGCGCAGCGTCGTTTGGATAGTTCGTCGACGTGGCCCAGGTCAGAACGGAAACAGGCTTTGCGGACATAGTCTAAGTTCCTTTGCGCGCGTTCCGCGCGCGGTAATCGTCGAGGGCGATCGCGGTGATGTGACGAACACAACCGACCGTATGCGTGATGATCTGCCGATCTCGCACCAGCTTCTCGACATCCCGGAGCGAGCACCCGAGGAGCTCAGCAACGCGAGCAAGCGTGTAGCAAGTCACCTTCGAGGGGACGCGGGTAATGCGTCCACCGTTGCGATTCGTCTCCATCTCGAAACCACAGTGATCGCGTTTCGGGCGCGGGACGAGCTGCCCGTCGACCACGATCAGATCCGCGAACTCGAGATCGAGCTCCGTCGTCGCTGTTTTGCTCATCGTTTCACCGCCACCACCGAGCCACGTAGGCTCAATCCTCTGCCTTGAACTCGAAGCCGAAGCCGAGCTCCACATCGCCGAACTCGAACTCGTCACTGCCGTCCGAGCGTTGGACAATTTCATTCGGCGACTCGACGTGCGCCAAGCGGCCGAGCTCGCGCATCAAATCGAGCACGTCGTCGGGTGACATCGTCGCGACTGCGGCGAGCTGGGCTTGGCGGTTCAGGTTGAGAAACGTTCTCGGATCAGCGGGCATGGTGTCTCCGTTTGGGTTTCCGTCGACGAATCGATCAGGTCGGCGAACTCGAGATCGAGGTCGGTAGGCCGCGTCTTGGTTTGATTGCTCGTAGGTACGAGCCGGAAAAAAGCGCCTCCGTCACGCCGAGTGGCAGACCAAGTCGGTGGAACCGATTCGGACCTCGCATGACGGAGGCAAGAGCTTCACCGCCGCGCCTTGCGTCTGTCCGGGTCCATGGCCTGGCGACGCGCGAGCTCACTCGCGAGTGGCCGCTTCCATTTAGGGAGCCGCCTTTCCTCTTGGGTCAGGTAGCTCGAGAGGCTGTTCGGCAATGGCTCGAGCTTCGTAACGCGTTGCGGTCCCGCGTCTGCGCGCTCCGTGGGTGCATCCAGCATGTCCGCGCGGAGCGCTTTCTGCTTCTCGAGCTCGTCGTACGCGCCTTTGACGAACGCATCAGATCACGCGCGGGATCCGCGCTTTGCTGGTGCGAAGAAGCCAAGTCAGCGATGCACCGTAGGTGGTGCCCGCGAGCCACTCGCTCGCCGCTGAACTCGAGAGGTCTGCGTACGTACGAGAGATGCCACCGACGGTCTCGGACAACACCGGTCCGGTCGACTCGCCTCCGTTGCCGGGAAGCATGTCCGTCCCGACGTGCGCAGCGAGACAGAGCCGCGCGAACTTGTACGCGCCGACGGTGAACATCTTCGGATTGAGCGCGCCGTTGACGTACTCGAGCAGCACGTCTTGAACGGACTCGGGAACGTCGAACATCTCCGCCGCGTACGCGACGACATCGGCCCAAGTGATCGGTGCGGTCGACATCAGTTCACGATCCTCGCCGCGCGCGACCGAAGTTCGAGCTCGGCCCGTTGGAGCGCAAAGCCGTAGGCGACGTCACGCCAGAACCGCGCGTCGCGCTCGACGAGCTCGTATCGCCGACCATTCACGACGGGGCCTTTCCCCAACGCTTCAACGCTGCAATGCGGCGAACCTCGGAGATGTGTGCCTTCGTTGGTCGTGGCACGACGACACGCGGCGCATCGGGATCCTTGCCATGTGCAATCAGGGCGGCCCGTCGGTGCTGCTCCGATGACGTGCGCGGCACGCCAACCTTCCGCTTTCGCGTGGCCGTTGCTTGTCGGGCGCCCTCCGGCGCTGGAGTGAGTTCGATGATCAGCGCCGGCTCCGACGCACGAGCCCTGTTCGTCACGCGCGGCACGCGGAGCACGCCAGCTTCGCTCAAGCAGAGCGAGCAACGCTCGGCGTTCGCGTCGGAGCGGTTCGAGTGCGGACACTTCATCGCTTCGCGTCCTGTTCCGCGTGACCGCCGGCGCGGAGGATGCGCGCTTGTTCACGACCGCGAACGAACGATTCGACCGCCGACGGGTCGAACAAGAGCGCACCGTCGGCGGTACGCGTCACTTGAAGCCGGCCTTCGGCGACGAGCGTGCGGACACGTTGGGCGCTCACACCGAGCGCGCGAGCAACGCGGCCCGTTCGCCAGAGCAGCCGTTGTTCGTTGTCCATTCACAATGGGTAGCTGCGACCTCGACGAAGCGAAGCAACTTCCCACTTCGGGGCCGGTTCGTCCCTTGTGGTCCTCGCCCGTCACCAGCGGCGCATAGGCGAATCAACTACTCGTCATCATCGTCTGGTGCATCGTCGCCGCCGTACCGTCTCACCAGGCCCTCGAGTGTGTCGGGCAGGAATAGCGCGACCTCGTTGATGCCTTCGAGCTCGCCATCGCGGCGCGCCTCCGCGAAGTATTTCCGCGCCTCCTCGTAGTACGGCAAGTGCAACCGCCGCATCACCGTCACCCAGTTGCGCACGTCGCCAACGCGATTGAGCTCGGTCGCCTCCTTGTCGTGGTACTCGCCGACGTCCATGTACGAGAGCAAGACGATCAGCCCGCGTGGTCCGAGCATCGTGTTCAGCGCCCGATCCTTTTCCATGCGCGGCGGATAGCAACCCAGTTGCCCGCCACGAGGCGATGCCTTCAGGTGATGGAGTATTTCGATCTCGCGGATCTTGAGCCCGCCGTCGGTGCGCCAGTGCACCCAACCATCTTCGGGTTTCTCGATCACCTCACCACACCGATCGCAGAACCATTGTTGCAGCGGCTTCAGCATCGTTCCTGCCCCCCTCGCCGCGACGCTAGCACCTGAGAGTGCGAGCTTCGGTTAGCGCGCGGGCAACGGGCCCGCAGCAAATCGCTGCACTCAGCGCCAACGATCGCGTACGAACTGTTGAAGCTGGGCGTGCGTCATCGCGGCGGAGCGTGCGTTCTCCTTCGGATCGCCGGCCATCTTCCGCCATTTCGAGACAACGTCCTCGGTGCCGAGCGACTCCGAGAGCACGAGAACAAGCGCGTCAACAAAATCGTCGTGCCTAGCCGACGGGAACGTGCAGAGCTCGTGCACGACCTCGGCGAGGCCGGGCCATTGCTCGTCAAAGTGGACGTTGCCCGCCTCGAAACATGCGAGCACCGCCATCAACCGCGCGCGCTTGTCGCCTTGTGGCGGAAGTCCGATCAGGCCGGGGATGTCACGCTGGAGCGATGACACAAGCGACGCACCGCTCGCGGCTTGCTCCACGACCTTGCGAGCTCGCGGGTAGCGCGCGCTGATCTCGCGGAACTTCCGCTGCACGTCGGGGAAGTCCGCGCGCGCACGCCAGCACTCGAGCAGGAAGAAATCCGCGCCGCGCCGACCTAGCGCGACGATCACGTTGAAGTCGCCGTCGGTAGTCTTCTTTCCTCCCGCGAGGTCGGCCGCGATCGTGACGGTGAGTCCCTTCGGCAGCACGCGCGCGGGGCCGGTCCAACATCCGCGCGGTCGTCCGCTCGTGACGTTCGCGAGCTCGGGCGTGTTCGGCTTGTCCTTCTCGAACCAATCGATCTCGTTGCGACGCTTCGGCTCGTCGTCGACATCGGGACGTTTCCAGAACCGTAGCCAGTCGAGTTTCACGAGCGCACCGCCCGCGGGCGCGGGTCGGCACTGAAACAGCGTGGCCCATCGCATCTCGCCTTTGGCTTTCTCCTTCGCGATGACCTCCGGCGGGAATCGCTCCGCGTGCAACACCTCGCCGTCCTCAGTGCGCCAATCGCCACCGAGCGCGGTCACGCACTTGTTCTCGGGCTCGAAAAGCATCGGCAGCCTGAGTTCCGTCCAGTTCTCGGCGATACGGTGCGAGCTCCAATCGTCCTCGTGCACGCGGTGCGCGATGCCGATGCGAACGGACGATCCGAGATCGTTAACTCGCGACTCGATCGATGTGTCCCAACGCTCGAGTACGCTCCTGCGCTGCGCGTCCGATTGCGCCTCCTCGGGATCGTGCGGGTCGTCGATCCACATCAGGTCAGCGCGCTCACCGACGATGCGCGCGTCGATGCCCATCGCCGATCGGAATCCGCCCGCGGTGTTGGCGAACAACCCCTTCGCGTCGGTGTCTGCCTTGATCGACCACGATGGATTGAACGTCTGCTGATACCAGGGCGACGCGATGACCTCGCGCGCGTACGCGCTATCGCGCAATGCGACGCGCGGGTTCGCGCTGAGGCAGATGGCGCGCAACGCTGGCCATCGAAGCCACGCCCAGGGAATCGCGTACACGCCGATGCGGCTCTTCGCGGTGCCCGGCGGCAACGTGCACAGCAAATCACGTACGCGCTGCACGAATGTCGGATCGTTCTGCCGCTTCGCCCAATCCTCGATCACCGCTTGCACGTGCGCGCACACCTCGGTCAGGTGCGGACCCCACACGAGCGGCGTCGTCGCCTCCAGCACGTGCCAGCCGGCGCGAAAGAACTCGGCAAGCGATCGCCGCATGCGCTCACCGCGAATGCGAGAGAGTGAGGGCGACCGTTTCGACGTAGGTGCAGCAGCCGCGCGCATCGGTGCGCCCGGCACAATGCACGCGCCCGCTCCGCAGACGATGTGACCGCAGCCGCTCATCGGTCACCTTGGGCAACGTTTGCAGGCAACAGCCGCGTATCTCCGTCGGAGACCAACGGGTCCGACACCCGTTGCCGTTGTCGTCCTCGCTCGAGAACCGCATCGCGCTCGGCGGTGATGCGCTCGAGCTCGTCGAGTTCCTCGTCGGTCAGCGCGTCGAGTCCGTCGTCGCCATCCTCGAATGCACCGGCAGCACCGTGCTCGTGGCGTTCGCTCGGCTTCACGAAACCCGAGTCGCGTAGCCACGCGAGCGCGGCGAGGCGCACCGACTCGGACTCTCCGTGGCGCGCGAGCTCGAGCGCGAGGTCGCGCATCTCGTCCGCGTCGACGCCGCGGCGTATCGAATCGATGAGCGAGGTCCCGCGGCCGGCACGACCGCGCGGGTTTCCACTCTGTCCTGGTTTCCACGAGCCGGCCGTGGGAGGGCGCTTGGGCTTAGGCTGTTCTTTACTGATAGCAGACATGAGATCGAGCATGACCGTGGATTGGCGGATCGGCCAACGGGTTGGCGGTTCCTAAGAGAATCAGAGTGTCACTCTGGAGTACGCCCGACACACGACTCCACGCGTTTGTTGTTTTTAGCCGATCGACTTCTCGCTGGAACTCGACAGCGAGTGCACAGCGAGTCGATATGGATTCGTCGCCTTTCGCTGTCGTTCGCTGTGAACTCGCTGAAAATTGTCCAACGACTTCGCGGACTCGCTGTTCTCGCTGTTTGCTCGCTGTTTCGTGGTCGCTCTCTCGCTGAAACTGCCGGTATAGGAACCGGCGTTCACAGCGACTGGCCCCAGCGAGAGCAAGGTGACGTGATCGGGTTTCTTCCTCGGGCGCCGTCCCCACGTCCGCCGGGCGATCGAGGATCGGGGGACGAGGTCATCGCGGCCGCCACACGACGAGAGCCCACACGTCCCCGCGTTGACCACGCCGGCATCCCGAGCGCAGCCATGCCGCCTCTCATCGCCACCATGTCCGCGCCCGTGAACCTGCACGCGAACCGTGCCATCCGCACGAAGCGCGCCACCTCACAGCCAATCGGAAATACGCTGCGTTGTCTTCGGGGAATAATCGATTACCACATTACATATGTCTACTAAGCGACTCCCTAGTGGCGATTTCGAACTCCGGTCTCCGGCCGCCGATGCGTCCGCAGAAGAATGGAGGGGGTTCGCCAAGGGCCTCCTCGCGCGCATGCACGCTTCGCAGCCCATGCTCGCAGGCGAAGTCGCAAAGCTCGCGAACCTCGGTCCACAAACGATCCGGCTCCCCGCCCACGAGGCCGAGCTTCAACCCGAGCTCACGCCGTCCGGTACACGCGTCTACCGCCGTGATCGTGTCGAGCGTTGGCTCGCGAAGCGGGCGGAGCTCAAAGCCTCGTTGGTGAAGTGATGCCCGAGCGTCTGCTCAACACCGACGCTCTGGACTACTCCCAGCAACGTCTGACTTGTCGCTTCTGCAAACGCGAGCGCGTCGTGTGGCTCGCCGAGTACGAGCTCGGTGATGAAGTCGTCGGCGAGTGCGCCATGTGCTGCGGTTCGAACATCTGCGCGAGACGATGTTCGCGATGCTCACCCCATCGGGAAACCGATCGCGACGCCGACTGATCACCGGAATAAACCCTCAACCCCATAGCCTTTGAAAGATGCACCGCCATGCAACACATTCTTGATTTCTCCTCTGCCTCGGGAGGCGCGCCGATACTTGGCGGTGCCGTCGCGGACCCCGGGGCAGAGGAATTTCGTCCTCGCATGCTCACGCTCGCCGCGATCGGAAGTGAGGCATCGGTCCCGCGCTGCACGCTTGTGATGATCGCCGATGTGATCACGCACGTGACCCGCGGATCGATCGGCTCGCGTCGCCGCGCGCAGCTCCGCCACCGTGCCGCGTGTCGCCGCGTCGCCTCTCCGATGCGTCGGTCCCGATCGCGCTCGCGTCGCCGGGCGGCAACGCGACGGCCGCCGAGCTCGTCGTCCGACGATTCCTCCCACCCCCCACGACTCCAGCGACGCGCTGCCTATCACGAGGCAGCGCATGCGGTGGCGTTCTTCGTCGAGGTCGGCTGCACCTCCGCGGTCAAGATTCGCCGCGATGGCACCGGCCGCACGCTGCACGAGAGGCCGCCTCCCACCGTCGACATCAGGCATCTCGTCGAAACCGAGATCGTGGTGTGCATGGCGGGCCCGGCCGCAGAGGCCCGCATCGCAAAGCGTTGCTTTGCTTTCGTGTGGGATGGCGATGGCGCCTACAGCGATCGCGTTCGAGTTGACGAGCTGCTCGCGCTCGGCGTGAACGGTATCGACGGCGCGGACCGCTACGAACGCGAAACGCGCGACCTCTTGCGCGCTCACTGGCCCGCGATCACGCGGGTCGCTGAAGCGCTGCTCGAACACAAGAATCTGACCGGCGACCAAGTCCGCGCGCTGATCGGAGGTGCGCGATGACCGCCATCCGCGTTTCCTATTTCGCGTCGGAGAAAGACAACACCCCGCGCGCGATCGATCTCGACTGGAGGCAACTCGCCGCGCAGCTCACGACAACGCAGCGCACGCCGTGCACTGTCGAGACGTGCCCGGGGTCGAAATGTCAGTTCAAGCTCGGCGCCGCGTGGAGCCCGGCCGCGTACCCCAACGGCGCGACACGGTCCAAGCGGCACGTGAGCGCGGTGTCGGTGCTCGTTCTCGACATCGATCACGTCTCCGATGCGACGCTGCTCGAGATCGACGCGAAACTCGCTTCGTATCGCCGCATCGTCCACGCCACGCACTCGGACCGGCCCGGCGATCGCTGCATGCGCATCGTGCTCGATCTCGACGCGCCCGTAGCCGGCGCGGACTGGCCGCGGTTCTGGCAGACGGTCGTCGCCGAGCTCGGGGTGCCCGCGGATCCGTCGACCTCCGATGGATCGCGCATCTACTTCCTGCCGTCGCGCCCGAGTGACGCGGACTTTCTCTCGGACATCGAGCACGGCACGGCGATCAACGTCGCTACCATCCTCGCGAAGGCACCGCCGATCGCGACGCCGGCCCCTGTCGTGTTGCCCGGCGCCGCCGCGACCGCGACAGAGCAAGCGATGCACGCCGCAGCCCTCGAGCTCGCGGCGGCTTGGCCTCCGGCGCGAACTCCGTCGGGCGGAGGTGGACGGCACTACGCGTTCCTCGCGTTGGCCGGTGCGCTCGCAAAGGAAGGCTGGACCGAGGACGCGATCACCGATCTGACGACGCGCGTGGCTCGCCTCATGCCGGACACTGACGAGAAAGCGATCAACGACCGCCCACTCCAAGCCGCGAGCTCGGTGGCGAACGTCGCGCGCGGTGTCGCGGTGACGGGATGGGGTGATCTGGCAAGTCGGCTCACGCGGCCCGACGCGATCGCGACGGCGAAGGCGAAGCTCGGGATCCGAGATGCCGCAAGCGACGTCATTGGGGCGTTGATGCAAGTCGTCGCACCGGCACCGCCGGTCGAGCCGAACGCGAGCGAGTACGGATCCGATCTGCGCTCGTACCTCGGCACCGACGATCCAGGCGACGATCCTGATGCGTGGTTGATCCCTGGCGTCATGCCCGCGGGCGTGCCCGTCGTGATCGCAGGTCACCCCAAGTCGCAGAAGACGTTCGTCGCCGAGCACATGGCGATTTGCTTGGCCGCGGGCTTCGATTGGCTCGGGCGCAAAGTGAAGCGATGCCGCGTGCTGCTGTTGCCTCGCGAGGACTCGGTACGCGAGACGCGGAAGCGCATCTGGCGGCTCGCACGCGGGCTGGGGGTTGATCCGCGTGACCTTGACGGTTGGCTGCGGATCGACAGCAAGACGCCCTTCTATTTTTCCGACAAAGCCGACGTCGCTCGAATGCACGCAACGATAACGAGCTGGCGTCCCGACCTGATCGTGATCGACTCGCTGAGCCGAACGCACACCGGCGACGAGAACTCGAAAAAGGAGATGTCGATCGTCACCTCGACGTGGAGTGACCTCTGCCAGCTACACGACCTCACGCTCGCAACGATTCACCATTTCACCAAGACCGGCGAAGGCACGCTTCTCCAGCGACTACGTGGCTCCGGCGATCTCGGTGCACTCGTGCGCCACATCGTCGGTGTCGAGAAACACGCAGACGGCGCGATCGAACTGTCGTTTGACGGAAACCTGCACCCGCTGCCGGAGCCGTTCCTCATGCGCATGGTCGACGCGATCGATCGCGAAAGGAAAGTGATCCGCTTCGAGCTCGTCGGCTCGGCGATAGAGGCGCACTTCGATCGCATCGATCGCGAGATCATCGAGTTCGTCACGACGGCGGAGAGCGGCGGCGTGAGAGCTGCGGAGATCGAAAAAGCCGTGCGAGGCGACAACAGGATCAAGCGCGCCCGACTCAAGGCGCTCGTGGCCAGCGGCCGCATCGTGCATCTAGTGAAGCGGTACCACCCGCCGACCTGCCCGGAGATCCCCAAGGCCGTGCTCATCGGCACCAGGCTGCTTGGCGGTGAATCGTGACTCGCGAGGACAAGGATCCCGACGTGCTTACGGTCGAGGAAGCCGCGCGGTTTCTCGGTGTCGGTCGCAATCAGCTCTACGAATCCATCGGGCGGGGCGAGGTTCCGTCGCGCCGAATCGGCCGAGCAATCCGCCTTTCGCGAGCGGCGTTGGTTCGTTGGCTCGGAGGAGATCAACCATGACCTTCGTCGGAGAATCGCGCTTCCCAGCGTGTTGCCTGCGAAGCGATACTCGTCGGCGATCGTGCGGAGCTGCATCAGCCAAAGGAAACGACTGATGCCAGCCTATCGTGACAACAGGACTGGTCGATGGCGCTATCGGGTGTGGTGCACGCTGCCGAATGGCAACCGTGAACGCCTCACCGGAACGCCCGCGACCGACACCAAAGCAGCCGCTGAGCATGCGGAGCGACTCCACGTCTTTCGGGTGATGAACCCGGGGCTGGTGCCCGCCGAGCCTGACCAGGACTCGAAACGAAAGGAGCGCGTTCCGACGCTACGACACTACGCGACGGACTTCCAAGCGGGCTACCTCCCCGACTCCAAACCGAGCGAGCGAAAGAGCAAGCGCCAGATCCTCGACGGGCATCTCGTGCCGTTCTTCGGACACTTGAGGCTCGACGAGATCCGGCAGAGCGACGTCGACGCGTTCGTGACCCAAGAGCTCAAACGAGTTGGGCGCAAGACGATCAACAATCGTCTCGCCGTCCTGAGCTCGCTCTTGAAGTACGCGCACGAGAACAAGCTGATCCCGAAGCCAACCCTGCGCTTGAACCTCAAGCGAAAGGGCGCGGCGAAGGATGCGCCGATCGTGGCCGTCGATCCCGACGACATCGCGAAACTGATCTCTGCGGCAACGGACGATCGGTATCGGCTCGCGCTCTTGCTCACGTCCGAGGCGGGTCTCCGAATCGGCGAGGTGCTCGGGCTCCAGTGGACCGACATCAAACACGGCGAGCTCACCGTTCGGCGTGCGGTGGACCCCGATGGCAACATCGGGCTTCCGAAGCACGACCGGATGCGCGACGTACCGCTCTCACCGGCACTCGCTGATGAGATCGCGCGTGCGCCGCGCCGCGGGTTGTGGGTGATGCCGCGTTTGGACGGAGCCATGCTGACCTACTCGGCCGCGATTGAAGGTATCCGCGAGATCTACAAGCGCGCGGAGGTCACGATCCCGGTGAGCGAATCCGGGGTTCGGCGACCGTGGCACTCGTTGCGCCACAGCTTCGGGACGACGTGCGCCTCGCGGGGCATGCCGATCACGACGCTACAGGAGCTCATGGGTCACGAGGATGTCGAGACGACGCGGCGCTACGTCTCGGTGACCAAGGTGCACAAGCACGACGGCATGGCGCTCGTGTTCGGCACCGAAAGGCAACCTGTGGGCAACAGGTCTGGCGAGCGGGCGTCGAGTACACAATCCTCGACGAGAAAATAAAGCGACCCCGACGGGATTCGAACCCGTGTTACCTGCGTGAAAGGCGGGTGTCCTAGGCCTCTGGACGACGGGGTCAGGTACTACTGCGATTTGTTCTTCGTCATTTAGTGAGCCCAGATGGGATCGAACCATCGACCCTCGGCTTAAAAGGCCGGTGCTCTACCACTGAGCTATAGGCCCTGCTGATGTGGTGCGGCAATCTGCCGGATGAACGGCCCGAACGCAAGGGGATCACCTCAGCCGATGACCTGGGTCAGACCACCTAGGCTGCCGCAATGTGAGGCGCTGGTCAGAATTGCTTCTCGCAACCTGCGTCGGTAACGTAGTTTTCACCACATGGACAAGAGGGATGCAGTTCGGATCCCCGTCCGGGTGAAGGCCCGCTGCCGGTGCGAGGACGGCGTGGTGATCGAGGGGTTCGTCGAGGACCTCTCGAGGAGCGGGATGTTCTTTTGCACCAACGAGAAGATCTGCGCCGGGTCGGCCGCCGCGATCGATCTCGAGGTGCCCGGGGACGAGCCCATTCGCCTCGAGGCCCAGGTCGTGCGCGTCGAGCAGACGCCCGATCGCGAGGGCATGGCGTTTCGGTTCATCGACCCGCAGAGCACCCGAAAAACGTTGGCGAACTTCATCATGCGCTCGCATCACTCGACGGCGCACTAGCGGATATAGTCCGGGCCCTCCCCTTGGGTCCCTTGCATCCGCTCGTGTCCGAAACGCCGCCCACTCCGCCGCGTGGCAAGTCCGCCACGCGGAGCACCATGATGTCGCGGCGCGATGCGCTGACGGCCGAGGAGCGCGCGAGGTTCGCGGCGGTGATCGCGGGCCGCGTGGAGGGGCTCGTGGGTGAGCGGCGGATCGGCGTGCTGGCGATGTACGCGGCCAAGGGCAGCGAGGTCGGGACCGCCGCGATCGATGCGGCGGCGAGGGCGCGCGGGATTCGCGTGGTGTACCCGCGGATCGTGGGGGCCGAGCGGCAGCTCGCATTTCACGAGGTGGCGCTCGGCGAGCTCGCGAGCGGGCGGTTCGGGATCGCGGAGCCGCGCGTGGATGCGCCGGTGATCGCGCTGACCGAGATCGAGGCGTTCTTGGTGCCCGGCGTCGCGTTCGATCGAGCGAGCGGTGCGCGCGTGGGCTGGGGCCGCGGGCACTACGACGCGACGTTGTCGGCCGTGCCGACTGCGCTGCGGATCGGGCTCGCGTTCGAGATGCAACTGGTCGACGGCATCGCGCACGAGCCGCACGATGTCGCCATGAACTTGATCGTCACGGAGGTCGCGACATACGTCGTGTCGTAGTGAGCCATGGACGCGTTTTACATTCTCATCGGCGTCGTGCTCGGCTTGATCGTCGGCTTCGTGTTGGGCGGCAAGCTCGGACGCGCGAAGGGCGATGGATCGGACGCGCAGAAAGCGGCGGAGGGCGAGGCGGAGAAGATTCGAGCCGCCGCGAAGGCGGAGATCGAGTCGATCAAGAAGGCGGCCGAGGTCGAGGCCAAGGAAGCTGCGCGCAAGCACAAGACGGACTTGGATGAAGAGCTTCGCGGCCGGCGCACCGAGCTGAAGAAGGCGGAAGAGGCGCTCGCGCAGAAGGAGCGCGAGGTCGAGAAGGCGCGCAAGGAGGCCGAGCGGCGCGCGGGGGAGATCGAGAAGAAAGAGCGCAGCGTCGACGGCAAGATCAAGCAAGCGGACGCGGCGGTCGAGAAGGCCGAGGCGGCGCAAGTCGAGGCGCGCAAGAAGCTCGAGCAGATCGCGGCGCTGTCCGAGGAGCAGGCGCGCAAGAAGCTCGAGGATGAAGTGAAGACGCAGGCGTACGCGTCGGCGGCCGTGGAGATCAAGCGGATCGAGGACGACGCGCGCGCCGAGGCAACCGCGCGTGCAAAGACGATCGTCGCGACGGCGATCCAGCGGTTCGCGAGCGAGTTCGTCCACGAGCGAACGGTGGCGGTGGTGCCGCTGCCGTCGGATGACTTGAAGGGCCGGCTGATCGGACGCGAGGGGCGCAACATTCGCGCGCTCGAGGCGGCGACCGGCATCGACATGATCATCGACGACACGTCGGAGGCGATCACGATCTCGTGCTTCAACCCCGTGCGCCGCGAGATCGCGCGCATCGCGATCAGCGCGCTGGTGGCGGATGGACGCATTCACCCGACGCGCATCGAAGAGGTCGTGCGCAAGGCAGAGAAGGAAGTCGACGCGCAGTGCAAGCAGGCCGGCGAGCAGGCCGTGTTCGACCTCGGCATCCATCGCCTGCATCCCGAGCTCGTGAAGCACCTCGGGCGCCTCAAGTTCCGGCAGTCGTACGCGCAGAACGTGCTCGTTCACTCCGTCGAGGTCGGGTACCTCGCGGGCCTCATCGCGGCCGAGCTCGGCGCGAACGTGAAGCTCGCGCGGCGCGCGGGCCTCTTGCACGACATCGGCAAGGCTCTCGATCACGAGCAAGAGGGCGCGCACGCGGAGGTCGGCGCTGCGTTCGTGAAGCGTCATGGCGAATCGCCCAAGGTCGCGCAGGCGATCGCGTCGCATCACGGCGACGACACCGGCGGCACGCAGCCGAGCTCGATCCTCGATCATGTCGTGGCGGCGGCGAACTCGCTGTCGGCTGCGCGGCCCGGTGCGCGACGCGAGCAGCTCGCGAGCTACATCAAGCGCCTCGATGATCTCGAAGCGATCTGCAAGCGCTTCAACGGCGTCGAGCGCGCGTATGCGCTGATGGCCGGTCGCGAGATTCGCGTGATGGTCATGAACGATCAGGTCGACGACGGCCAGGCGATCGTGATGAGCAAAGAAATCGCGCGCGCGATCGAGAACGAAGCGACCTATCCAGGTCAGGTGCGTGTGGTGGTCGTGCGCGAGACGCGCGCGTCGGACTACGCCCGCTGATGCGCCGCGCGCTCCTCGCAGTTCTCGTCGCTGCGTGCGGTGACGATGCCACAGCGCCGGCGGACGCCGCGCGCGATGACAGCGCGCCGATCGTCGACGGCGGCCGCCCGGATCCGTGCTCCGCCACGGTCACCTGCCCCTCCGCCGGTACGGTCGCGCGTGGCTCGGGGTTGCGCGAGATCGATCGCTGCGCGTTCCCGCTCGTGCCCGCCCCGGTCGCCGACCTCGTGGACTCGTATCCGACGTCGCTGCCGCGCGTGACGATCGGCGGCTTGCTCGGCGATCTCAATCGTAGCGGGTCGCGGATCCAGACGCTGCCCGGCACGACGCCCGGCGTTCAGCGCGCGTACGCATGGGAATCTGGCGACGAAGCGGTCGCGTATTGGATCCCGCAGGGCATCACCGGCAGCTTCGACGCGAACGCGACGGGTGTCATCAACGGCAAGAAGATCGTCCTCGTCAGCTGGTACTACGAGATGTCCGCCGAGGCGGGCTCGCCGTTCGACAAGGGCATCCGCATCGCGATCGCCGACGTGACCAATCCGAACGCGTTCGCGTATCGCTTCGCGCTGCTCGTCGAGCCGGTCGAAGCAGTCGGCTTCCCCACGTGGCGCAGCGTTCCGTTTCACGCGGGCGGGCTCGCGTGGATCGGCGATCACCTCTACGTGCCGATCACGACGGGCGGCTTCCGCGTGTTCGATCTCTCGCGCATCCTGCAGGTCGATGGCCTCGAGGATCGCATCGGACGCGACAGCGCGTCCGGCATGTACTACGCGCACGGCTACAAGTACGTCATCCCGCAGATCGCGACGTACGCCACGAACGGCGCGTGCAGCCCGCGGTTCTCGTTCGTCGCGCTCGATCAATCGTCGTCACCGCCGTCGCTCGTCAGCGGCGAGTACGACGCCGCGAGCGTGAACGGACGCCTCTATCGCTGGCCGCTCGACGGCACAGCGCTCCAGCTCACCGATCAGAACCGCGTCATCCCCGACGCGGCGTACGTCATGGCGGAATCGCACGTGCAGGGCGCGATCGCACGGGCAGAAACGTTCTGGCTCTCGTCGAGCCGGCCCGCCAACGCAGCGGGCGAGCTCGTGCGAACCCGTCTCGGTGCCCCCAGCACGAAGCTCGGATGGAGCGATACGCCAGAGGATCTCGCGTTCGATCCGCAAGCGAGCTCGGTGTGGTCCCTCAGTGAGGGCACCAACGCGCGCTACGTGTTCGAGGTGTCGCTCGACGCGATCGACTGAGCTACCGGTGACCTACCGGTGAGACCGTGAGACCGGTGAGCTACCCGTGACCTACCGGTGCTCGCGATGCTGGAGCTCCATCTCGATCACCTGACCGAGGGGAAGGCCCGCATGCACGGGTTCGTCGAGGGAGCGGCCCGCGTCGCGCTCTAGCTCGCGCGGATCGTGCGAGCAAAGAACGCGCACCTCGTCGCCATGATTGTGAGCGAGCTCGCGCAGTCGCTGTTGATTGGCGAGACGTGCGTCGCGGTCTTTCTCCATCATGCGCTGGTACATCGCGAGTCCCGGCGTGCATCGCGGGTTATGAAAGTCGAGCTCGCGATGATCGAAGTACGCGTCACCGGCGAGCAAGCACCAGCCATCGCCATCGCGCATCGCTACGCCCGCGTGGCCGAGCGTGTGACCGAGGAGCGGAACGAGCAGAACCTCGGGCTCGACGCCACGCAGCTCGCGAACTGCATCGAAGCCAAACCACAGCTCACCGTCTGCATGGGAGTACGAAGTCCACCGTGGGTGAGAGCGCCACTGTCCCGGGCGATAGCGTTGCCGGTCGAGCCAGCTGCGCTGCGCGACCGCATCAGCGAGCTCGCTCTCGAGCATGTGCACGGTGGCCTCGGGAAAATCATCGAGGCCGCCGGCGTGATCGAAGTCGAGGTGTGTGAGCACGATGTGCCGCACGTCGCGGGCTGAAAAGCCAAGCGCCTCGATCTGACGGACCGCGGTCAGCTCCTCGCGAAAGTCCGGATCGAGGAGGGCCAAGAAGAACTTGCTCAGCCGTGGTCGCGGATGCGCGATGTCCTCGAGCCCGAACCCCGTGTCGACGAGCACGAGCTGCGAGTCGCCCTCGACGAGGATGCACCGCGACGCGAGTTTTCCTCGCAGAGAGTGCGAGCGACCGTCCATCAGATATCCCCCGAGCGGGCACGACGAGATGCAGTTCAGATGGTGAAGGCGCATGTGGGTGTGTCGAGCAATCGGCATGCTCGATGTGTGGCGCGCCTCGTGAATCGAGCGAGTGCATGCTCAAGCCTGTCCTCGCCGCGGTCGCCCTGTTCGCTGCTTCCGCGCCAGCGCGCGCTGATGTGACACAGCCGGACGAGCGCGAATGCCCCGCCGAGGTGCGAGGCGTGCGGATCACCTCGATGCCGACGCGCGACGGCGTGGCCTTCATGTTCACCGTCGCGAAGCGAACGCAGCTCCCCGGTCTGCGATCGCTCCTCCGCGACGCCGCCGCGATCATCGAGCACCGCACGCGCGTCGCGGCATTGCACCCCGAGGTGATGCCGATGTCCGACGGCGAGGGTGGCGTGACTGCGCTCGCTATCACCGTGAAGAACACGCCGACGGGCGCGATGGTGACCGTTCGTCCCGAGGACCGCGTGTTCGTCACGCAGATGCAGCGCAACGCGCGCGAGTTCGAGATGTTCTGGTCGTCGCACGAGTGCGTGAGCGTCCCGGCGATGGCGCACTCTCCAGCGGTGCGAAACGCTATCGCGCGGAAGTAGGCGACCGCTTGATCGGCGCGGGCAGCTCGCACGTCTCCTCGGACAGCGGCTCCGTCCACGGCAGCGATCGCGAGATCGCCTTCGCGCGTGCTTTGAGCTCGGCGGACAGCTCGCCGCGATCGGCCGCATCGATCGCGAGAGCGAGCTCGCTCGCGGTAGCAAACCGCTGATCGCGTGACTTCGCGAGGCCGACCGCGAGCACCGCCTCGAGCTGCGGCGACACGCTCGCGATCGCACCGGGACGGATCGGCATCGCGTGCACCACCGCGTAGAGCAGCGCCGGCGTGTCGCGCCCGACGAACGGCACCTGCCCCGTGACCGCGCGATAGATCACCGCGGCGAGCGCATACACGTCCGCGCGCGGATCCACCGCCTGCCCTCTCGCTTGCTCGGGCGCCATGTACGCCGGCGTTCCGATCACCGCACCGTGGGTCAGCGTGCCGGTCGAGTCGCCGAGGTGCGCCACTCCGAAGTCGAGCAGCTTCCACGTACCCGCTTCCGCGTGCGACTCGTCGAGGAACAGGTTATGCGGCTTGACGTCGCGATGAACGATGCCCGCCTTCGCCGCGATATCGAGCACGCTCGCGATCTGCGTCGCGAGTTGCAGCATGCGATGCCGTGGCAACGTCGCGCGCTTGCGCAAGAGGTCACCGAGCGAGCGCCCGCGCAGCCGCTCCATCGCGAAGAACGGAATCGGATCCTCGGGCGTCGACGCATCCAGCACGCGCACCACGTGCGGCGAATCGAACGAGCTCGCCGTTCGCACTTCGCGGAGGAATCGCTCGACGTAGTCGCGCGCGCCGAGCAGCTCGCGACGCAAGAGCTTCACCGCAGCCTCGGCGCCGGTCTTGGTGTGCGTCGCTTCGTAGACCTCGCCCATCGCGCCGCGTCCGAGCACCGCGCCGAGCTCCCACGCGCCGACGGTGTGTCCCGTGAATCGACCGGGGCCACCGATCTCGAGCGCTCGATCGAGATCACGGCGGAGCTCCTGCACTTGCTCCTCGCGTTGCGCGGCGAGGCGCGTGGCCACCTGAAGCTCGTCGATCGCTTGCAGCGACGCCTTCCGACCGAGTCGCGCCATCACGAAGCCGATGACGTAGCCACCTTGAATGCACAGCTGACCGGCGATCTGCGCCTCGACGGACGTCCCCGGGCGCGTTGGGTAGAAGCCCGGATCGTCGATCACGCCCGCGATGATGAGGCCTGCGACGACCGCGTGACCGCCCGCAGCGATGAGGAACAGCGCGACCGCCGCGGCGAGGTTCTCCGTGCGGCAGAAGAAGTACAGCCCGAGCATCGTGACGAGCGGCGCCGCGGTGAATACGCCCGTGTAGAGAATGCCGAGCTGTCCGCACACGACGCACAGAAGCCCGAGCACGGTGAGCTTGCTCTGCGCGAACTTCGTGGGATCGCGCAGCTCGTGGTGAAGCCACAGGCTGACCACGAAGCCGACACCGACGAGGCCCATGAGTGCCGATGCGATCCCTCGATCGCCCGGCGTGACGAGCACGATCGCTACCACGCCGAGAGCGACGGCCCAGCCGACCTTCAGAAACGCCCGCGTGCGCGCGACCTCTTCGTCGCGAAGCGCGTCGGCCGATGTGGTCATCATCGACGGACGCGAGCCACGTGTCCCGGATATCGAGGTGGGCGTGATGGTCGCGGTCACGTCGCCGTCTCCCATCCGTGCTTCTTGATCAGCGCGTCGGCGCGCTTGCGGGTCTTCGCGTCGAGCTCGCCGCGGACTGCCATCGCGAGCGCGTCGGCGACGTCCCCACCCGTCGGGAACCGCTCGTCGGGCGACTTCGCGAGGGCGATCGCCGCCCACCGATCGACGTCCTCGGGAAACGCGCCGAGATCACCGGGACGCATCGGCATTCGATGCACGACCGCGAACAACAGCGCTGGCGTATCCGACGCCGTGAATGGATGCCGCCCGGTCAAGCATCGATACGCGACCGCCGCGATTGCGTAGACGTCCGCGCGACCGTCGACGCGCTCCCCGCGCGCTTGTTCCGGCGCCATGTAGCTCGGCGTGCCGATGATGCCCCCTTGCGTGAGCGTGCCCGTATCATCCGCGAGCGTCGCCACGCCGAAGTCGAGGATCTTCCATCGCTCGCCGCCAACCTCGCGCGCGAGTATCATGTTCTGCGGCTTGAGATCGCGATGCACGATGCCCGCCGCGCTCGCCGCATCGATGCCCGCGCCGACCTGCTTGCACAATGCGACGACCGTCTGCGCCGGCAACCGGCTCTCGCTGCGAAGGATCTCTGCGAGGGTCTCGCCGTGCAGTCGCTCCATCGCGAGGTACGGCATCGCATCCGCCGCGGCCTCGAGCACGCGCGCGACGTGTGGCGACGCGAGCGACGCCGTTGCCTTGGTCTCGCGTAGGAATCGCGCGACGTGCGTCGGGTCCGCGAGGAGCTCGCGACGCAAGAGCTTCACCGCCGCCTGCTCGCCCGTCGACGTATGTCTCGCCTCGTAGACCTCGCCCATCGCTCCGCGGCCGATCACGTCGCCGAGCGTGAACGAACCCACCGTTTGCTCCGTGTAGCGGCCCGGGCCGTTGATGTGCAACGCGCGCTCGAGGTCCGCGCGTAGCTCGTCCATCAGCGCCTTGCGCTGCGCGGCCAACCGCGTCTGGCGCTGCAGCCCTTCGATCGCCGACGTCGACGCTTCGCGAATCGTGCGCCCCGTGTAGAACGCGAGGACATACGCACCGACGACGAACAGCGCGCCCACCACGAGCGTGACTCGCGAATATCCCACGTCGCTCGCGAACACACCCGGATCCTCGACGACACCGCTGATCACGATCGCCGCGCACACCACGTAGCAAGTCACGGCGACGGCAAATACGATGCGCATGCCACGCACCGCCTCGCTCCTTGCGACGAAGTGCATGCCGAGGACGATGACCGTGGATGCCGCGGTGAAGGTTCCGAAGTAGAAGATGGCGACGTGCGTGTTGATCGTCGCGAGCGCGCCGAGCACCACCATCTGGTTCTCGCTGTACTTCGACGGATCGGCGAACCGCCGATAGAAGTACGCGCTCATCACGATGCCCCACACGAGCGCCGCGACCATCGCGATGCTCATGTACCTCGGCGCGTCGAGGACGGGCACGGCGCCGATCGCCGCGACGCTGATCGCCCATCCGAGCGCGATGAACTGCCGCGTGCGCCGGACCTCCTCGA
>JAEYYV010000030.1 GCA_023428295.1 Pseudomonadota bacterium
GCTCGTGTCCGCGAAGTGGTCTCAGGATCGCGTGCCCGTCTCGACGGAGGTGAAGATGTCCGCGATCTGCGCCGAGATGAGCGGTAAGTCCGCGACGTTCACGATCAAGGACGCCGACGACGACACCAAGACGATCGCGGCGGTGACCAGCTCGTGCGGCAAGTCGAGCGTCGAGGCGACGTGGACGACGCCCAAAGGCGGTCCGCCAGGGCGCTTCGTGTTCAAGGTGGAAGCCGACGGCAAGGAAGCCGACTCCGGCGTGCTCACTGTGATCAACGAGGTCGAAGTGACGCTGTTCCTCGACGAAGAGCCCGCGAAGGGCGTCAAGGTGACGCTGCGCGCGGATCCATCAGGCGAGACAATCAGCGGCGAGGCCGACGACAAAGGCGTCGTGAAGTTCGAGGCGGCGCCGTTTGGCGACTACACGCTGATCCTGGACGACGGGGAGAACTCGTGAAGATCACGACGACGAAGAAGAAGTTCCGCGAGGGAGTAGATTCCCCGCACGTTACTCGAGTCGCGGACCGCCCAAGTCGCCAATCGTCCGGAAGGTCGGGCCTGTTCGGACGTAGGATGCGTGCTCGCGGAGTATGAAGATCGAGACGACCACCAAGAAGCTACGCGAAGGAGTAAAGGTCTCCAAAGGGGACGAGGTGCGTTGGGAATCGACGGGTCACCTTTCGGTGCGCTTGCTCGATTCGAGCGGCACCGTGGCGCTCGCGAAGCGTGCGGTGAAGTTCTCCGTGCCCGATGAAGGCACGATCGAGATGGAGACCGATGATGACGGCAAGGTGTTTCACCCCGACGTGCCGTTTCAGGACTACGAGCTGGATCTCGGCGATGGCGTGAAGGTCCACGCGGCCGCAGTCGCCAACCGTGACGAGGTGCTCGACCGCTACGTGTACGAGGTAGAGCTCGGATTCACGAACCTTCAACTTCGCGAGGCGGACGGGACGCCGATCGGATCGGGACTCGTAACGATCTCATCAGCGGAGAAGACCGTCGAGGCGTATCTCGACAACAAGGGAATCCTCGATAGCGACGAGCCGCTGCCCGCTGGCGAGTACGATTTGTCGGCCACGAGGAACGACCGTCTGTACAAGGGGAAGGTCACGCTCGACAACCGCATGCGACAGATGGTGATTGCGACCGTCGAACGCGAAGAGGAGGACGCATGAAGGTTCACGGTCGCGTCCACCCAGGTCGCATCACGGATCTGGCGGAGCCGCTCGAAGTTCGCATCCACCAGCCAATGAAGGCCTCCGGGGTGACGGTAAAGATTTGGGAGCTCGACGCGTTCATCGGCGCCGATGGCAAACAGAAACGAGAAGGCACGCCCGATGATCTGCTGGCGACGTTCACGGGATCGATTGAACCGGCGCCTGGCAAGCGTTCGCCCGAGTGGCGGAAGTTTGTCGTCGACAGCGTGAAGATCGAAGAAGCGCCTCCTGACACACTGAAGTTCCTGCTCGCGTTCCCTGGAACCGACACGACCTACGAGATCCCGATCATCTCGGAAGCAGGCGAGGTGGAGGGAACCGACTACGAGCTCGGGTTCTCGATCGAGGTCGGCGGCGCGGAGAAGTTCAGGACCAAGGTGCCGTGCTTGCTCTCGCCCACGACGGTGCGCCCGCGAGTGAAGGAGATCTCGATCGTGGGCTACGACGACCAGGACAAGCCGATCCTCGAGCATTCGGAGGAGCTGCCGGCGGGCACTTACATCGTCTCGGTCGGCGTACCGCCAGATGACTTCGACGCGGATAGCACGGACGTCGCGATGCTCGACAAGCCGCTCGAGAAGATCCTGCAACTGGTGGCCGATCCGAGCGGCTTCTTGTTCGCGAAGGACACGAAGCGAGCCGACGCAGGTGGTCTCGAGCAAGG
This sequence comes from Pseudomonadota bacterium, assembly GCA_023428295.1. GTDB lineage: Bacteria > Myxococcota_A > Polyangia > Haliangiales > Haliangiaceae > JABFXX01. The sequence continues at coordinate 1,885 of JAEYYV010000030.1, forward strand.
GCGAGCAATCACCGTGCGCAAGGGCAAGAAGCTGCGCGCGTTCCTCGGCGGGCCCGATGCCAAGGCGACCGCGGCAATGGCGCACGAGGTCGCGAAAGACGGCAGCATCACGATCTATCGCGTCGACACGACGAACCACATCACACTTCTCATCGGTGGCGGCAAGGTCGACGTGGAGAAGCGCGGGAGCAGGCAGGTCGCAGTCTACTCCGGGCTCTTGGACCCAAACGGAACCGTCAAGGTCGGCAGCCTGGCGCTGGCCGACGAGGACTAGACATGTCGCTCACGGAGCAAGACAAGAACGCCATCTCGGGGCACTACGCGCGCCTTTGGGACTACGCGTGGCGACTGTTCATGTTCGATCAGCTCGGGATCGACCCCGAGAACACCAAGGTCGGACTCGGCTTCTATGCGTCCTCGAAGATCGTCCCTGCGAAAGATCGCACGGTCACGCCGTTCAAGGACCACGCCGATTTCAAGATCAACCTGAAGTACATGCTCTTTGTCGACAAGAATCCGCTGAAGGTGGCCACGGCGGCGGATGGGGACAACACCGTCGATCCGTGGGAGCCGGTGTTCACGCATGTGCCCGCTCCCCTCCTGCACCAGATCATGAAGGCAGACTTCTCGGAGGACGACGAGGAGGAGCTTCGCCGTTGTGGCGTGAAGAAGAGCGTCGCGAAGGTCTTTGGCAACATCAGCAAGGAGACGCGGCAGATCTACAAGTCGAGCCTCGAGTCGATTCGCGACAAGCCGATCGCGCTGGCGGATATGAAGTCCAAGGCGTTCATCGAGTTGCTGGCGGGACAAGGTACCTACGACACGATCTTCGGCACCTACTACGAGAAGTGGCAGCCTGACGACGGCAAGACTCCGCGTTCATTTCCGGGATCTCTGACCGCGAACTACATCGAGAAGAACATCGCCGAGGTCCAGCTCGCCAAAGGTCGGGACTACCTGCTGATCACCAGCGACACTTCCTTCGAGCTCTTCGAGATCGGGTCAGGTGGCACTGACAAGATCGAGCTCGTGCCGGTCCTCGGCGGCCATGACAGCCACCATGGGTCGATTGATCGGAAGCGACAGCGCACGCTCCTGTTCTTTCACAGCATGCACGGCGAGAAGGAGACGAAGCAGCGGAAGCAGGCCGCGCTCATGCCGCAGGACATCAAGCCGCAGCGGTTGATCCTCGATCCTCGCGGAATGGTCGAAGCGATCGTCGGCGAGGAAGGGGGGAAGGAACTCGAGAAGGAGCTCAGCGATCCATTCGATTGGTTTGTCGAGATGTGCATCATGTACTTCCCGCAGGAGTTCTACACCTGCGACTGGGACGACCTCGGCGGGAGCAAGGTCTGGAACAAGACCCAGTCGTGGCAGATGCTCAAGAAGGAGATGGACGCCAGCGTTCGCTGGATCATGGAAGGGAACGACAAGGACTTCCGATCCGAGGCGCTCGATCCGATCCGCCGCGCCGAGATCGAGACGGTCCTCGCGAAAGACTTCCTGATCATGTTTCCGCAGGGGCTCAAGTTCGGGGACAACACGCGGCTCATCGCGTGTGATCTGCACTGGGCATATTTCGCGGACCTGCAAACGGGCGTGGTCTACACGGAGACCACTACGCAGTTCGTCGAGAACTACCGCATCCAGGTCATCGCGAAAGATGTCTACGAGTCGACGCGTGGCGTGATCCCGCTCGTAGCGCTCGTGTTCGCAGCGGCGGCGGTTGGCGTGGGGACTGCCGCCATCGCGGCGGCGGGCGTCGGAGGCGCCTTGGTGAAATACGCGGTCCGCGAGATCACAGTGAAGGAGCTCACGACGAGGGCGATCAAGCGGCTCGCCAAGTACATGGCGCCTGCGATCCTCGCGTACACGACGAAGGTCGTCCTCGTGATCTGGATCTACGCGGACGATGGCGACAACAAGCTCGCGAAGCGCTGGAAGGCGTTCGCCGAGGGCTTCTTCCAGGGCTACCTCGTCAACACGATCTACGACAAGTTCTTCGGGAAGTTGAAGGAGTTCAAAGCGAACGGTCCCAAAGAGTACCGGATGTACAAGATGATCAAGACGATCTACGCAGCGCTCGAGAAGGCGCGCGAGTTCGTCGACAAGCTCGACAAGGAGCTGGACGAGAAAGCGATCAAGAAGGGCATCGACAACTTCGAGAAGGCAATGACGCACGCGGTGCGCGGAATCGCGTTGCTGTTCCCCGGGCTGTACTACGCGCATCACGAGGACATGAACGCGGTCGCCGACGGCCTCTCCGGTCAGGAGAGCATCGAGCCGACCGATTCGGATCTGTTCGATCTGGAATCGGCCGTGCAGATCGGAGAGATCGCGAAGCAATTGAAGCCGATCGTGCAGGACACGAAGTCACTGCTCGCGGCGCTCACGGACAGCACCGCGCTCAAGGCAACGATCGCGACGGTCGTCATCTTCAGGCGTGACGTGATCACGGGGGTGGTCGAGCTGGCGAAACTCAGCGGCAAGGGTATCGCGAAGGGGTGGGACAAGCGCCCTGCGAAGATGAAGGAACTCGAGACGAAGGTCGGGAGCGTTCTGAAGAACCCCACGGTCTGGAAGATCCTGGCCGGTGTCGCGGTTGCGGCCGGAGTGATTCACGAGATCAAGACGAAGGGGAAAGGCACCAAGAAGGTCCTCGACAGCGCCGAGCAGGCCGCCGAGATGATCGAGAAGGGCATCGAGATGCTCGAGCCGTTGTTCAAGGAACTCTTGAGCTCGTGGCCCGGAAGCACCGAGGATCGCGCTCGCACGCACGGCGAGCTGGTCGGCGGCATGGTCGGCGCGATCGCCTTCAATCGCTTCTTGTTCGGCACTGGCGACGAACGCAAGGCAGTCAAGGACAAGAAGTGGGCGGACTCTCATAACGGCGAGCAGTGGATGAAGGCGTACGACACGCCGTTCCTCGGCTCGTTCATGAAGAACAACATCAAGCTCGGGATCGTCGGGCCGATCCTCGCTGCGATCTTTCGTCGCTACATCTCGCTGTTCAAGCACATCAAGGACCACGGGTGGCCGGATGCGCCACAACGCACCGAGGAAGCGCTCGGCCACCTGCTCGCCGTCGGAGAGGATGCAGTTCTCGAGCAGAAACAGTTCCGGCGCCTCGCGCTGTTTCGTCCAACTTCGGACAAGAACGCGTTCAGCATTCAGGAACTCGTCAAGGTTCTCTTCCGGCTGCGCAACGTCGTCGGTAAGGATCTGAAGGCGTATCTCGAGATGCGCACGAAGAAGGGCGACGTCGACCTCGCGAAGCTCTTGCCCGAGGAGTTCGAGGCGGTCATCGACGCGGCGAAGACCTGGGGCATGCCGGATCTTGTCGCCAAGTACGGGCCGCAGCTCTACGTCGTGATGGCAACACATCTGCACCTCGCACTCGGAGAGCTCACGAACGCCTTCGAGGCGCTGTTCGAGCCGTTCACGAAGGGCAAGCTGAGCTGGATGTCGTTGCTACACGAGCTCGGACTCGACGTCGGTGATATCGACGCGGCGGTGAAGCAGCTCAACGCCGCGAAGCAGGACTCGCTACAACCATTCAAGCCGCAGTAAACTCTCGGCGTGAAAATCCTTGTGGTACCGACCGCCGCGCTCCTCTTGGGCTGCGGAGGCAAAGCCAAAGAGCCGACCTCATGTCAGGTCGTCGGCGAACGTCTCGCAATGCTCGACGCGGGACGCATGGCGAAGTTCATGACCGAGAGGGAGCGCACGGAGCGGGCGGAGCGCTGGCTCTCGACGTGCGGTCCGTGGACCGAGCAGCAACGGACGTGCGTCCTCGCTGCCGACTCGATGGAGGCGGCGTCACGGTGCGCTGGGGCGGCGGTCGGTGACGGCAGCGCGGTCGCAGACGGAAGCGCAAAGCCGGCGAGCTGGACGCTGAAAGCGGACGACGAGGGAGCGACCGTCAGGAGACTCGCGATCGCGAGCGATGGGGACATCATTGCTGCCGGCGAGCTCCGTCAGAAGCTCGAGCTCGGCAAGACGACGGTCGAGATAGAAGGAGACGGAGTGTGGATCGCGCGGCTATCACCGACTGGCGAGATCCGGTGGGCGCGCGGCGTGACGAGCAAGCGCGAGCAGCCGTACGTCGCCGATCTCGCGCTCGCGAAGGACGGTTCGATTGTTGTAGACGTGATCGCGAAGACCTCACCACGCTTCGCGCGCCTCGTCATCGCAGCCGATGGCTCCAAAGACGACACACGTCTCGTTGTCGATGCCGAACTCGCTAGCTCCGAGATTCTTCCCGACGGAGCAGTCGTGATGGGGAAGATCGGCGCGAAGGATCCGTGCGTTGGCTCGACATTCCCAATCCACGGCCTTGCAGCGACAGGCTCTGTCACGTGGTCGACGTGCAGCGACAGGGCCGCGAAGCCCGCGCTTGCGAGCGGAATGCGGTACCTCGCCGCCGACCGCGAGCAACGCGTGGCGCTCTGTGGGTCGTTCCTCGGAGACGCACCGGCGTGGGGCGGGACGAAGGCGCCTGCGACGCCGACGGGGACTCATGCGGTCGTGGCCGCGTTCACCGCCGACGGGAAACATCGTTGGTCGCAGTACGTCACTTCTTCGGATCGCGACACGTGTGAAGGCCTCGTTGTGACCGACGCTGGTGTCGTCGTTGCAGTGGTCAATTCCCTACCGGCGATGTCCGTCATCGGGTGGAAGGCGGACGGAGCTCGAAGCTGGTCGAAGGCGTGCAGCGAGCTTGCGCCCGGTGATCGCGGCTGCAACATCACCGCGGTTGCTACGCACGGGGACGAGGTTGTCGTTGCGGCGCAGAATGGCGGGCGCACGACGTTCTCCCGGATCGACGCTGCAGGCGGCGTCAGCGGCGCTGGTGCAATCGACGACGGCACCGTCATCGATCAGCTGGCTCCGTCGCCAACCTCGATCGTATATGGTGGGGTGTTCGATGCCGTGATTGCTAGGATGTAGTTCCCCGATCCTCAAGATCGTCGCGATTGGCCATACCCTGCGAGCCTGGATATTGGAAGGCGAGGCTCGGGTGTTGATGGCCCAAGAAACGCGACACGCTGACCTAGAACAATCGTTCCCCAGCCGTTATCCGAAAACAAAACCGCCGCGTATCTCTACGCGGCGACTTCGTTTCCTGGTGGAGCCTAGGGGATCGCCCCCTGACCTCTAGAGAGTGCGATTTGGACGCACCGAGGGATCTCGCAGCGTTGCGGGGAGCTTTCGTTCCCGGCGGCCAATTCCTCGACGAACATCTCGGGGAACGATTGGAGACGCAGGTGGAAGCCTTTGCGCGCTCGTGACCTTTGCCTTCGAATCGGCCGAACGTCTGCGCCGTTCTTGGGACCTCAGCCGACACTGCTAGAGCGCGGAGCTTCGACGCCTACTGCTAGAGCGCGGAGCTTCGACGCCAATTGCGCCGCTGCGTGAAGCGTTGCTGCGCGGATGAAAGCCGCCATTCTTCGCGCATGCGATTCCAGTATCCGCTGCACGAGCCCCGTCTAGCGACGTAGCACCGACGTGACGCATCGTCGTCGTCGATGTTCGAGCCGAGCGCGAGTACGACCGAGGTGTGGATCGAGCG
>JAEYYV010000039.1 GCA_023428295.1 Pseudomonadota bacterium
CACCGCCGCGGCGATCGATGGCTCGTCGTCGACGGCCGAGCCCGTCGCGCCGATGATCACCTTCAGCGTCACCGGCGTCGCGACCTGGATCGTGCCGGGCAGCCGCGCTTTGAACAGGCGGCGCGCGAGGCCCGCGACGGGACGCAGGGCCTTGGTGAAGCTCTCGAACCCCGACGCCGCATAGAAGATCGCGGTGATCCGCCCGCGATCGATGATCACGGACGTCTCGACGGGGGCGGCGCCGTCCGCGTGCGCCGTGGGTGTCGGCGCCAGCGTGTCGAGCCGCATCGCGTCCTTCACGGTCCGACGGCGATCATCCCCGCCGAGCAGCTGCTCGAGCTTGGCGCGCGGCATCGCATAGACGGCGTCGGTGTCCTTGCGATGGACGACGACGTTCGCGACGGAGTGCGCGAGGAGCTCGTCCGCCTGCTCGCAGGTCCACTCCGCATCGACGATCACGAACGACGACGAGTACGGCATCCATCACCTCACTTGACGAAGCTCCAGTATCGCCGCAGGAACGCCGCCCAGGTCTCGGCATCGACAAACTCCACGGGGTACTTCGTGTTGCCCGCTTCGTAGCCGTCGCGATCGGGATCGCTGCGATACGACGCGGCACTTCCCGGGAAGTAGATCGCGATGCCATGCGAGCCGTACTTGTCCTGCCGCTTGGTCGACGCGTAGTTCGCGATCACGGCCTTGTCGATCTCCGCGCGCACCGCAGCAGCCTTTGTCTTGATCTCGTCGCTCACCTCGCTGTTGGCGATCTGATCGACGAACCGCGCGAGATCGATCGAGTGCAGGTTCATGCCCGGCGCGTAGTTCTTACAGGCGAACCGCGCCTTCTTGAACACCGCGACCGAGTCCTCGTCGAGCGCCGCGCGGGCGGTATCGGCGAACTCGCTGAGCGTGCGCGACAGATCGGAGACGCGCGTGAGATCGATCGCCGAGAGCGTCGTGTTCGACAGATCGCCGTACTCCGCCTTCATCGCATCGACGATCAGCGTTCCGAGCTGTGCCGGCGTGACGTCGCCTCTTGCCTGAACGAGCGGCTCGAGCCAGCGCGCGTAGTTCCATCCCGTGCCCGGCTCGAGCTCCTCGCTGGCGACAAGGACCTTCGAGACCTTGCGGAACGCGTAGGCCGTCTCGAGCATCGCCATCAGGCACGCGTCGAACGCGACGACGTCGACACCGCCGACCTCCGTCAGCGTGTCTTGGATCTCGCGGTTGAACAGGTTGTCGCCAAAGTCCTCGTCGTGAGAGACGTAGCGATAGCCCGGCGGGCCGGCGGGCCTGGTGGCGTCGCCTTCCACCTCGACGCGCCAGCCCTGGCCGTGATCCCAGATCACGAGGAGCGTCCGCTCTGCCGGGTGGTTGTCACGTGCCCACGCGAGGAACGCTGCGAGCGTGGTCCCGTCGCCCATGTTGGTGGCGCCGAGGTTCGCGAGCGCCTTGGCCTCGTCGGGCGTATCGCCCTTGGTCACGCGAAACCGGAGCGAGGTCGACCAGCCGCCGTGCTCTCGCGTGTAGCCGGCGTCCGCTCCACCGGGCCGGTTCTTCGGGCGGCCGTACTCGACGAGGATGTTCACCTCGGGCGTACTGCCGACCTGCGCCATCTGCAAGAAGTTCGAGATCGAGAACACCTCGAGGTTGTTCTTCGCGTTCAAGAACACCAGTACGTTCCACGCTGCTCTCCCCATGCCCTCCTCCTTCACCGAAACGATCCGAGCGGACGCGCGTGCCACGTCGGTGGGGCACTCGTGCTCGCGTACTCCGACTCCTCGACGCTCTTGAAGTAGATGCTGCCGACCTGGTTGCCATCGCGCTTGCGACCGAGCCGCGCACGGCAGCGTTCGCGACCGAGCCAATCGATGTACGTGAGCAGGATGGTCCAGCCATCCGCCTCGCGCGTCAGCGTCATCTTGCACCAGCCGTTGAGGCCGACATCGCTACGCAACCGCTGATCCGGATAGAACCGCGACTTGGTCTCGAGCCAACGACACTGCAGCGGCGCCGGCAGCGTTCCGGGCGACGACTCCTGCGTGTAGAACGGATAGCCACCGTGGCCGATGCAGCTCGTGACCATGCGCCGCGTCGGCGACCCGGTGTCGTTGAACGGCCATAGATCGAACAGCGCGGCGTAGTGGACGTTGCCCCAGAACCACAGATCGACGTAGCCGGCGATCGTGCCGCGCAGGCTCTCGTAGAGCTTCGTCGTGTCCTTGTCGCCCGTGTCCCACGCGTGGTTCGTGGTGAGGAGAATGTTGAGATCGTTCGGACGCTCGTGGAGCCAGCCGCGGATCAGCGCGAGCCTCTCGGCGTCGGCGTAGTCGTGCTTGCGAACGCGACCGCCCTTCCAGCCGACGAACATGGTGTCGAGTCCGATGATCTGGAACCCGTCACCGACGAGACGGAACGACTCGGCGCGCTGGCGCTGGCGCGCTGGGTGGTCGGCCGCTTTACGAGTGATCAGGCGCTTGAAGTGCGTGCCGCTCGCGTACATCTCGTGGTTGCCGGTGATCATGAACAGCTCGGTTCGATCGAACATCGGAGCGAGCGGCGCTTCGAAGAGCCTGGACATCTCTGACTCGGTGCCGCCGTAGTAGACGTCGCCGAGGTGGAACGCGTACGGCAGACCGGAGCTCGCGATCTGCTGCGAGATGGCGCGCGACGCGTAGAGTCCGTTGCCGTTGTCCGCGAACAGCGCCATCGAGATGCTGTTGTTCGTCTCTTCGCCCGGGCGCACGGGATGCGTCATGTCGTTCGGCGTGAGCGAGTGCTCCTCGGAGAGCGGGCGATCCACGGGCCCACCCGCGACGTGAAACCACGCGGCGCCCTTCGCCGTGGCGTAGTTCTTCCAGTCTTCCTTGGTCTGGTAGTCCGTGCTGCGAACCTCGTCGACCGACAGCTTCGCGATGCCCGCAGCCGCGCAGAACTGCTCGAGCGCGTTCCGATCCACGCTTGGCTTCGTGAAGATCGAGATCGGCCAGATCGGACGCGCGTCCGGCGGGACGCCCTCGATCTCCGCGTCGATATCCGCGCGCAGCTGATCCGGATCCGCGGATGGCAGGAGGTTCTTCAAGAGCTCGCGCCCGCCGTCGGGCTGCTGATCGAGGAACGCTTGCAGCTCGACGAGCCTGTCGAACGCGTCGCGCGTGGCGACAGGAGCGCGCTTCGTGTTCGGGTCCGGTGTGCCCACGTCGAGCGTGTGGCCCGTGCTGGTCCGCAGGCAGAACGCGCGATCCTCGGCCGAGCTCGGCAGCTCGATCGTCGCGATCCACTCGTCCGCCGTTGGCGTGGATCGCCGGGACAGCGCGATCGGACGCAGCGTCGTGACCGCTCGTTCTCCACCGGCGCCGAGCTCGGTGATCGTCACGGTGAGCTCGGACGGTGCGGCCGAGAACGGCCACGTCGCGACGATCGTGTTGTCCTCCACCTTCGCCGTCGGCTGTCCGGCGAGGACGAGAAGTCCCGTATCCGCGGTGAGCGGCGCGATGTTCGTCCAGCTCGCATCCTCGCCACGCACGCGCGGAGGCGCGAGCAGCACGATCAGCTGCGAGGGACGCTGATCCAGCGCCGTGCCATCGGGCTCGAAGCGCCGGAGCACGACGCCGTCCATGGGCGAGACGATCGGCACCGGCGGCTGCTGCGTGAACAGGAAGTTGCCGAGGACTTGGCCCTCGCTGATGTCCGCTCCGTTCGCCACCTCCCACCGGATCCCCGTGCACGGCGAGCGATCACGGAAGAACGCAGCATGCGAACGCAGCTCTAGCGACTGCTGGAGAAACTCGATCGGTTCCATAGGCCCCCCTCATCCCTTTCTTGTCGATCTTGTCGATCGGAGATGCGCCGCGACCCACACGTCGCTCCCAACCACCCCCCTCGCGAGAACGGTACAACGCGTGCGCGCGAGCGAGCAGCGGGCGACTGCCGCATTTTGAGGCGGCGAGACCAGAACGCTGGACATCACCCACGACGACGCGTGAAGAGTAGGACCATGACGTTCATCGCAGAGCTGGAAGCGTTCAAAGCCGAGCACCTGGCACCGATCATCGGCGCGGGGCAGCTCTCGCTCGACGGCGCGGTGGGCGACCCGACGGCGCTCCTCCAGGTCGCGCTCGCGAACGAAGTCAGCGTGAGCGATCTCGCGGCGGTGTGGATCCCGACGACGCGCGAGATCGACGTGAAGATCGCGTTCGCGCGCCAAGCGGGCGACGAGGCGAATCACTGGAACCTCGTCGCAGATCGATTGACCGCGCTCGGCATCGATGTCGCCGCGTGGCAGCAGCCGCCCGACAATCCGCTGTTCGTCTATATGAAGCAGCTGTCCACCACGGTCGAGCGCATCGCCGCGGGGCTGTTCACGCTCGAGTCGATCGCCTACGGCGTGAACGAGAACTTCATGGCCCTCTGCGCGCAGAAGGGCGATCACGAGACGGTGCGGATCTATCGCGAGTACATCCAACCCGACGAGAAGGCACACCAGGAGCTCGGACAGGCTCTGCTCGCGAAGTACGCGACCACCACTGCGGTGCAGGCGGTCGCGCGCGAGACGGTAGGAAAGGTGCTGGAGATCGCCCAGGCTGCTCGCGCGAAGGCGGCCGAGAAGCTCGGCACCGCCTGCTTCCCAGGCTGCTGACGCTACGGCTTGACGGGCGGCTTGCCCGGAGCGGGCTTGGCGGGGACAGCGGGAGCGGCAGGCTTCTGCGGCGCAGTGTTGTTGCCGTTCGCGGTGTTGTTGCTGTTCGCGTTGGGCGAGCTGAGGTTCCCGCCGGTGGCCGGTGGAGCGTCACTCTCGAGCGCGCTGTCGTACTCGGTCACCGCTTCGTCCCAGGCGATCTGCGGGCCCTTGGCCGTCGACTTCGCTTCCGAACGTGCAGCGGCCAGTCGCGCCTCCTTCGCCTTCGCTTTGTCGTTCCGATCCATTTCACGTTGGCGTTTGAGGAAAGTGGTCCGCTGATTTGCCATAGGGTCCGTACTCCGAAGTTGAGAAGGGGGAACCTACTACATCGAGCGTGTCTCGCAATCTCCCTCGGCGTGTCTCGGTGGCCACCATCGCGCTAACTACGCCTTTGCAATTGACTTTGTGGTGGCATCGCGGCTGCAGCTCTCGGCGCCCATGCAATCACGTACGAGGGCGATCCTGGCGGCGACGCTGATCGCGACCCTGGCGACGCCCGCGATCGCCGCCGATTCGAGGCTGTCGCTGCGCATCGCCGAGAGCGAACCGGCGGGTTCGCGGACGAACACCGCCTCCGACCTCACGGAGCTCCGCGCGGCCGTGACGAAGGATCCCAAGGATCGCGCGGCGCGGTTCGCGCTCGTGCGCGGCCTCCAACGCGCGAAGAAGATCGACGAAGCGCTCGCGGCGGCCAAGGAGTGGCGCTCCGTCGACGCGTACAACCTCGTCGTCGTGCGCTTGCTCGGCGACCTGTACAGCGAGAAGGGCGATCGCGTGAAAGCGCGCCGGGCGTACAGCGCGGTGGTGGAGCTGTTGCCCGAGGATGCAGCGGCGCACCGCGCGCTCGCGAGCGTGCTCAAGCAGAGTGGAGATCTCGCGGGCGCGTACGACCGATTGATCGCGGCGGCGCAGGCGGGCTCTACAGATCGCCGGCTGGCGTTCGAGCTCGCCGATGTCGCTGCGCGACTCGATCGGATCGACGAGGCGCGCGAGCGGTTCGAAGCGATCATCGCGGATCCGGAAACGGCGGATGCGGTGCGCTATCCCGCGAAGCAACGCCTCGCGCAGATCTACGGGAAGCTCGGAAAGAAGGACGAGGTGAAGGCGCTCGGCCTGTCGGGCGGCACCGAGAACGACATCAAGGTCTACCTGACGTGGGACACGGATCACTCCGATGTCGACCTATGGGTGACCACACCGAGCGGCGAGAAGGTCTTCTACTCGCACCGCAAGGGAAAGAACGGCGAGGCGCTGTACGACGACGTCACCACGGGCTACGGCCCGGAGAGCTTCACCGCCTCGAACGCGGCGAAGGGCGAGTACGTCGTGCAGGTGAACTACTTCGGGCGCGGTCGCTCGAACTTCTCCGAGGCGCGCGGCGAGGTCGTCGTCGTCCTCGATGAAGGCAAGCCGACGGAGCAGAAGCACGTCTTGCCGTACCGCTTGTTCGACGAGAAGCAGACCGTGACCGTGGCCCGAATCTCTGTGGGAGCAAAGTAATGAAGACCATCCTGTGGAAGACGCTGCTGCTGTCGACGCTGATCTCGTGCGGCGGTGCAAAGCGCGAAGAGATGCAAGGCAACGCCGGCAGCGTCGTCGCGACGCGACCTGCGATGAAGGCGCCACTCGCAGCGATCACCGTTCGCGGCGAGCTGTTCGTGAAGCAGATGGAGACGTGGCTGCCGATGATCGCGGGCAATACGCTGCACAACGTTCGCGAGGTGAAGACCGAGCGACGCGGCGCGATCGTCGCGCTGGGCGACGCCGCGGAGGCGCCGCTCCTGTACCTGCGCGCCGACACGCGCGTGGCGCTCACGCAAGACGACAGCGGCGTTCACGTCGCGGTGCTCGACGGTCGCGCGCGATTGCGCCGCGGCAACTCGATCGCGTCGTACATCGATACCGAGCGCGGCGAGGTGCTGGTCGCTGGTGACGTGCTCGTCGATGCGCGCCCGAAGAGCAGCGCGGATGTTCGCCCGACGGGCGCGCGCCCGAACGCGGCGGACTGGAGCTTCGCGCTGCACCAGCCGGAGACCGGCGCGGGCGTGGGCACGATGGAGGCGCGCGTCGGCACCACCGACACGATGGAAGCGGTCGACCTGCGCAGCCTGATGGTCGACGTGAAGACCGCGGGTGATCAGGCGATCACCGAGGTGACGCACATCTTTCACAACGCGCTGGACGAGCGGCGCGAAGGCACGTTCCGCTTCCCCGTGCCGGACGGCGCGCTGCTCGTCGGTCTCGCACTCGAGATCGAGGGCAAGCTGGTCGAAGGCGAGATCGTCGAGAAGGAGAAGGCGCGCGCGGTCTACGAGAAGATCGTCGACGAGATGCTCGATCCAGCGCTGCTCGAGTGGGAGCAGGGCAACTGGTTCAAGCTGCGCGTGTTCCCGCTCGAGGCGAAGTCCGACAAGAAGGTCGTGATTCGCTACGTCACGCAGATGAGCCCGAGCGCGGCGGGCTGGGAGTACGACTACGCGATCGCGTCGCAGGGCCAAACGATCGGCACGTTCTCGATGACCGTCGACGGCAAGCCGCACATCGCTCAGAAGAACGTCACCAAGGGCATCGACCTCGTGGTGCCGATCGCGTCGAAGGTGCCGGCGGTGATGACCGAGACGCGCGCGGATGGCGTGTACGCGGCGTTCCGCGTGGCACCGACGCTGCGCACGCAGGCATGGTCTCCCTCGATCGGCTCGCGCAACATCGCGATCGTGATCGATACGTCGCGCAGCTCGCTCGAAGCGCGCGCGCAACAGCTCGACGTGCTCGAGACCACGGTTCGCCAGCTCGCGCCGAGCGACAAGTTCGCGGTGATCGCCGCGGACGTGGAGATCCAGGAGAGCTGGCCGGGCTACGTCACGCCGAGCGAGCAGGCGATCCGCGAGGCGAAGAAGCTCGTCGAGAGCATCGAGCCGGACGGCGCGAGCGATCTCGGCAACACGTTCGCGGCGCTCGACGCCCGCGATCCATCGCAGGTCATCTATATCGGCGACGGCATCGCCACGTGGGGAGAGACGCGCGCCGACAAGCTCGCCGAGATGGCGAAGAAGATCGGCGTGCCTGTGGACGCGGCGCTGGTCGGCAAAGGCGCGAGCAGCGCGCTGTGGGCCGAGCTCTCGGGTGAGACCGGTGGGCGCTCGATGATCGTGAAGAGCGAGCTCGACGAGCAGCGCTTCGCGATCGCGTCCACACAAGCAGATGTGGTGCGGCTGACGAACGCGACGATCGTGGCGCCGCAAGGCTCGGTGCTGTTCCCGACCACGGCGACCACGCTGCTCGACGGCGAGGAGATGGTCGCGGTGATGAAGCTCTTGCCGAACACGCCGATGCCGCCCAGCGTGAAGCTCACGGGGACGCTCGCGGGGCGCCCGTTTAGCGAGGACATCCAGCTCACCAACGCGGTCCCGACCGAGCGCGTCGCGCAGCGGTGGGGACGGCAGATGCTCGCGCAGATGGAGGCGACGAAGGCGGGCAAGGAGGAGATCGTCGCGCTCTCGACGGAGCTCGGCGTGATGTCGAAGTACACGTCGCTGCTCGTCCTCGAGAACGACGAGATGTTCAAGCAGTACGAGATCGATCGGAAGAAGCAACGCGAGGTGGACGCCCTCGGGCTCGCGCAGGCTCCCGTCGTGACGGGTGGCGATCTGGACTCGCTCGGTGCGCGCCAGGCGAGCCTGTCGCCCGACGAGATCCAACCAGGAGATCCAGAGATCAAGATTCCCGCGCCGCTCGACGCGCAGTCGGTCGTGGTCAGCTTCCCGTTCGGCGAGACCAAGCTCGCGGTGTGGGACACGGACGTGAACGCGTGGATGGTTCGCTTCCTGATCGATCAGGACACCGCGGACGGCATCTACTACGCGCGCGTCACGATCACGCACGCCGATGGACGCAGCGAGGTGATCCAGCTGCCCTACACGGTCGACACCAAGGCGCCCATCATCACGGCGACCGCGAAGAAGATCGGCGCGACGTATCACATCCGGGTGAAGCAGCAGCGCGAAGGCACGCGGCCCAAGGACGCCGAGCGCGTCGAGATGCTCTTGCCCGATGGAACGCTGATGAAGCTGCGCATGACGGAGTGGGGCGTGTTCGAGGGGACGTGGACGCCGGACTCGTCGCTCGCGGTGCCGTCGAGCCTCCAGGTCTTCGCCCGTGACAACGCGCTGAACCAGTCGAGCATCGAGCTGGTGCTACCGTGAGCATCGTCGTCGCCCTCGCGAGCGCCGCGATCGCGGTGTACACGAACACCACGGAGGTCCGCGCCTGCATGCCGACGAGCGATGGCTTCCTCGTCGGTACCGGTGGTGGCCTCGTGTGGGCGGACCGCGCCGGCGCGACGAAGAAGGTGTGGACGAAGCTCGATGGCCTCCCGGCGACGCGTATCGATGGCATCGCGATGATCGATGGCGCGATCTACGTGGGCACCGAGCACGGTGCGGCGAAGATCGTGGACGGCAAGGCAGAAGCAGTGCCCGGCACCGCGAGCGTTCGCGACGCGGTGACGTTCGGTGGTGCGACGTACTGGGCGACGAGCGACGGCGTGCGCAAAGGCGCGCGGGCCGTGGCGTTCGTGGGCGGCGGAAACAAGCAGGCGCGTGCACGCACGAGCTCGCTCGCGATCGCCGATGGCGCGCTGTGGGCCGGCACCGCGGGCGGGTTGTACAAGCTGCGCGGCGATAGGTTCGAGCTCGTCACGATCGAGAGCGGTGCGAACGATGTCACGTCGCTCCTGGGCGACGGCAAGACTCTGTGGATCGCGACGACGAACGGCCTGTACACGCGCGTGGGTGCGCAGGTGCGGAGCTACGGCGGAGGCGATCTGCGCCGCGTGACGAAGATCGATGGCGCGATCGTCGCGGCGGGTCTCGGCACCGGGCTCGTCACCGTGGATCGCGGTCGGCTCGTCACGTACAAGGGCGCGCCGAAGCTCGCGATGGTGCAAGCGATCGCCGAGCGAGACGGCGCTGCATGCGCGGGCGGGCTCGACGGTCTGGCCGTGCGCGCGACGAAGAGCGCCGGGTGGACGCAGGTCGCGAAGACGAAGGGCATCCCCGCGAACGACATCTCGGCGCTCGCCGCCGATGGCGATGTGCTGTGGGTGGGCTCGTTCGATCACGGCGTCGCGAAGCTCCACAACGGCGCGTGGACGAAGGTCGAGAGCGGTAAGCTCGATCACCGCGTCAACGCGATCCTCGTCGAGCCGCGCGCCAAGAAGCCCTCGCGCATCTGGGTCGCCACGGCCAACGGCATCTCGATCATCGATGGCAGCGCGGTCACGGAGATCACGAAGGCGGACGGACTGCCGGCGCGCGGCGTCCTGTCGCTCGCGCTGCTGCGGGATGGTCGCGTGCTCGCCGGAACGATGCACGGCGCCGCGATCCTCGCGGACGGGGTGCGGCCCGTCGTGATCGGCCAGAAGCAGAACCTCGAGGTGAAGAACGTGTGGGCCGTGGCGCAGGACAGCCAGGGCTACCTGTGGATCGGCGCCACGAACGGCGTGTTTCGCGGAGCAGTGGATGACACGGGATGGATGCGGTACTCGGTGGCGACCAAGCACCTGCGAGACGATTGGGTGATGGCGATCGCCGTTCGCGACAACGAGGTGTACGTGGGGACGTACAAAGGTGGCCTCACGCGCTTCGACCTCGGGACGACGCCCGCGGCGACCCAACTCGGTGACGGCTGGATCAACCCGGGTGGGCTGCGCTGGGATCGGAAAACCCTGTACGCCGCCACCATGAATGGCCTGCGTGCGACGGACGGCCGCGACACCTGGGCCTCGTCGCAGGTGTTTACGGTGGACGACACGACGGCGACCGCTCGCGTCGGTGAACTACTGTTTATCGCCTCGCGACGAGGCGTTGTCTCGCTGCGGTGATCTGCGACACTGCACGCGCATTCGATGTGGTTGATCCGGACTGCGCTCCGACGTCCATACACGTTCGTCGTGATGGCGATGTTGATCGCGATCGGTGGCGTGTACTCGATCAAGAAGTCGCCGACGGACATCTTCCCGACGATCGACATCCCGGTCATCTCCGTCATCTGGACCTACGGCGGCCTGCAGCCGGAGGAGATGGAGAAGCGCGTCGTTAACAACTTCGAGCGCATGCTCACGACCATCGTCGCCGACATCGAGCACATCGAGAGTCAGACACTGACGGGCAAGGCGGTCATCAAGATCTTCTTGCAGCCCGGCGCCAACGTTCCAAAGACGATCGCGCAGACCACCGCGGTCGCGCAGAGCTCGGTGCGCTCGATGCCACCGGGCACGGTGCCGCCGCTGATCATGCAGTACAGCGCCACGAGCGTTCCGATCATGCAGCTCGCGATTCAAAGCGATTCGCTGTCGGAGCAGCAGATGTTCGACTACGGCGTCAACTTCATCCGAAGCGAGCTGGCGACGGTGCCAGGCGTCCAGATCCCGTGGCCGTACGGCGGCAAGCAGCGCCAGATCATGGTCGACATCGATCCGCAGAAGCTGCACGGCTTTGCGATGTCGCCGCGCGACGTCCTCGCCGCGCTGTCCGCGCAGAACGTCGTGCTGCCGTCCGGCACGGCGAAGCTCGGCGTCAACGAGTATCCGATCGTCGTCGACTCGTCGCCCGACACGCTCGAGGAGCTCGCGGCGATTCCGATCCGGACGGTGCAAGGCCGCACGATCTACATCCGCGATGTCGCCAACGTGCGCGACGGCAACATGCCGCAGACGAGCCTCGTCCACGTCGAGGGCCGTCGATCGCTGCTCATGTCGATCATGAAGAACGGCGATGCGTCCACGCTCGACGTGACGGACGGCATTCGCAAGGCGCTGCCGCGCGCGATGGAGCGCTTGCCCGACGCAGCGCGCGGCAAGATGACCGTGAAGATCCTGTTCGATCAATCGGTGTTCGTGCGCGCATCTGTCGACGGCGTGGTTCACGAGGCCGTCATCGCCGGCGTGCTCACCGCGCTGATGATCCTCATGTTCCTCGGCAGCTGGCGCTCGACCGTCGCGGTGATCATCTCGATCCCGCTGTCGATCCTGTTCTCGATCATCGTCCTGAATGCGCTGGGGCAGACGCTGAACGTGATGACCCTCGGTGGTCTCGCCCTCGCCGTCGGCATCCTCGTCGACGACGCCACGGTCGCGATCGAGAACATCCATCGCAACATCGGCCAGCGGAAGCCGTTCGTGCGCGCGATCGTCGATGGTGCGCAGCAGGTCGCGTTGCCGGCGCTCGTGTCGACCTTGTGTATCTGCATCGTGTTCTTGCCGATCGCGTTCATCACCGGAGCGGCCAAGTCGCTGTTCGTGCCGATGGCCATGGCCGTCGTGTTCGCGATGCTGATGTCGTATCTGTTGTCGCGAACGCTCGTGCCGACGATGGTGCGGTACCTGCTCGCGCGCGAGTACGCGCATGGCCACCAACCGAGCTGGTTCTCGGCGGCGTTCGATCGTGGCTTCGATCGCTTCCGCAACGCGTACGGCCGCTGGCTCGCGTGGTCGCTCGTGCATCGCGCGTTCGTCATCGTCGTATTCCTCGCGTTTGTCGCCGGCTCGATGACGATGCTGACGATCATCGGACGCGACTTCTTCCCGACGGTCGACGCGGGCCTCATCAAGCTGCACGTGCGGCAGATGCCCGGTACGCGCCTCGAGGAGGCCGAGAAGAAGATGGCGCAGATCCAACAGACGATCCGCACCGTCATTCCGCGCTCGGAGATCGAGACGATGCTCGACGTGATGGGCACGCCGTACTCGGGTATCAACCTCTCGCTCAGCGAAGGCGCGCTGATCTCGCCGGCCGACGCGCAGATCTTGATCGCGCTGAAGGAAGACCACCGCCCGACGGCCGAGTACATGGCCAAGCTTCGCCGCGTCCTGAGAGAGCACTACCCGGAGATGACGTTCTTCTTCCTCGCGCCGGACATCTCGACGCAGGTGCTCAACTTCGGCCTCGCCGCACCGATCAACGTGCAGGTCGTCGGACCGATCGGCAGCGAGGACAAGACGCTCGCGCAAGCGGAAGCGCTCGCGCAGAAGATCGCGAAGATCCCAGGCGCCGTGGATGTTCACCTCGCGCAGGTCTCGAACGTTCCGCAGCTCCAGATCTCCGTCGACCGCGTGCAAGCGCAGCGCGCGGGGCTCTCCGAGCGCGAGGTCGCGAGCGACTTGCTCGTCTCGCTGGCCTCGAGTGGTGATGCGGCGCCGAGCTATTGGCTCGACAAGCGCGGCGTGCAGTACCTCGTGTCGGTGCAGACGCCGCAGTCGACGATCGATTCGATCGAAGCGCTCGAGGCCACGCCGATCTCCACGAGCACTGGCAAGGTGCAGACGCTCGGCAACGTCGCCACGATCACGCGCAAGAGGGGACCTGCCAACCTCACGCATTACAATGTGGCGCGCACGTTCGACGTGCAGGCGAACATCGAGGGCACGGATCTCGGCTCGGTCGCCGACGCGGTGAACGAGATCCTCGACGAGGCGCGCGCCAACGCTCCGAAGGGTGTGCGCTTCACGCTCAAAGGCCAAGCCGAGAGCATGGACAGCTCGTTCGGCGGCCTCGCGTCGGGCCTCGTGGTCGCGATCCTCCTCGTCTATCTGCTGATGGTCGTGAACTTCCAGTCGTGGCTGGACCCCTTCATCATCCTGATGGCGCTGCCAGGCGCGCTCGCCGGGATCGTGTGGATCCTGTTCCTCACGGGCACGACGCTGTCGGTGCCGGCGCTTATCGGATCGATCATGTGCGTCGGCGTGGCGACCGCGAACTCGATCCTCGTGGTGTCGTTTGCCAACGAGCAACGCGCGCATCGCGACGGCCTACAAGCGGCGCTCGCCGCGGGCATGACGCGCCTGCGTCCCGTGCTGATGACAGCGCTCGCGATGATCATCGGCATGATCCCGATGGCGATCGGAATCGGCGAAGGCGGCGAGCAGAACGCGCCGCTCGGACGCGCGGTCATCGGCGGTCTCGTCCTCGCGACGGTGACGACGCTGTTCTTCGTCCCCGTGATGTACAGCGTGCTCCGGCGCAAGCCGCCGGCGCAGCGCGACGAGCTGGAGCAGATATGACGCAGATGCCGACCAATCCGGCGACGCCCGCACCCGAGCCGCCCAGCGACGACCTCGGGTTTCCCCTGCCTTCGCCCCCGCGCGGTTCGCGTGTCGGCGTCATCGTGGTGCTCGCCCTCCTCGTCGGAGGAGGTTTCGCCTTCGGCTACCTGCGCAAGGGAGACTCCGGGGATCGCTCCATCGACGTCGCGACGGAGGCAAGAGCGCCCGAGGTCGAGGTGGTGAAGGCCACCGCCCTGTCGAGCGATCACGCGCTCTCGCTCCCCGGAACGGTGAAGCCGCTCGAGGAGACTCGGCTGTTCGCCCGTGTCCCCGGCTACGTGCGCGCGTGGCACGCGGACATCGGCGACAAGGTCACCGCGGGCCAGGTGCTCGCAGAGATCGATACGCCCGAGCTCGCCGCCGAGCTCTCGCAAGCGCGTGCGCAGCTCCTCTCCGCGCGCGCGGCGGTGAAGCAAGCATCTGCGCAACGCGACTACTCCAAGTCCAACAGCGCTCGTTACACCACGCTCGCCGATCAGCAGCTCGTCGCGAAGTCGCAGGTCGAGGAGACCGCCGCCAGAGCCGCGACCGACGAGGCCACCGTCGCCGCCGCCGAGTCCAACGTGACGGCGATGGAAGCGAACGTGCGTCGCCTCGTCGAGCTGCAGAGCTTCGCCAAGGTGGTCGCTCCGTTCGCCGGGACGATCACCACGCGCAGCGTCGAGCGCGGCGCGCTCGTCCAGACCGGCGGCACCACGCCGATGTTCACGCTGGTCGCCACGGATCCGGTGCGCATCTTCGTCGACGTTCCGCAGCCGGTCGCGCCGAGCGTCAGGAACGACACGCCGGCCACCATCACCGTGCGCGAGTACGCCAAACGAACCTTCACCGGCACGGTCACGCGCTCGGCGGGCGCGCTCGACGACGTGATGCACACGATGAGGACGGAGGTGCGGATTCCCAACCCCGACGGTGCGCTCCTCCCGGGCATGTACGTGCAGGTCTCGATCGAGTTGCCAACACCGCACCAGGTGCTCGAGATCCCGTCGACCGCGCTGTACTCCGACGCCGAGGGTCTGCGCGTCGCGACCGTCGAGAACAGCCGCGTGAAGTTCGCGAAGATCACGATCGAGCGAGACACGGGCGCCACGCTCCACATCGCGACGGGGCTGACCGGCGACGAGCAGATCATCAAGATCGCGGTGCCCGGGCTACGGGACGGGGACGCGGTGACCATCGCGCAACACGCGTCCGAGCCTGCACCGTCCGGATCGGCCGCGAATCGGTGATCTTCGCTCGTCGCGATCGCGTACGTTCGCGGCGATGCCGACCATCGATGTGAACGGGACCACGCTGTACTACGTGGATACGGGGCCGGGCTCGACGGGAGAGACGATCGTCCTTAGCCACGGCTTGCTCTGGGGCACCGAGCTGTTCGAGCCACAGATCGAAGCGCTACGTGCGCGCTATCGCTGCATCGCGTGGGACCACCGAGGCCAAGGCCAGAGCGCGGCGGATCCGCATCGCACGGTCATCGGCATCGAGCTCGTGTGGCAAGACGCGGTCGCGCTCCTCGAGGCGCTCGGCACGGGGCCCGTGCACTTCTGCGGGTTGTCGATGGGCGGCTTCGTTGCCTTGCGCATGGGAGCGCGCCGGCCGGATCTCGTGAAGTCGCTGATCTTGATCGAGACCTCGTCGGATCCGGAG
The DNA here is from genome assembly GCA_023428295.1 of Pseudomonadota bacterium. Lineage (GTDB taxonomy): Bacteria > Myxococcota_A > Polyangia > Haliangiales > Haliangiaceae > JABFXX01. Next base: position 15,429 of record JAEYYV010000039.1, read on the forward strand.
CCGGTCGAGAACCTCGGCAAGTACCGCGTGCTCACGAGGCTCGTGAAGGCGCTCGGGCAGAGGCTGTCCATGCCGCTGATCCGGAGCCAGGTACTCCCGATCATGCTCGGCAGATCGATCCTCTCGGATCCGTCTCGCGCCGCCGACGTGCGCCGGTTCGGCGACATCATGGGACGCCGTGGCGACATCTGGCGCGCGGTCAACGGCGTGATCGAGCGCGCGGGAATTCACTCAGAGCTGAGCCGCGTGACGGCGCCGGCGGTCGTCATCGTCGGAGAAGAGGATGTCGCGACGGTCCCGGCGAAGGCCGAGAAGATCGCGAGCGCGATCGCGCAGGCCGCGGTCGTGCGCATTCCGCGCGCGGGACATTCGTCGACGGTGGAGGAGCCCGCGCTCGTGACTGCGGCGATCGACGAGTTTCTGCGCGCACTCGCACGCTGAGCGCTCGCGCTCGGCTCGGGTGTGAAACGATCGCGAGACTCGATTGCGTGTTTGTCGAGGTGGACACACTCTCCTAGAGTTCGATCAGTGCCCTCGATCCTGATCGTCGACGACAGTGTGACGGTCCGAATGGACCTCGCGGAGTCACTCGAGTCCGCAGGCTTCGCAGCGATTCCATGCGGCACGGTGGCCGAGGCTCGAACGGCCTTGCGCACGCAGCCGATCGCGCTCGCGATCCTCGATGTCCGCCTTCCGGACGGTGATGGCATCGAGCTCCTCGAACAGATCCGCCGCGATCCGATGCTGTCGCGGATGCCCGTGCTCATGTTGTCGTCGGAGGCGGAGATCAAGGATCGCGTGCGCGGTCTGCGCACCGGCGCCAACGACTACGTCGGCAAGCCGTACGACACGGTGCACGTCATCGCGCGCATTCGCCAACTGATCGGCGGACCGCCGGTTCGCGATCTGGTGCTCGTGATCGATAGCGACCCAGCGTTTCGCACGGCGCTGTCGACGTCGCTCGGAAAGGCGGGATTCTCGACGGCATCCTCGAGTAACGGCGTCGTCGGGTTGCAGCTCGCGGCGAGCGTGCGCCCCGCGGCGATCGTCGTCGGGGCGAACATGGCCGACATCGATGGCGCGAGCGTGATCCGCCGGCTGCGTCTCGATCCCGGATTGCGCGCGACACCATGCCTGCTCCTCACGAGTGGCGACGCGAAGGACGCGGAGGTTCGCGCGCTCGAAGCGGGCGCCGACGGCTTCGTGAAGAAGAACGACGACGGACTCGTCATCGCGCGCATCCAGGCGCTGCTGCGATCCGCGGGCACGATTCGGTCCGATGCGGCCTCGGAGCTCGCGCCGAAACGCATCCTCGCCGTCGATGACGATCCGGACTTCTTGATGATCCTCGGCGATCGCTTGCGCAAGCGCGGGTACGACGTGGTGCGTGCGGCGTCTGGTGAAGAAGCGATCCAGCTCCTCGGATTTCAGTCGGTCGATTGCATCCTGCTCGATCGCTCGATGGCAGGCATCGGCGGCCTCGAGACCTGCCGGCGCCTCAAGGGCAGCTCGGTCGTGCGCGACACGCCGCTGATCTTTCTGACCGCCACGGACTCGCGCGATGCGGTGATCGAAGGTCTGCAAGCGGGTGCGGATGACTTCATCACCAAGAGCTCTGGCTTCGACGTGTTGTCTGCGCGCATTCAAGCGCAGATTCGCCGCAAGCAAGTCGAGGACGAGCAGCGCAAGCTGCGCGAGAAGCTCCTGCGCAGCGAGCTCGAAGCGTCCGAAGCGCGCGCTGCAAAGGATCTCGCGGAAGCGCGGGCGGCGATGGCCGAGGCGCTCGAGCGATCCAACGCCGAGCTCGCGCACGCGAACCGCGAGCTCGAGACGTTTAGCTACTCGGTCTCGCACGATCTACGCGCACCGCTTCGCACGATCAGCGCGTTCACGCGCGTCTTGGTCGACGAGCTCGGCGATCGCCTCGACGACCGTGGTCGCGAGCATGTCCGCCGCGTGCTCGCCGCCTCGTCGCGCATGTCGGACTTGATCGACGCGCTCCTCGAGCTATCCCACATCAGCCTCGCGCCGATTGGCCGTCACCGCGTGAACCTCTCGGCGATCGCGAAGGCGTCCCTCGAAGACCTCGCTCGGCGAGACCCCGACCGCCGCATCACCACCCTCGTCACTCCGCATCTCGAGGTGGAGGCCGACGCGCGACTGATGCGCGTTCTCCTCGACAACGTGCTCGGAAACGCGTGGAAGTTCACGCGAAACAAGCCGAGCGCGAGAATCGAGGTGGGTGTAGCAAATCGCGGCACCCAACCGGTGTACTTCGTACGTGACAACGGTGCAGGGTTCGAGATGGCCCATGCGGATCGGTTGTTTACGCCGTTCGGCCGCCTCCACTCGGAGCGCGAGTTCAGCGGGACTGGAATTGGCCTCGCGACGGTGCGCCGTATCGTGGAGCGACACGGCGGGGAAGTGTGGGCAGAAAGTTCGGTCGGCGAGGGTGCTTTATTCGCGTTCACCCTCCCATCGTCCGACTTATCGAACAGTGCCCCGCTCCCCGAGGACTATCCCAGCCAGCGTTAGCCAAGCGTTAAGCTGGGTTAACCCGTACGTCGGGATCCTGTACCCTGGTGATTCCTACCTTGGCAGAGCTATCGTCCCAGCTCGGGGTTAGGCGAGTGACGCATATGGATCGGCAGTTGCGCGTACTCGTCGCAGAGGATTCGGAAGATGACTTCGAAATCCTGCTGCGCGAGCTCAAACGGGGTGGCTACAGCATAGTCGCGACGCGGTGCGCATCGCTCACTCAGTTCGAGGCTGCCCTGGCCGAGACGTGGGACCTCGTGATCTCGGATTGGATGATGCCCGGCTTCGGTGGCCGCATCGTCCTCGACACGTTGAGCGCGAAGCGCGTGCCGACTCCTTGCATCGTGATCTCTGGAACGATCGGCGAAGAGCCCGCGGTCGAGGCGCTGAAGGCCGGCGCGCTCGACTTTCTGTCCAAGGACAAGCCGAAGCGCTTCGTGCCGGTGATCGAGCGCGCGCTTCGCGAGGCCGAAGAGCGCGTGCGTGGTGAAGAGATCCGCCGCCGCAGTGCCGCACTCGAAATGCAGAATCGCCGCATTCAAGAAGCGAATCGTCTCAAGAGCGAGTTCCTCGCGAATATGTCGCACGAGCTACGCACTCCACTCAACGCGATCATCGGATTCGCGGAGCTCTTGCACGACGGTGCGGTTCCCGCCGGCTCGCCGCAGCACAAGGAGTTCCTGGGCGACATCCTCGCGAGCGGTAAGCATCTCTTGCAGCTGATCAACGACGTGCTCGATCTCGCGAAGGTCGAGGCCGGCAAGCTCGAGTTCCGGCCCGAGAAGGTCGAGGTGCAACGCGTCGTCAGCGAGATCTCGTCGATCCTGCGCACGCATCTCGCGGCGAAGCGCGTGCGGCTCGAGCTCGATATCGATCCCACGATCGGCGAGCTGTTCCTCGATCCCGCGCGACTCAAGCAGATCGCCTACAACTACCTCTCGAACGCCATCAAGTTCTCGTCGCCCGACGCGCGCGTGATCCTGAAGATCGCCGCCGAGGGTCCGGACATGATGCGGCTGTCGGTGACCGACGAGGGCATCGGCATCTCGGAGGTCGATCAGGCGCGGCTGTTCGTCGAGTTCCAGCAGCTCGAGGCCGGCTTCGCGAAGCGGCATCAAGGCACGGGCCTCGGACTCGCGCTCACGAAGCGACTCGTCGAGGCGCAAGGCGGAACCGTCGGCGTGGAGAGCGTGGTCGGCAAAGGCAGCACGTTCTTCGCCGTGATCCCGCGCCGCGTGGAGGCGCTGAACGAGATCGCGATCTCGCGAGCGGTCACGCGCGATCGCAGTCATCGCAAGGGCGCGAGTGCGGTGCTCGTCGTCGAGGACGATGCGAGCGACCAGGACCAGCTCGTCAAGGCGCTCTCGCGCGCGGGCTACGACGTCGACGTCGCGACGACGGGGGCGCAGGCGCTCGCGAAGTGGCGCGCGCGTCCGTTCGATGCGGTCACGATCGACTTGCTGTTGCCGGACATGAGCGGCCTCGACGTACTCGGGGCGCTGCGAGGCGATCCGCGCGCGACGGGGATCCCGATCATCGTCGTCACCGTAGTGCCCGACACCAACGTGCTCGCCGGTTTTCAGGTGCACGAGGTGCTGCACAAGCCGCTCGACGCGAAGAGCTTAGTGGACTCGCTGCAGCGCGCTGGCGTCGCGAGCGAACGGGCTGGGGGGGTGTGAACGGTGGCCCAAAGGATCCTGATCGTGGACGACAACCCGACCAACCTGAAGCTCGTGACGTACTTGATGCAGCAGCATGGCTACGACGTCACGACCGCCGCGGACGCCGACGATGCACTCGCGTCGATTCGCACCGCACCGCCCGACTTGATCCTCATGGACGTGCAACTCCCCGGCATCGACGGGCTCGAGCTCACGCGCCGCTTGAAAGCGGATCCTGCGACCAAGCCCATCGTCGTCATCGCCGTCACCGCGTACGCGATGAAGGGCGACCAGGAGAAGGCGCTGGCCGCTGGCTGCGATGACTACGTGACCAAGCCGATCGATACACGTCTGCTTCCCACCGTGGTCGCGAAGCACTTGAGCGCGCGCCCAGGAGGGACGCCATGACGCACAAGATCATGGTCGTCGACGACAACTCCGTCACGCGCCGCATGGTTCGCAATGCGCTCCAGCGCAACGGGCACGACGTGATCGAAGCACCCGATGGTGCAACGGCGCGCGAGCTGATGCGCAAGGAGCATCCGCGCGTGGTGCTGCAGGATCTGATGCTGCCCGACGCCGATGGCTTCGAGCTCGTCGGAGAGCTGCGCGATCTCGCCGAAGGAACCGACGTCTCGATCCTCGCGTTCTCGGGCTTCGTGTCGGAGCTCGACGAGGCGCGCGTCTCCACCGTGGGCTTCGACGACATCATCGCGAAGCCGATCGCGCCGTCTCGGTTGGTCCCGATCATCGAGGCGCACTTGCCGGTGCCCGTACCGGCCGGCGGCAAGTTCGGCACCGGGCGGCGCGTCGTGATCGCCGACGACGATCCGATCCAGCTCAAGCTCGCCACGTTCCGCCTGTCGCGCCTCGGTTTCGACGTGGAGGGTGTCGCCGATGGACGCGCCGCGCTCGAGGCGGTCAAGCGTCACGTGCCCGATGCGCTCGTCTCCGACGTGATGATGCCGGAGCTCGATGGCTTTGGCCTCGCGATGGCGGTGCGCCAAGATCCGTCGCTGGGCAAGCTGCCGGTGCTGCTCGTGACGTCGAGCTACGTCGAGCCCGCGGATCGCGATCTCGCGAAGCGCGCCGGCGCCAACGATCTATTGCCGCGCACGCCCGAGCTCGTCGAGCTCCTCGAAGCGCTCGACGGTGCGCTCGGCCAGGCGCAGGGCACCAACGTCGTCATCCAGGCAGAGGCGATCGTCGACCTCGAGAAGGAGCACAACCAGCGCGTGTTCCGGCAGCTCGAGCGTCAGGTGATGCTCAACGCTGGCCTCGCTCGGCGCTGCTCGTCGCTGGCCTCCGAGCTCACGGTTCTCACCGGCATCTCGGAAGCGGTGCTCAAACATCGCGATGTCGATGTCGCTCTCGACGAAGCGCTCGCGGAGTGCTTCGACGCGGGTGGTATTGCCGTCGGCGCGCTGTACCTGTTCGGCGACGCCACCAACGCGTTGCGGGTGCGTTCGCTCGGCAGCGGTCACCCGGTAGCGAGCACCGACGAGCTCGAGCGCTTCTTCGGCCACGAGCAGCTGCTCCGCGAGACTCTCACGCAGAGCAAGACGCTGTACTTGCCGTCCGACGACGTCCCCGCGCAGGTCTCGCACGACTTGCTCTCGCGCACGCAAGGCACGGCGATGCTCGTCGTGCCACTCACGCATCAGGGCGCGGTCATCGGCGGCCTGCTCATGGTCTCGCGCGGTCGCGATCTCGATCAGGGCGATTGGACCGCGTTCGCGCGTGGTGTCGCCAACCAGATCTCGCAGGTGCTGTGGCTGGCACGCGCCTACGAGGAGCGCGAGAAGGCAGAGCGACGCGCGGTCGAGCACGCCGCGCTCCTCGACGCGATGGTCGTGAACATGCCGGACTGGGTCGTTCACATCGACCTGGACGGTCGCATCAAGTTCATCAATCGCGATATCCGCGAGCTCAAAGCGCACAAGCTGATCGGCCGCAACTTGCTCGAGCTCCCGGGTGGCGATCACCAGCGCGAGTTCAAGGCGGCGCTCGCGCGCATGGTCGAGACCGGCGAGCCGCAGGGCTTCGAGGCGCCGATCGTGTTCCAGGACATGACCATCTGGCTGTCTACGAAGCTCGGTCCCGTTCTCACCGACGGGAAGATGACCGGCTGCGTCGTCGTCGCTCGCGACATCAGCGACAAGAAGCAGACCGAGCTGCACCTCATGGTCAGCGATCGCATGGCATCGGTCGGTACGCTCGCGGCCGGTGTCGCGCACGAGATCAACAACCCGCTCGCGTCGGTGATCGCCAACATCGACATGGCCGTGCAAGACGTCCAGTCGATGACGGACAAGTCAGTGCTGCCGCCCGATCTCGTCGACGAGCTCGAGGATGCGCGGACCGCAGCCGACCGCGTGCGCGAGATCGTGCGCGACCTGAAGATCTTCTCGCGCGCCGAGGAAGAGCGACATGGTCCCGTGGATGTCGAGCACGTGCTCGAGTCCACACTGCGCATGGCGTGGAACGAGCTGCGCCACCGCGCGAAGCTCGTGCGCGCGTACGGCAAGGTGCCGCTCGTCGAGGCCAACGAGTCGCGTTTGGGGCAGGTGTTCCTGAACCTGATCATCAACGCTGCGCACGCGATTCCCACGGGTAACTACGAGGGCAATCGCATCACGCTGACCACGGCCTACGATCCGAAGGGCAGGGTCACCGTCACTATTTCGGATACGGGCACGGGCATTCCGGTCCACGTGCGCCCGCGCTTGTTCACGCCGTTCTTCACCACCAAGCCTGTCGGCGTGGGTACGGGCCTCGGCCTCGCGATCTCGCATCGCATCATCACGCAGCTCGGCGGCTCGCTGACGTTCGAGTCGGAGACCGGAAAGGGCACGGACTTCATCGTCACGCTGCCAGTCGCGATCACGCAGATCCAGTCGCGCGTGATGGCGCGACCGACGGCGGCGCCCGCGATTCGCCGCGGCACGGTGCTCGTCGTCGACGACGAAGAGCCGCTCGTGCAGGCGATCCGCAAGTACCTCTCGAGCGATCACGAGGTGACCGCCGTGACGAGTGCGCACTCGGCGCTCGAGCTGATGCAGGACGGCGCGCGCTACGACGTCGTGCTCTGCGATCTGATGATGCCGCAGATCACGGGCATGGAGCTCTACTCCGAGGTGGTGAAGCTCGACGTGTCGCAAGCGAACCGCATGGTGTTTCTGACCGGCGGTGCGTTCACCGTCGCAGCGCGCGAGTTCCTCGACGCGTCGACCAACCTCAAGCTCGAGAAGCCCTTCGACCTGAAGGAGCTCCGCAAGCTCGTCAACGAGCTCATCAGATAGGCGGCGCCGAGTACGGGAAGCTCGAGGACGTCGGCGGATGGCCCTGGTTCGGGTTGTTCGCCGCGCCCGCGTAGCTCACGCCGTCGCTGATCAGCGCGGTCGCTTGCGCTTGTCCCGCTTGCGATCCCGCGAGTCCCGTCGGAACGGCGGCGCCGGCGAGCAGATAGAAGTACGTGATGTCGATGACGTCGTCTTCGAGCTTGCGACCGCCGCAGAGCAGCGGCGAGTTGGCGGCGGCGCCATTGCACAGCGCGGGGCCGCTGAAGTATGCGCTGTCGATCGTGGTGTCGATGCGCATCACGTCGGGGATGAACTGCGAGAACACGCGATCGGCGTAGGCCTGCGCGCCGTCTTTGGCCGCTTGCGTGAGCGTATCGCCGGTCAGCGCGTTGCCGTTCGTGAACACGTTGCCGCCGACGGCCGCGCACTCGAGGCCACCGGGCTTCGCGCCGTTCTGCGCGTTCAGGCCGGCGATGCCGTTGACGAGGCACGTACCGAGGTAGATCGCCTTCAACACGGTCTTCGCTTCCGCGATCACGTCGCCGAGCGTCGCCGCCGGTACGCCGGTGAACGTGGGCGCGGTCGCGTTGTAGCCGGCGAGAAAGCCGTTCGAGAGCAACAGCGCTTCGGCGATACCGGGGCGCGCGAGCTGTTCGATCTGGACGTAGGTGATGGGACCAGGGCCCGCATCCAAGCCCGATCCCGATCCACCGTCGTCACCGGGGGCAGCGTCGACAGGATTGTTGCCACCGTCGTCGCCACAGGCGGCAGCTACCAGCGAGAGGGCGATCGCGAGAGAGGTGATCTTCATGGGGCTGCCTTTCACTGCTTCACCGAAATGGTGGACCACGTGTCGAACACGGTGCCGCCGCCGAGGTCGGCGATCGGGACGTTCAGCACGATGGCGGTGACGTTGTAGTTCTTGGTGAAGTCGGGCGCGCACTCGGGCGGGTTCCACAGGTTCACGGCGTCACCGTCGGTGGTGTCGCCTTGGCCGAGGATCCCCTGCGCGAGCGTTTGGTTCTTGCACGTGGGTTGGAGCGCAGCGAGTGCGGCCGGATCGCCGTTGCCGCCCGGGCCGCCGAAGAAGCGACGCGCGAGGAAGTTGCGCACGGTGAAGAAGCGCTGCACGTCGAAGGTGAACGAGTCGGCGCGCATGCCGACGAAGTACTTGAAGTCGACGTCCGCCGCGCTGCCGGTGTTGGTGGTCACCGTGTTCGCCTTCGAGCTCGCGAAGTCGGTGGACGTGCCGGTGTGCGTGCCGATCACGGTGCCATCACGAAGCACGGTGAGCGTGATCGATTGAACGCCCGCGGCGTTCGGTGGTCCCGCTTCGAAGCGGAACACGTAGTCCTCCGAGGCGGTCGGTTGCGCCGCCTTGGTGGACACCTTGGAGATGTGGAACTCGTACCGCGCGTTCGTGCTGAGGTCGTACTGCCGCTGCGGCAACGACCGTGGGTTGACGTACATCACGAGCGAGAGCTCCGATCCCGACTTGAACGCGTAGTGGTCGGTCAGGTTCAGCGCGCGACTCTTCAGATCGAGCTCGCCGTCATCGTGATCCGACGCGGCCGCGATCTGATACGTCGTCCCCAGCGCCATCGCACCTGCGAGCAAGCCTGCGGCTACGAACAAACTCTTCCGTTTCATGAGGTTCCTCCCAGAACGAGGAGCGGATGAAGTTGCCCCTCGCGCCCTTTACGACTCGGTCGACAGACCGGATCGACGATGTAGGGCGAACGATCCGATGTGCCCGCTCGCCCGTACGTACCGGCATGAGGGCCACGCCACTTCTCGCGACGGGCTGCTGCGCGCTCGTCGCCGGTGCGATCGCGGGCTTCGTCGCGATCCACAAGACCGCCCACGCGACGCGGACCATCGAGACCTCGTCGCTCGCGACGGATCAGATCCGCTATCGCTTCTCGATCGAGACCCACGCGTCGTCAGATCCGATCGCGACGATCGCCGATCTCGAAGCGCGCATCGCCGCGCGCGCGACGCCGTTCGACATGGCAGAGCTCGCGGACCTCTATCTGCGCCGCGCGACGCGGCTCGGCGATCCGGCGGACTTCGCGCGCGCGGAGGCCACGGCGAAGAGGTCGCTCGAGCTGTTGCCGTCACCGAACAGCGCGCCGCTCACGCTCGCGCGCATCGCGACCGCGCGCCACGAGTTCCGCGCCGCGATCGATCTCGCGCGCGGCTACCTCGCGCACTCGCAGTCGCACGGCGCGTACACGATCCTGACCACGTCGTACCTCGCGCTCGGCGAGCTGCCTGCGGCCGCGGAGTCCGCCGAAACGCAGGTCACGCGGAAGCCGTCGTCCGGCGCGTACCTCATGCGCGCGCTCGTGTACGCCGCGCAAGGCCGCGACGCGGAGGCCGCGTACGACTTCGCGCGCGCGGTCGTCGTCGAGGAGCTCGGGGATCCGAGCGAAGCGGCTCGGCTCCGCACGACGTGGGGCCGCTTCCTGCTCCGCCGCGGTGACACCGCGGGCGCGCAGCTGCTGGTCGCTGAAGCGTTGCGCATCGCGCCGGGCGATCCACTCGCGCTCGCGCAACGCGCGGAGATCGCGCTGCGCACGGGCCACGCGCGCGATGCGCGCACGATGTTCGCGCGCGCGTTCGAAGCGTCGCGCAACGTGCGCTACTTGATCGACGAAGCGCGCGCGCTCGAGGTCGCTGGCGACCACGCCGCGGCGACGTCCGTGCGCACCCAGGTCGAGAAGCTCGTGCGTGCGGAGCTGGCGTCGTCGGGCACGGGCCACGCGCTCGATCTCGTCGAGATCCTCGTCGATCGCGGCGACCAGCTCGACGAAGCGATCGCGATCGGCACGGCTGAAGTCGCGCGGCGACCGTCGGCGGACGTACGGTTCCAGCTCGCGCGCGCGTATCACCGCGCGAAGCAGCCGCGCGAGGCGATCGTTCAGATCCGCGCCGCGCTCGCGACCGGCGTCCGCGATGCGCGTATCTACGAGCTGGCGGCGAGACTCGAAGCGGCGCTGGGCAACGGTCCGCGCGCCGAGATGTATCGACGAGAGGCCTCGCTCCTCGATCCCGCGAACCGCGGTTGGCGTCAGCTCGGACTGGAGGTGGTGAAGTGATCGCCTCGAACGTGATCCTCGCGCTCCTGGTGTGTGCGAGCAGCGCCAGCGCGCACTCGCTCGACATCGGCTACCTGCGCATCGAGCCCGATAAGGTCATCCTCGACCTCGATCGCACCGCCGCCGCGCAGATGCTCGACGCGCCGAGCGCGGACCTGACGTCGCACGCGCGAACGCTCGCGGCCCTGACGTACGCGCGCGAAGCGCCGCGTGGCTGTACGCTCGCTGCGCCGGCGATGGAGCTCTCGAGCGTCACCGTGCGGCTGACGGCGGCGATGCACTGCGCCGAGGGCGAGCACACCTGGCGCTTGCCGTTCGTGACCGACACCAAGGTCAGCCCGACGTTCGAGCTGCTCGTGAAGGACGCGGTCGCCGATCGCATGACGGTCGTGGATCGAGCGAGCCCCGCGATCACGTTCGGCGCGGCGGCGACCGCGACCGCGGGTAGCGCGAGCGCTCCTCGGCCACAGGCGCAAGGGCGTTCGATGTTCCTGCTCGGCGGTCTGCTCGTCGGTGTGATGCTCGCGCCGCTCGCCCGCTTCGCGCTGCGCCGACAGCCAGGCTAGACTGGCCCAATGGCGGACCTCGATTTCGACTACGTCGTCGTCGGCTCCGGCTTTGGTGGCGCGGTCTCGGCGTGCCGGTTGGCCGAGAAGGGCTACTCGGTGTGCGTCGTGGAGATGGGAAAGCGCTGGGAGGCGAAGGACTTCCCGAAGACCTCGTGGAACGCGCGCAAGTTCATCTGGCGGCCGGGGGCGAAGCTGTTCGGCTTCTTCAACATGCGGCCGTTCAAGCACGTGATGATCTTGTGCGGCAACGCCGTCGGTGGCGGCTCCATCACGTACGCCAACACGATGCTCGTGCCGCCGGAGACGGTGTGGCGCGACGGCAGCTGGAAGGGCCTCGCGAACTGGGAGGCCGACATGCCGGCGCACTACGCCACGGCGAAGCGAATGCTCGGCGTCACGCAGAACCGGATCCTCGGCGACGCCGATCACATGCTGAAGAAGATCGCGGTGGCGGCCGGCGTGGACGGCACGTTCTACAAGACGGACGTCGCCGTGTACTTCGGTCAGGACGGCGAGAAGCCCGGTACGCCACACGCCGATCCGTACTTCGATGGCGAAGGACCGCCGCGGAAGAGCTGCATCGGCTGCGGTGGATGCATGGTCGGCTGTCGCTTCGACGCGAAGAACACGCTCGACAAGAACTACCTCTGGTTCGCCGAGAAGCGCGGCGCGAAGATCCTCGCCGAGACGCGGGTGACGGACATCCGGCCGATCGGCGCTGATGACGGCTCCGAGGGCTACGAGGTCACGACCGAGCGGTCGACCGCGTGGCTGTTCAAGGACAAGAAGACCATCCGCGCGCGCAACGTGGTGGTCGCGGCGAGCGCGCTCGGCTCGATGGATCTCCTCATGCGCGCGAAGCAGAAGGGCTCGCTGCCAAACATCTCGGCGCGGCTCGGCGCGGACGTGCGCACGAACAGCGAGTCGATCGTGGGCGTACGGTTTCCCGGCACGAAGCACGACATGTCCAAGGGCATCGCGATCGGCTCGGGCATCCACATCGATCAGTGGACGCACATCGAGGCCACGCGGTACTCGAAGGGCTCCGACGCGCTCGGTCTCTTGGCCACGCTGATGGTCGGCGGCAAAGGCTTCGGTCGCGTGCTGCGGTGGATGGGCAGCGCGTTCGCGCATCCGATCAAGTTCTTCCGCGCGGCGTGGCCGTTTGGCTTCGCGACGCAGACGCTGATCCTGCTCGTGATGCAGACGATCGACGGCACGCTCACGTTCGAGCGCCGCCGCCGCTGGTACTGGCCGTTCACCAAGCTGCTGTGCTCGTCGGGCAAGCGCATCCCTACGAACATTCCCGCGGCCAACGCGATCGTCGAGCGCTCCGCGAGAGAGCTCGGCGGAGTTCCGATCACGAGCACCAGCGAGATCATCTTCGATCTGCCGATGACCGCGCACTGCATCGGCGGTTGCGTGATGGGCGCCGACGCGTCCGCGGGCGTGATCGATGCGCAGCACCGCGTGTTCGGCTATCGCGGGCTCTACGTGGTCGATGGCGCGGCGGTCGGCGCGAACCTCGGCGTGAATCCGAGCTTCACGATCACGGCGCTCGCGGAGCGCGCGATGTCATTTATCCCGGCGAAGTCCAGCGAGCCCGAGCAACAAACTGTTCTGGAACCCGGCTAATTGGGGCAACGGTTTGTTGCCCGTTAGGCGGGTTGTGGTTCATTCACGGGGCCACCAGACTGTCCTCCGTTACAACGGAAACACAGGAGCTGATCCATGACCGCTACCACTTGGAACTTCGATCTCTCGCACTCGTCGGTGAACTTTCACGTACGCCACCTGATGGTCTCCAAAGTCCATGGGCGCTTCGCCACGTGGGGCGGAACCCTCGTGATCGATGACGCCGACATCACCAAGTCGCGCGTGGAAGTCACGATCGAGACCGCGAGCGTGGACACGAAGGACGAGAAGCGCGACGCGCACCTTCGCTCGCCCGACTTCTTCGATAGCGAGAAGCACCCGACGATGACGTTCGTCTCGACCACCGTCGAGCGCGTCGGCGACGAGGAGCTCGAGGTGAGCGGCAACCTGACGATCGCCGGCACCACGAAGCCGGTGAAGCTGAAGGTCGAAGGCGGCGGGACGGTCAAGGATCCGTGGGGCGGTACGCGCACGGGCTTCTCGGCGAAGACCACGATCAATCGCAAGGACTTCGGTCTCACCTGGAACGCGGCGCTCGAAGCGGGCGGCGTCCTCGTCGGTGAGAAGGTCGAGATCACGCTCGAGATCGAAGCGATCCAAGCGGCGGCGAAGGCAGCCTAGCCTCTGGCGGGCCAGCCCTGGTCACCGATCAGCGGGACGAAGCGGACCTGGCCGAGGTCTTCCTCGACGTAGGTCAGCTCGTCCTTTCGTCTGATCCGCACGAGACGCTGGTTGTCGGCGTCGCCGTGAGGGATCACGAGGCGCCCGCCGATCGCGAGTTGCTCGAGGAGCGCTCGTGGCGGACGCGGCGCACCAGCGGCGACACAGATCGCCTCGTACGGCGCGTTGATCGCCCAGCCGAGCGTGCCGTCGCCTTGATGGACATGCACGTTGTGAAAGCCGAGGCGCGCGAGCCTCTCCGCCGCGGATTTCGCGAGCTCGGGGATCCGCTCGACGGTGACGACATCGCGCGCGAGCGATGCGAGCACGGCGGCCGCGTAGCCCGAGCCGGTGCCGATCTCGAGCACGCGCTCGTGTCCGCGCAGCTCGAGCGCTTGCGCCGTCATCGCGACGACGTACGGCTGCGAGATCGTCTGGCCGCTGCCGATCGGAAGCGGGATGTCGGCGTATGCCTGATCGACGAGGCTCTCGGGGACAAACTCCTCGCGAGGAACACGCGCGAACGCGGCGAGCACGGCCGGATCGATGATGTCGCGACTCCGGAGATGATCCGACACCATCCGCTGCCGCCGCGATTCCGTCGTGCTCGTCACGCTTCCCATGCTGCCACCATGCGCAACGACGATCGCCGCTGCAACGAGCGAATCCGCTCGCCTGCATGTCAGGCGATCCGACGTGCGAGCGCCAATCCGAGGAGGCCCATGAGAAAGCAGCCCACGAGGGTGACCACGACGTTGACGACGCCACGTGCGACCTGACCATTCAGGATCAGCTGCGACGACTCGTAGTTGAACGACGAGTACGTGGTGAGCCCGCCGAGAAAGCCCGTCGTGATCGCGAGGCGCAGCGTCGGCGAGAAGTCGACGTTACGGATCGCGACCTCGAGCACGAGCGCGATCAAGAACGAGCCGACGAGGTTGACGATCAGCGTGCCGTACGGGTACGTGGCCGGGAGCTTCGCGGCCGCGCCGAGACCGACGAGATAGCGCAAGCCGCAGCCGACCGCGCCGGCACCACAGACGACGAAGAATCGCTCCACGCGGCAAGACTACTCCCGCGCCCGGCGCCGCGCGACGATTACGCCGCGTCGGACTTCGTATCGTGATGCTTCGCCATGCGGACGGTGAGGACGGGGCAGGGCGCCGTGCGAACGACGGTCTCCGCGACGCTGCCGAGAAGCACGCGCGAGACGCCGCGGCGGCCGTGCGTACCGACGACGATGAGGTCGGCGCCGATCTCTTTGGCGGTCTGGTTGATCACGTCGCGCGCGTCGCCGGTGCGCAGGAGCGCCGGTCCCATGTCGGCGAGGTGCGCTTTGCGCGCCGCGAGTTGATCGAGCGCGTTCTGGTTGTCCGTGACCATCGTGTCGATCATCGTGCTCGTCAGCGCCATCCCGAGCTCGGGGACGCCGACGACGGGAACGGCGATGACATTCAGGAGGTGCACCTTCGCGCCGAGCGTTCGAGCCAGCTCGCACGCGTAGTCCAGCGCCTCCTCGGCGTTTTCGCTCAGGTCAGTCGGAACGAGGATGACTTTGGGCAGCATGGTTGGCTCCTTCGTCGACGAAGTGGTTCACGAAGCGGGCCACGGGATCCGTGCATCCTGCGAGGGCCCCCTGTGTCACGAGCGCACGGGTGCGGTAGAACAGCCCGGCGGATGCGCCTCACACGCAAGTTCATCGCGGCTCTCGTGATCGGCGTGGCGCTCGTCGCATTGATCCAGGGCTACCTGAACTACGAGCGCGAGCGGACGGTGTTCGATCGCCAGATGCGCGGCGAAGCGGCGGCGCTCGGTCGCGCGCTCGCTCGCGGCGTCGCGCACGTGTGGCAACGCGACGGCGAATCCGCGGCGCGCGAGTTCCTCGAGACCGCGACGAGCAAGCGCGAGAGCTTGCTCGCGCGCTGGGTGTGGCTCGACGCGCGCGGCCCCGATGCACCGCGTGCGGAGCTCGACCAGCTCGCGCCGATGGAGCTCGATCAGATCGTCACGCTGCGCGACAACAACCGGCGCCTCTTGCTCACGTACATCCCCGTGAAGGTGCCCGAGCCTCGCTTGGGCGGCCTCGAGATCGCGCAGTCGCTCGAGCAGCTCGACATCTACATTCAATCGTCACTGCGCAGCGAGATCATCGGATCCGCGAGCGCCGTCGCGATCGCCGCGATCCTCGCGCTGATCCTGGGCGTCGTGTTCATCGGCCGGCCGATCAACCGACTCGCTGCCAAAGCGCGACGCGTCGGCACGGGCGACCTCTCGGGACCACTGCATCTCGAGCAGCGAGACGAGCTCGGCGAGCTCGCGAACGAGATCAACCTCATGTGCGAGCGACTCTCCGAGGAGAGCAGCGCGCGCGAGCAAGCGATGGAGCAGCTGCGCCACGCAGATCGCTTGACCACCGTCGGCAAGCTCGCGTCCGGTCTCGCGCACGAGCTCGGCACGCCGCTGAACGTGGTGAGCGGACGCGCGAGGTTGATCGTCGACAAAGAGGTCGAAGGCACCGATGCCCTCGACTCCGCGCGCATCGTCGTGGAGCAAGCGGAGCGCATGACCGCGCTGATCCGCCAGCTGCTCGACTTCGCGCGCCCGCGCGTTCTGCACAAGGCGCCGGTCAACGTGACCACGCTCGCGGGGCGCGTGTGTCAGCTCGTCGCGACGATCGCGAAGAAGCATAACGTCACGCTCGTTCCACCGGAGGCCGATGATGCCTTGCGTGTTTCCGCGGATGATGGCCAATTGACGCAAGTGCTGACCAACCTCGTCATCAACGGCATTCAAGCGACGCCTTCCGGCGGAAGCGTGCGCATCGCGGCGCGCGTCGTCGAGCAAACGCCGCCGCCGTATGTCGAGGCACATGCATCGCCGTCGTCGTGGATGGCGATCGACGTGTCCGATACCGGCAGCGGCTTCGACGAGGCCACGCGCGCGCGCGTGTTCGAGCCGTTCTACACGACGAAAGAGGTCGGCGAAGGAACGGGCCTCGGCCTGTCCGTGAGCTGGGGCCTCGTCCGCGAGCACGGTGGATGGATCGACGTCGTCTCCGAGCTGGACAAGGGATCCACGTTCACCGTTTATCTGCCCATGGGTGCCGCATGACCAACGTACTTGTGATCGACGACGAGCGAGAGATGGTGGACCTGATCGCGCTCGGCCTGAAGAAGCGCGGGTTCACGATGCTCACGCACACGAACGGCGCGGACGCGTTGGCGGCGCTCGCCACGCGCGATGTCGACGTGGTGATCACGGATCTCAACATGAAGGGGCTCACCGGCCTCGAGGTCAGCGGAAAGATCGCGGAAGACCGCCCGGACATTCCGGTGATCGTGCTGACCGCGTTCGGCAGCTTCGAGACCGCCGTCGGTGCGATCCGCGCGGGCGCGTACGACTTCGTGACCAAGCCCGTCGAGATCGAGGCGCTCGCGATCGCGGTGCGCCGCGCGGCCGAGCATCGCGCGCTGCGCGGCGAGCTCAAGCGCTTGCACGAGGTGGTCGCCAACACGCGCGGTCGCGGCGACTTGATCGGCGCATCGCCGGCGATGCAGCAGGTGTATCAGCTGATCGATCAGGTCAGCGCCACCGACGCCACCGTGCTCATCACCGGCGAGAGCGGCACGGGCAAAGAGGTAGTCGCGCGTGCGATCCACGAGCGCTCGCGGCGCAAGGACGGCCCGTTCGTCGCTCTCAACTGCGCCGCCGTCCCCGAGCAGCTCCTCGAGAGCGAGCTGTTCGGTCACGCGAAGGGCGCGTTCACCGACGCGAAGCAATCGCGCCAGGGGCTGTTCCAGCAGGCAGCCGGCGGCACGCTGTTCCTCGACGAGGTCGGCGACATGGCGCTGACGACGCAGCCGAAGCTCTTGCGCGCACTGCAAGAGCGCAAGGTGCGCCCCGTCGGTGGCGACAGCGAGATCACCACCGACGTTCGCTTGATCACCGCGACGAACCGCGACCTCGAGGACATGGTCGAGGACAAGCGCTTCCGCGAGGATCTCTACTACCGCATCAACGTCATCCATCTCCCGCTACCTCCGCTGCGCACGCGCGGCGGGGACGTGCTCTTGCTCGCGCACTCGATGCTGAAGCACTACGCGGTCGCGCTCGACAAGAAGGTCGTGGGCATCTCGGCGGCCGCTGCCGAGCGCATGCTCGCGTACGAGTGGCCGGGTAATGTACGCGAGCTCGGCAACTGCATCGAGCGCGCGGTCGCCCTCGCGCACTTCGAGGAGATCCAGGTCGAGGATCTGCCGGAGAAGATCCGCATGCAGCCGACACGTCGTTCGGCGATGTCGGGCTCGGACATTCCCGAGATGCTGACGCTCGAGGAGATCGAGCGCCGTCACGTGCTGCGCGTGCTCGAAGCGTGCAAAGGCAATCGCACCGACGCGGCCAAGGTGCTCGATCTCGATCGCAAGACGCTCTACCGCAAGCTCCTGCGGTGGGGCGTGAGCGACGACTGACACGAGCAGGCGGTGAACTTCGCTCTCGGGGGCGCTCTGCCCCGAGGGGGCAAACTACCCCATCGTTGCAGGTGTAACTCGTCGAGATAATTAGCTGGTTCGGGCATACAGGGTGCAGATTGGGGAGGCTTCCTGATTCTGTCGAAATCTCAAGGAGCACTCCTGATGCGCACTCTGTTCAGCACTGTTCTCGCCCTCGGTTTCCTCTCTGCCACCGCGTTCGCGGGCGACGCCCCGAAGGCCGATGCCCCGAAGGCCGACGCGAAGAAGGCGCCCGAGAAGAAGGCGGACGCCCCGAAGTCCGACGCGAAGCCGACCGACGCCCCCAAGACGGCGGACGCCCCCAAGGATACGAAGCCGGCCGACGCGCCCAAGACGACGGACGCTCCGAAGAAGGACGCGCCCAAGGCGGCAAAGCCCGTCGAGAAGAAGTAGTCGCTGTCACGTTCGACAGGCGATCGCGATAGGGTGCGCCTCGTGCCTCGCGATGTCCTGATCGTCGACAACTTCTCGCCCGATGCAGCGCGCTTGCGCGGCGTGTTCGACGAGCGCTTCGAGAACCCGCGTAGCACACGCGCGGATCGCTTCGTGTGGGACTACTGGCACGTGCCGGGGCAGTACACCGCGCTGCGCACGCCCGCGTGGACGTACTTTCCCAAGGCGATCTACGAGCGCTTTCATCGCGCGCTCGTGACGTGGGGACGCGAGACGCTCGGCTGTCACGACATCTCGCCGCCGTGGCTCTCGCTCTACCTCGATGGCTGCAAGCAAGAGCTGCACGGCGACCTGCCGCACGGGCCGTGGGCGTTCGTGTTTTCGCTGACGCCGTGGAAGCAGCGCGTGTTCGCGGGCGGCGAGACGCTGCTCGTGCGCGACGAGGTCCTGGACTTCTGGCAGGACTTCGCGTCCGTGCGCGGCGTCGAGGAGCGCGAGCTGATCCGCGCGATCGAGCCGCGCATGAATCGCTTGACCGTGTTCGATCCGCGCATCCCGCATGGCGTGCGGCGCGTCAGCGGAACGCACGATCCGCGCGAGGGCAGGCTCGTGGTGCACGGCTGGTTCGTGCAGCCCCGGCCGCTCGTCGAGGGGCCGCTGACCGCGAAGCAGCTCGGCGAGCGCATCGAGGACCTGACTGCTCGCCTGGGCACGCTCCTCGGCACGTTGCCGATCGCGGGGCTCGCGAGCTTCGCGTTCGGCGTGGATCGCGCCGGCTCGGTGCGCGACGTACGCGTGCTGTCGGACACCACGCGCGTGCCGCTCGCCGACGAGGTCGAGCGCAAGCGCGTGATCGCGAAGATCCGCAGAGAGGTCGCGGCCTGGCGATTCGGACGCCAGCGCGGCCAGAGCCGGGTCACGTTGCCGTTCGTGTTCGAGCGCGGCTGAGCGTGTCGAACTTCGACATCGCGTCTGTATGGACTGTTCCGCTCGGCGATCGTTGTGGTGCGCCGCGCGCAGCCCTACCGTTGCACGTCATGCAAACCGAAGTTCTGAGGGCCAACGAACGCGGCCACGCGAAGCACGGATGGCTGGAGAGCTATCACACCTTCTCGTTTGCCGATTACTACAACCCCGAAGCGATGGGCTTCCGCGCGCTGCGCGTGATCAACGAGGATCGCGTCGCTGCGGGCGAAGGCTTCCCGCCGCACAGCCATCGCGACATGGAGATCATCTCGTACGTCCTCGAGGGCGCGCTCGCGCACGAAGACAGCATGGGCACGGGCTCGACGATCAAGCCGGGCGACGTGCAGCGCATGTCCGCGGGCACGGGCGTCCAGCACAGCGAGATGAACGCGTCGAAGAAGGAGGGCGTGCACTTCCTCCAGATCTGGATCATTCCGGACAAGCGCGGTCACGCGCCGGGCTACGAGCAGAGAGCGTTCTCGCGCGAAGAGCGTCAGGGAACGCTGCGTCTGGTGGTGTCGCCCGACGGACGCGACGGATCGATCTCGATCCATCAAGACGCGACGATCGGTGCGGGCCTGTTCGCGAAGGGCGAGTCCACGACGCACACGCTCGCCGACAAGCGCTACGCGTGGATCCACGTCGCGAAGGGCTCGGTGACGATCACGGGGCCCGGCGTGGAGCAAACGCTGTCCGCGGGCGATGCGCTCGCGGCCGTCGGTCCCGGCGAGCTCTCGATCACCGGGGTCGACGACGCCGAAGTCCTCGTGTTCGACCTGGCCTAACGCGTCTGGAAGAGCGGCGGCGAGACGACGCGCAGCACCTCGAAGAGGATCCCGACGAGGAGCTCGCGCAGCTGTTCGCGTGACAGGCGCGGGTTCGCGCACCAATCGATCGACGCTGCTTCGACAAAGCCGATCCATCCGCGCACGGCGATCTCGAACTTCGGATCGCCTTTCACGAGTGGCGCGAACGCCTGTCCCTCGAGGAACGTCTCGAACATCTTCGCGCGCACGCCGTCGACGACCGCCGCGACCTCCGGATCGCTGCCGATGCCGCCGCGCATGAGCGACACGAACGCGCGTTGATGACGCGTGATGTGATCGAGGTATGCGTCGAGGCCAGCGCGCGCGCGCTCGATCGGTGCGTCGCCGCCCGTGGAGGTCACGGCAGCGACGAGCTCGTCGGCGATCTCGGACAGCCCCGCGACGTAGAGATCACGCTTCGTCGGGAAGTAGTGATAGAGGAGGCCCTTCGAGATCTTCGCTTCCTTGGCGAGATCGTCGATCGACACGTCGTCGTACGCGCGATCGGAGAACGCCCTGCGCGCGAGGCCGAGCAGCTGCGCGCGGCGGCTGTCGTTGTCGAGGCGCACGCGGCGCTTGACCCGCGTGGACACGGCTCGCATGACTCGCTTCAGCGCACGACGGGGCGGCACCTCGGCAGCATAGCGGAATCACAGCGCTCCCGGGCGGCGATAGAACGCCTATTGACTAATGGTCAATAACGCGCCAGGCTACGACCACATCTTCTAGTAGGAGCACCCAGATGGTTGCTGTTCCTGTCCCGCGCGACCTCGATGTCGATTTCTCCAAGGTCCCGCGTCATTGGCTCTACAACAACGCGACCGCGACGGCGATCGCCAACGGCGTCAACCTCTTGTTCCCGTGGGGCGAGCGCTTCTTCGTGCGCTCGGTGAACCACTTCATGGATCGCATCGAGGATCCGCACCTGCGCGCGCAGATCAAAGGCTTCTTCCAGCAAGAAGGCCGTCACGCGCACGCGCACGACGAGTTCAACGCGATCCTCCGCGCGCAGGGCTTTGACGTGGACACGTTCCTCGAGCGCTACAAGCGCGTCGCGAGCTGGATCGAGAAGCGCACGTCGCCCGAGCTCAAGCTCGCCGTCACCGCGGCCGCGGAGCACTTCACCGCGATCCTCGCGGAAGGTGCGTTCACGCGCGGCGTCCTCGACGAGGCCGCGCCCGAGATGCGCCTCCTCCTCGCGTGGCACGCGGCGGAAGAGATCGAGCACAAGTCGGTCGCGTTCGACGTGCTACAGACGGTGGACCCGCGCTATCGCACGCGCGTGCTCGGGCTCATCCTCGCGACGCTCACGCTCGGTGGCTTCTGGGCGTGGGGCGCTGCGTCGCTCATGCGTCAAGACGGCCTCACCGGCCGCAAGGCGCTGCGCGGGATCAACGAGCAGCGCAAGACGGATCCGATGATCCGCCGCGTGTTCGTGCGCGGCATTCGTCAGTACCTGCGCCGCGACTTCCATCCGAATCAGAACAACGACCGTACGCTCGCCGCCGACTGGTTTGCAGCTCGCGGGTTGAAGATGCCGGAAGCGGCCTGACGCGATGCCTCTGTCGAACCTGACGGACAAGGTCTGCGTCGTCACCGGCGCGGGCAACGGCATCGGTCGCGCCACCGCACTCGCGTTCGCAGAGCGAGGTGCGCGCGTCGTCGCCACGGACATCGATCGCGGGCGCATCGACTCGCTCGCGGAAGAGCTCGGCTCTCGCGCGCTGCTCGCGCGTGCGTTCGACGTTGCCGATCGCGCACAGTTCTCCGCGTTCGCCGACGAGGTTCACGCACTGACGCCGGCGGTCGATGTCGTCGTGAACAATGCGGGCGTCGCCGTCGGCGGCACGTTCCTCGACACGTCGCTCGACAACTGGGAGTGGCTGGTCGGCGTGAACCTCTATGGCGTGGTGCACGGCTGCCACTTCTTCGCGCCGAAGATGGTCGAGCGCGGCTCGGGACACATCGTCAACATCTCGTCGATCTTCGGCATCTATCCCGCACCGCAAGTCACCGCGTATGTCGCGTCGAAGTTCGCCGTGCTCGGCTTCTCGCAGTCGCTGCGCAGCGAGCTCGCGCCGCACGGCGTGGGCGTCACCGCGATCTGTCCCGGCATGATCGACACCGGCATCATCGATGGTGGCCGCATGTCCGGCGGCGTCGCGCAGCGCCAAGCAAAGATGGCGGCCACGTTCAAGAAGCGCGGATCGCCACCCTCGCTCGTCGCCGCCACCATCGTCGACGCGCTGCGCACCAACCCGGCGGTACGCACCGTGGGCCGTGACGCATGGCTCATGCACCAGATCACACGTGTGGCGCCCGGGCTCGCCCATCGCGCCGGCGGTGCGGTCGCGAAGATGTTCAGCCGCCGCGGACACTGAAACCTCTCGACAAGGGCCGCGGACACGGCCGACCATTCGCGCATGAGGTTGGTCGTCGTTATCGCGCTGCTCGGTCTTGGTGGTTGCTCGAGCGACGGGAAGTCGCCGTCGACGGACGCGGGGATCCTCGACGGCGGCAACGCGCCCTGCGAGTTCATGGGCCGCACCTACGCGGGCGACGCGCTGTGGCGAAACGAGTGCAACTCGTGCATGTGCATGAACGGAGTCGCGGCGTGTACGCTCATCGGCTGCGGTAGCGCGAACGGCGACGAGAGCGACTCGTGTGCGCCAGCCGGCGCCAGCGCAGGACCCGCGTGCGGCACGACGTTCTGCAGCGCCGGCGAGCACTGTAACGGGTGGTTCTGCGTGTGCGGTGAGGCGGAGCTGATCTGCGATCCGGCAGCGCAATGCGGCACGACGCCGGGGACGTGCGGCGCGAGCTGCGTGGCGGCTCCGTAGCGCAGAATCTGCGCAAAATGCCGACGAGAATCGCGAGTGAGCGGGCCCGTTGACCGGCCCTGGGGCGCGGCATAAGGTGCCCTCGTCATGAAGCTCGCGACCCTGCGTGATGGCTCGAGAGATGGTCGCTTGCTCGTCGTGCGCAAGGACGGGATGGTCGGTGCGCCGTCGCCCGCCGAGTGGCCCACGATGCAGCGCGCGCTCGACGATTGGGACGCCGCGGAGGTCGCGCTGCGCTCGCTCGCCGACGCGCTCGACTCCGGCGCCGTCGATGGCACCGCGATCGATCCGCATCGCCTCGGCGCGCCGCTGCCTCGCGCGTACGAGTGGGTCGATGGCTCCGCGTTCCTGAACCACGTCATCCTGGTTCGCAAGGCGCGCAAGGCGGATCCGCCGCCGACGCTCGAGACCGATCCACTCGTCTATCAAGGCGGCTCGGGCGACATGATGGGGCCGCGCGATCCGATCGAGCTGCGCGACGTGGCGTGGGGACTCGATTACGAGAGCGAGGTCTGCGTGGTCCTCGGCGACACACCGATGGGAACCACGGCGGCGCAAGCCGGTGGCTTTGTTCGCCTCGTGATGCTCGCCAACGATTGCACGCTGCGCAACATCGTCCCCGAGGAGCTCGCGAAGGGCTTCGGCTTCTTCCAGAGCAAGCCGGCCACCGCGTTCTCGCCGTTCGCCGTCACGCCCGACGAATTGGGCGACGCGTGGCAAGACGGGCGCGCGCACGTCCGCGTGCGCAGCACGTACAACGGCGACGTCATCGGCGATTGCGATGCGGGACCCGAGATGCACTTCTCGTTTCACCAGCTGATCGCGCACATCACGAAGACGCGGCGGTTCGTGGCGGGAACGGTCCTCGGCAGCGGCACGGTGTCCAACGCGGATCGCGCGCGCGGCGTGTCGTGCCTCGCCGAGCGCCGCATGATCGAGACGATCGAGCAGGGCAAGCCGTCGACGCCGTTCATGGTCGTCGGTGACCGGATCGAGATCACGGCGTTCGACGCGAGCGGCGCGCAGCCGTTCGGCACCATCGATCAACGCGTCGTCGATTCGGGAGGCGCCGCGTGAAGCTGCGGCTGTTCAACTACTGGCGCAGCAGCGCGAGCCATCGCGTGCGCATCGCGCTCGGGCTCAAGGGCCTCGAGTACGAGT
This sequence comes from Pseudomonadota bacterium, assembly GCA_023428295.1. Classification (GTDB taxonomy): domain Bacteria; phylum Myxococcota_A; class Polyangia; order Haliangiales; family Haliangiaceae; genus JABFXX01. The sequence continues at coordinate 39,593 of JAEYYV010000039.1, forward strand.
ACGTCGTGGTCAACATCCTCCAGAAGGATCAGTTCGCCGACGCGTACCGCGTGATGAACCCGATGTCCCAAGTGCCCACGCTCGAGGTCACCGAGGACGACGGTAAGGTCCACACGATCACGCAGTCGCTGCCGATCATGGAGTTCCTCGAGGAGCGCTTCCCCGAGCAGCCGATCCTGCCGAGCGACGCGTACCTGCGCGCACGAGCCCGCGGCCTCGCAGAGATCGTGAACTCGGGCATCCAGCCGCTGCAAAATCTGTCCACGACGAAGCGCCTCGTGCAGTCCGGCGTGGATGACAAGGCGTGGGTCAAAGCCTTCATCGCCGAGGGCATGACCGCGCTCGCGTACGCCACGGCGGAGGTCAGCGGCCTGTTCTCCGTCGGTGATTCACCCACGATCGCGGACTGCTGCCTCGTGCCGCAGCTCGCGTCGGCGCGTCGCTTCGGCATCCTCGACGCCGACGGCCAGTGGGCCGCGCACGAACCTCTGCCGGGTCTTCACGATCCGGGTCGCGCATCACTCGACGCGCTCCTCGCGATCGAGAAGCGCTGTCTCGAGCTCCCCGCATTCGTGAACGCTGCACCCGATCGCCAACCAGACGCCGTGAAGTAATCCCATGAAGAACTCTCCCGTCGGAATCAAGCGCCTCGAAGGAATCCACTACTACGTTCGCGATCTCGAGCGGTCGCGAACGTTCTACACGGGCAAGCTCGACTTCGCCGAGACCTGGCGCAGCGACGACGCCACGACCAAAGCGGGACGCCAGCAGACGGCGGTGTTCCAAGCAAACAACATCATCGTCGCGTGCTCCACGCCCGTGGGCGAAGGTGGCCGCGCGGCGCGCTTCCTCGCGAAGCACCCGGACGGCGTCGGCACGCTCGTGTTCGAGGTCGAGGACATCGCGCGCACGTTCGCGCTGATCGAGGAGCGCGGCGGCACACCGATCGAGGACGTGCAGACATACACCGACGACGGCGGAACGCTGAAGCAGTTCTCCATCACCACGCCGTTCGGCGACACCACGTTCCGCTTCCGCCAGCGCGATGGCTATCGCTCGCTGTTCCCCGGCGCTGTGCCCGTCGCGCCGCCCGCGCAGTACAACAAGTACGGCTTCGAGGACATCGACCACACCACGGCGAACTTCCAGACCATGAAGCCGATGCTCCTCTGGATGGAGCACGTCCTCGGCTTCGAGCAGCTGTGGAAGGTGGACTTCCACACCGTCGACGTGGATCCCACGCGCACGATCGGCTCGGGCCTCCGCTCGATCGTCATGTACGACAAGGCGTCGAACGTGAAGTTCGCGAACAACGAGCCGGCGCGCCCGTTCTTCAAGAACTCGCAGATCAACATCTTCAATGAAGAGCTCCGCGGTGATGGCGTGCAGCACGTCGCGCTGACCGTGCGCGACATTCAGGATGCAGTGGTCGGTCTTCGCGAGAACGGCGTTACCTTCATGCCCACGCCGGCCGCGTACTACGAGATGTTGCCGGACCGCCTCAAGAAGTGCGGCGTCGACGTCATCGACGAGGACGTGAAGAAGCTGCAAGAGCTCGAGATCCTCGTCGACGGTGATCAGCACCGCGAGTACATGCTGCAGATCTTCTTGCGCGAGTCGGCCGGCCTCTACAACGACACGAGCGCGGGGCCGTTCTTCTACGAGATCATCCAGCGCAAGGGCGGCAAGACGTTCGGCGCCGGAAACTTCCGCGCGCTGTTCGAGTCGATCGAGCGCGAGCAGATGAAGCAGGGCAGGGCGTAGTCGTGCTCGACCGCATGACGGTCGGCGAGGTCGCGCGCAAGCATCACATCCAGCTGCGTGGTCCCGACGGAGAGCTGCGCTACGAGGAGTGCTTCACGCGCGACGGCTTCGACGGGCCGTACACGATCTTCTATCACCTGCGCCGCCCGCACCTTCATCGCAACGCGCCGGCCAAGCACGGCTGGGCCGCCCCGATCGCCGCGCCCGAGCACGCGCTCGCCAAGCGTCACTACAAGAGCTTCGAGCTCGCGCAGGCAAACGCGGGCGCGCAGATCGATGCGCGCATCCCGCTCGTGTTCAACCAAGACGTCATCGCGGGCGTCGTGTTCCCGTCCGCGGAGGATCCGGTCTACATCGCCGACGGCGACGCGGATCAGCTCGTGTACATCCACAAAGGCGGCGGCACGCTGCGCTCGCAGCTCGGCGACGTGGTGTTCGCGCAAGGCGACTACGTGTTCGTGCCGCGCGGCCTCCTGCATCGCTTCATCCCGTCGAGCGACGCGCAGTACTGGCTGTGGTTCTCGCTGACCGGCGGACTCCACATCCCGAAGCAGTGGCGCAACGACGTCGGTCAGCTCCGCATGGACGCGCCGTACTCGCACCGCGACTTCAAGCGCCCCGAGCTCACGGGGCCGAGCGACGAGAAGATCCGCGAGCTCGTCGTGCGCCGCGCGGGCGTGTGGCACGGCTTCACCATGGAGGACTCGCCGCTCGACGTCGTCGGGTGGGACGGCACTGTCTATCCGTGGGCGTTCCCGATCCTGAACTTCCAGCCGCGCGTGTCATCGATCCACTTGCCGCCCACGTGGCACGGCACGTTCGCTGCCAAGGGCGCGCTCGTGTGCAGCTTCGTGCCGCGGCTCGTCGACTTCCACCCCGAAGCGATTCCCTGTCCGTACCCGCACTCCAACACGCACTGCGACGAGATCATCTTCTACGCCGAGGGCAACTTCACGTCGCGCAAAGGCGTGTCGTCGGGATCGATCTCGCATCACCCGATGGGCGTACCGCACGGTCCGCACCCGGGGAGCTACGAGAAGTCGATCGGCACCACGCGCGCCGACGAGCTCGCGGTGATGGTCGATCTGTTCCAGCCGCTGTCGGTGACGACTGCGGCCGTGAACGTCGAAGACCCGGGCTATCAGGACTCGTTCCTGTAGCGCGATCACAGCGCGCGCGGGCGCACTCGCTCGATGAAGGCGACGAACGCCTCGCCGAACTTGGCGAGCCACTCGCGCGTCGATGCGTCGTGCAGTCGTCCGCCCTCGTCGAAGCGATCCTGCGCGCGCGCGATCAGCACCTCGGGCTGTCCGAGGACAAAGCTGTCCGAGTAGACCAGCATGTTTCGCATGTGAGCCTGCGCGCGGATGGTGCCGCTCATGCCGCTCGCTGCGCCGCACAGCGCGATGGGCTTGCCGCGCAACGGGCTGTGCGCCGGCGGACGCGACACCCAATCGAGGGCGTTCTTCAGCCCGCCGGGGATGGAGTAGTTGTACTCGGGCACCGCGATCACCACGCCGTCCGCCCCCGCGATCGCGTGCTTGAGCGCGGTGACCTCTGCCGGTTCGGCTAGGTCGCTGTTGAAGATCGGCAGCAGCAACGGATTGTCCAGGATCTCGATCGTCGTCTCGGCGGGCAGCGCCTCGCCGATCGCACGCAGCAGCGCGCGATTCAGCGACTTCACGCGCGTGCTCCCGCAAATTCCGACGAGCTTCACGGCGCGACCCTATCACGCAGCGCGTAACTTTCAGGCGTGTCTGCGTATGGTACGCATGACCATGTTCGGAAGCTTCAAGAAGTCTCGGATGCCTCGCCCGGAGGAGGCTCTTCCCGGTCGTGCCGTCGCGCTTCGCGTCGACGCTCCGCACTTCATCAACGGCCACACGATCACGGCGCCGTTCCCCGAGGGAATGAAGACCGCGATGTTCGGCATGGGCTGTTTCTGGGGCGCCGAGCGAAAGTTCTGGCAGACGCCGGGCGTGTACTCGACGGCGGTCGGCTACGCGGCCGGCTACACGCCAAACCCCACCTATGAAGAGGTGTGCTCGGGCCTGACCGGTCACAACGAGGTCGTTCTCGTCGTCTACGATCCGGAGGTCGTCTCGTACGAGAAGCTCCTCGCGGTGTTCTGGGAGTCGCACGATCCCACGCAGGGCATGCGTCAAGGCAACGACGCGGGCACGCAGTACCGCTCGGGCATCTACACGTTCGACGCGGAGCAAGCCGCTGCGGCGAACGCGTCGAAGGCCGCGTACCAGGAGCGCCTGACGGCGGCGGGGCACACCACGATCACCACCGAGATCCTCGAGGCGCCCACGTTCTATTACGCCGAGGACTATCACCAGCAGTACCTGGGCAAGAACCCGGGCGGCTACTGCGGTCTCGGTGGCACCGGCGTCAGCTGTCCGATCGGCCTCTCCGCGTAGTCCAGCTTGCTTCGCCTAACTCGAGAGGTCCGACCACCGCACGGGTGCCGCGCTCGATCCGTCTGGTGGGCATGAAGCGAATAGCTCTGTGTTTGTTCCTCTTCTATGGCGCGTGTGGCGACGACGGTGGTGGTTCGTCCGTCGACGCTGGCGTGCAAGGCAGCTGCTTTTACGCCTGCAACATCCGCGTTCAGCTCGTGCAGCTACCTGCCGATCACGACGGGCTGCGCGACGGCCGGCTGTCCATCGGAGGCGCAGATCTGTCGGACCGCCGAGAGTAGTGCCGGCCATTGCACGCACTCGTGCGTCGACAACGATGATTGCTTCGTGGCCGGCGGCGGCTCGGCCATCTGCAGGACGATCAACGGAGCGGTGAAGATCTGCACCGTCGACTAAGCGCCGTCGGGCTGCGGTTCGATCGCAGCGGCGAGCGCGGTCCAGCGCGCCGACGTTGTCATCAAGCGCAGGATGCTGTCGAGCGTGACATCGCCGATGCCGAGCGTCGCGCGCAACGCGTCGCGCGTGCCGCTGACAAACGCGGCGCGCGCGGATGCGATGCGACGGGTCGCGTTCGTGCGATGAACGCCATAGATGGTCGCGATCTGCTCGACGCCGAGTCCCCGATGAAGCTCGAGATCGAGGACGAAGCGATCGTGCGGGGCGAGAGCGTTTCGTGAAGGAGCTCGCGGCAGCGTTTCCATAGCTGACGTTCGGGCGCGCGTGATACGACCGGCGCATGAGGCGGTTCGCGCTGGTCCTGTGTGTGCTCGTCGGTTGCGGTGATAACAGGGAGGGCGGGCCCATCGCCGACGCGCGCCTCGAGGGATTCGACGAGCCCGACATCGTGTGCCCCGGTGGACCGGACTGCGAGAGCGACGAGGGTGATCTCCGCGTCGGCGTCGGCAAGCGCGTGTGGACGCCGCCGATCCGCGAGACGTTCACCGACGAGAACATGGACAGGGAGTGGAGCTCCGACGAGCCGTTCGACGACGTGAATGGCAACGGGAAGTTCGACGCGGTCTGGGTGTTCGGCGGAGGGCGTGCGGCGCAAGGCGTGATCAGCGACGTGGAAGCGCGCGCGATCGCGTTCTCGCAGGGCGACATGACGATCGTCGTGCTCTCGCTCGACGCGGTCGGCTTGCTCTCGCCGGATATGGACAAGATCCGCACGCACGCGAACCTCGCGGGCACCGATGTCGACCACATCGTCGTCACGTCGACGCACGCGCATAACGCACCCGACACGATCGGGTTGTGGGGACCGCAGGTGACCACCACGGGCCGCGTCGACTTCGTGCTGCAGAGCCTCTACGACAACGCGTCGCTGGCAGTGAAAGACGCGCTCGCGAACATGCAGCCGGCGACGCTGTCGATCGCGGCGACGAAGTTGCTCAACGATCCGTCGAACCCGATGTCGATGACGGATGACTTCAACAAGGACATTCGCGATCCGGTGATCTTCGATCCGACGCTGACGATCGCGCGGTTCACCAAGGCCGGCGCACCGGGCGAGACGATCGCCACGCTGGTGAACTGGGCCGATCACCCCGAGATCCAGAACTTCGCGAACGAGCCGACAAAGATCAGCGCGCACTACGTGCACTGGCTGCGCAGAGGCATCGAGGAGGGTGTGCTCGCCACGGAGACGCCCTACTCGCAGACGGATCTGCCGGGCCTCGGCGGCACGACGGTGTTCGTGCAAGGCGCGCTGGGCGGACAGATCGGCTCGATCCGCGGAACGCATCCGCTCGATCCGAGCGGCGCGCAGCTCACGACGTACAACGATGCGTTCGAGAAGGCGATCGGCCTCAACGCGGCGGCGTACGCGCTCGAGGCGCTCGCGACCAGCGGCGAGTCCACGTCGGAGCTGCCGCTCTCCTTCAAGAGCGCGCAGTTTCACGGGCGCATCGAGAACACGTTCCTGAACGTAGCGTTCCTCGTCGGTCTGCTCGGCACGGAGGAGGAGACGCAAGGCGTGCTCGTCGGCTACGACCCCGATGAAGCACTCGATGTCGGCAACTATCCGTGGATCAAGCTGCGCGCGACGTTCATCCAAGTCGGTCCGCTCGGCCTCGTCACCGTGCCCGGCGAGCTGCATCCCGAGCTGTGGGTGGGCGGCTACGACGGATCGTGGAGCTGGGGCTATCCGCTCTTCGACAACACCAAGCCAAACCCGCCCAGGTTCGATCAAGCGCCCGCGCCGCCGTACATGCGCGACCTCGTGCTCCAGCACACCGGCGTGCGCTATCCAATCTGCGTCGGTCTCGCCGAGAACTACATCGGCTACATCGTGCCCGCGTACAACTACGAGCTCGATCCCGAGAACCCGTACATCAACGAAGCAGAGGGCGATCACTACGAGGAGGTGTACTCGCTCTCGCCGCTCGTCGAGCAGCACGCGATTCACCCGATCCTCGAGCTGCTGAAGTACCGCCGTTAGCGTCGCGACGCTTCTGGAGGCTCTCGCAGCGGTCCACGACGTGTCCGCCGTACACCGCGGAGGCGAGCGCGGTCACACCGACGACAACGGCGGGCACGACGATGCGAGTCAGCGCATCGAGCTGGTTGCAGTCGTGAGCTTCGATGTCGCACGGCACCGCGAGGAAGACCCCGGCCCCTCCGGCGATCGCGGCGCCCGCGACGAGGTAGTCGACGAGGACCGTCTTGCTCGAGCAGGTCCCGGCCGGATCGTTCACGCAGTTCGCGCGGAAGAACGAACAGCCTGCGAGCGCGCACACGGCGAGGGCGAGAGCAGCGAGCCGGAGGGCCATCCTCTCACTACATCACGGTCACGACCTTCGAGGCGAGCATCGCGCCATCTGTCATGCGAGCGATGTCCAGGACGAGGCGGTCGCGCGCTTCGCCCGTGATCGGCGCGAGCACGCTGTCGTTCGCGAACGTGGTGTCGGGTTGACCGAACGCGCGGTAATCGACGTGGCTCGCGAAGATCGCCCGCGTGAGATCCTCGGGGAAGAACAGCTGTGAGACGCGATACACCGTGGGGCCGTTCGCCACCTGGAAGTGGATGTGGATCGCCCGGCCGGGATACCAACCCGGGTAGCACGTGTCGAAGTACACGACGCCGTCGGCGTTCGTCGTCTGCACGCCTCGCATGTAGTTCATGGAGATCGCGCTCTGATCGTTGTTGCTGCAGAACGCAGGGTTCGGCGTCTGCCCCGAGTACACGCCCTCGACGTTCGTGTGCCAGATCTTCACCGTCGCATTTGCAACTGGATTGCACGCCGCGTTCACGACCTTGAGCGCGAGCCGCACCGGGATGCCGGTCCAGCCCTCGGAGACATCCTCGCGCACGAGGTCGTTGGCGGTGGTGCAGGGACCTGCCGTCGTGGTCGCCGCGAGCACGCACGAGGACACGGCGCCGGTGAACGGATCCGGATACGTGTCCTTGTCGGTCATGGACACCGTGCCGCCGCTCGCCCACTCGTCACCGCTCGACGCATCCGCGCTACCGGCAGCGTCGGCGCCATCGCCGCCTCCATCGAGGCCCGATGAACCGCTGTCGTTGTCGCAACCCGCCGCGAGCTTCGCGAGGGGGATCGCCGCGAGCCCGAAGGCCGCGCTGCGAAGCATGTCTCGACGATGAAGGTCGGTCTTGTTCACCCGACGAAGCTACACAAAGTTCGCGCCGGCCGCGGAACAGAAATGAGCTGCACGGTCAGTTCGCGGGCGGCAGCGGCACCATCGCGGGGACCTCGTGTACGAACGACTGCGTCGTCGGCGTCGGAGTGATCTTGACCCCCTTGCAGTAGACCTTCAGCGCGGCGACGTTCTCCTGGAGCCGTTGCGAGAACGTGGGATCGGCGAGGCTGCCGGTGATCGGGATGGTGCACACCGAATAGTCGCCCGCGACGAGCTCGTCGAACGACGGCTGCGGCGCCGATGCACCGAGCCAGAACTTCATGCCCTGTGCGTTGCCTTGCATGAAGCCGTCGGTGATCTCCTTGCCGTTCTCGAACGTCGCCGCGCCGCGGAACAGGAACACCTGCGCGGAATCCACTTGATTGTTCGGCAGCGCCTTCACCGTGACGTTCAGCGTGATGTCGCCGATCGGAATGTCGATGGTGACCTTGGTCTGCTTTCCTGCGACGACGTTCACCGTCGCGGACGCGGACTTCATGGACATCATCTGCTGCTGCATCGCTTGGAGCACGATCGTTCCCTCGGGCACCTTGGACATCGTGAACGTGCCGTCCTCGGCGGTTTGCGCGAACGACGCGGTCGCGCCGCCGCCCTTGGTGGACTGGCTCACGGTGACGTGTCCGAGCGGCTTGCCCTTCTGCGTGACGACGCCGACGATCGAGCCGAAGCCGCGCAGCGTGATGGTGCCGAGCGCGACGTCGGTGGTCCCCTCCGGGACCGGCATGCCCGTGGAGCGGCCGCGCTCGGGATGATCCGCGACGAGCGTGGTGGCCTTGGTCGGCACACCGATGATCACGAACTCGCCGGCTTGATCCGTCACCGACGAGCGCACGCCGTACATCGTCTCGATGTTCTCCATCTGCGACTCGCTGCCCTCGGCGGAGAACAGCATCTGGCCGAGCTTCACCTTTGCTCCGGCGACCGGGCCGCTCTTGTCGACGACCTTGCCGGTGAGACGGCGCCCGCGCACCAGCTCGATCGTGCCGAGGTCCGTGGTCTTGCCCGGCTCGATCTTCACGTCGCGCCGGATGTACTCGCTGAACTCGGGGCCGCGAATCATGACGTCGTACGTTCCCGGCGAGACCTCGTTCATCTCGAACGTCCCGTCGTTCACAGGCGTCGGCGCTTGCTGTCCGATCTGCACCGAGGCGGTCGTCGGCACGCTCTTGTCGGCACCCGTGATCGACAGCGAGCCCTTGAGTCCGCCGGGCGCGGGCAGGGTGATCTTCACGTCGACATCGCCGGTCTTCGCCGACGTGCCGTGCTGCCCCCACTCCTGCCACATGTTCGTCGACGAGCGCGCGGCCCACAGGCGGTACGCGCCGTCGGGCAAGCCGTGCACCGTGAACACGCCATCGCCATCGGTGGTCGCCGAGGACAGACCCGCGAGCGCGAGCCCTTCGCTCGATCCACCGCTCAGGAGATCGGGGAACGCGTTGACCTGCACCTCGGGCACCGCGCGGCCGATCTCGTCGACGACGCGGCCCTTGATCATGCCGGTCACGTCGAGCACCAGCACGAGGTCCGTCACCGACGCCTTCGCCGATAGATCGACATCGCTGATCGCACTCGCCGCCGTGTCGGACTCCGCGCGGATCTGCATCTGTGTCCGCGACAGACCGCGAAGCTCGAACGCGCCGGCCTTGTCCGTGGTGGCCTGCCGTGCGGTTTGCTCCCACGGATTGCCGCCCTTGCCGGCGATGCGCACGGTGGCGAACGCGACCGGCTGCTTGGCCTTGTCGACGACGGTACCTGCGATGACACCACCCTGCTGCATCACGATCTCGATGCCAGAGACCGCCTGGCCGCTGACCGTGATCGGCGAGCTCGACGTGGGCGCGTGCTCGCCATCGGTCGCTCGCAGCGAGTGGGTTCCCGCTGCGAGCGGGCCCACCTTGAACGCGCCGCTGTCGTCGGTGATCGCGGCGTCACGCGACTTGTCCGTCCCGAAGTCCCACATGCCGTCGTGTGCGGTCACACGCGCCTTCGCGATCGGCTTGCCGCGCTCGTCGACGACCTTGCCGGAGACGAAGAAGCCCTTGCGCAACCGCAGGGCGATCGTGCCTGTCGCACCTGCCGCACCCACCGTCGTGAATGCCGCCTCGTCGGCGTAGCCGTCTTTGCTCGCGACCACGCCGACCCATCCCGGCCGCACGGGCGAGAGCTTCGCGATGCCTTTCTCGTCGGTGGTCTCGGTCTTCTCCTCGCCCACCTTCACCGTCGCGCCGGCGATCGGCTTCTGATCCTCGTCGGTGACCGTGACGATCACCGGCGCCCCCGCGCCGCTCCGGATCACGACCGGATCCGACGTCTCCGTCAGCTTGAACGAGACGGGACCGCCGACGAGATCCGCCGGCTGCGCCGGCAGCCCGTACGTGCGGCCGACGAGCTTGTCGAACGAGAACGTTC
>JAEYYV010000072.1 GCA_023428295.1 Pseudomonadota bacterium
CGCGGATGGCGCCGCCCTCGCGCTCGTGGCCACCGGCGGATGGGCGCGCCGCGAGCTCGCACCGTTTAGCGACATCGACTTCATCGTGTTGCACGGCGATGGCCGCCGCGACGAAGCCGCCGCGAAGCGCGTGTCCGATGCGCTGCTCTATCCGCTGTGGGACGAGAAGCTCGCGATCGGCTACTCGGTGCGCGAAGCCCGCGCCGCCGCGCGCCTCGCCAAGGACGATCTCGCCACCGCGACCGCGCTCCTCGACGCCAGGCACATCGCGGGCGACGCGCACCTCACGGTGGAGCTCGTGCGCGCCACGCTGTCCGCGCTCTCGCCAGGCGGAAACCCGAACGACCTCATCAAGCTGCTCGCGACGGAGAAGCGCGCGCGCCACGATCGGTTCGGCGCGTCGCTGTATCTGCTCGAGCCCAACCTCAAGCAAGGCATCGGCGCGCTGCGCGACCTGTCGACCGCGCTGTGGTGCGCCGCGATCCGGTGGCATCCGCCCAAGCCCACGCTGACCGGCAGCGAGTCGCGCGGCCCCGAGGGCGCGGAGCAGCTCGTCGCCGCGCTCGTCACGATGGGGCACCTCAATCGCCGCCAAGCGCAGATCCTCGTCGGTGCGCGCGACTTCCAGCTGCGCATCCGCGCTCTCGTGCAGCTCACCGCGAAGCGCCGCTTCGATCAGCTGACGTTCGAGATCCAAGAAGCGATCGCGCCGGCGCTATATCCCGATGCGCGCGCACACGAGGGCGAGGTTCGCTCTGCGGTGGCGCCCGCCGTCGAGGCGCTGATGCGCGACTACTACCTGCACGCGCGCGGCGTGGTGCAAGTCGCCGATCGCCTGCTCGACAGCGCGCGTGTCCCCGCGCGATCCAAGCCGCGCATCTCGCACATCGACTCGTCGTTCATCACGTTCAACGGCGAGCTGTCGCTCAAAGATCCGACGCTGTTCACCGATCGCCCGGCGGAGATGATCCGCATCTTCCGCACCGCGGTCGCCGAGCAGCTGCCGGTCTACGGTCACACGCAAGAGCTCGCGGCCGACGCAGTCTCGCGGCTCGGCACGCGAACGCTGGCCGGCGATCGCGACGCCGCGCGTCTCCTCCTCGAGGCACTCGTCGATCCGCGTGACGCCGCGCAGCCGTCGGCGCTCGAGGCGATGAACCAGCTCGGCATCCTCTCCGCCGTCATGCCCGAGTGGGCGCCGTGCGTCGGCCGCGTGCAGCACGATCTCTATCACGTGTACACCGTCGACCAGCACCAGCTGTACGCGGTGGCGATGCAGAAGCGCATCTGGCGCGGCGAGCTCGCGACCGAGCATCCGCTCGCCACGCAGCTGTGGCGCGAGGTGCGTCGCCCGGCGCCCGTTCTCCTCGGCACGCTGCTGCACGACGTGGGCAAGCCGCTCGGCAAAGGGCACGCCGAGAAGGGCGCGGTCGTCGCTGGCACGATCGGTCGCCGCCTCGGGATGTCCGAAGCGGACATCGAGCTCACCGAGTTCCTCGTGCGCCAGCACCTCACGATGTCGCATCTCTCGCAGCGCCGTGACCTCGCGGACCCCGACGTCATCGCGCGGTTCGCGGAGCGCATCGGCGATGACGAGCACCTCGTGGCGCTCTACCTCGTCACGCTGTGCGACACGGCGATGACCGCTCCGAACAACCTGAACGCGTGGAAGGACGGCCTGCTCCGCGACCTGCTCCTGAAGACACGCGACTACTTCGCGGGCCGCGGATCGTCGGCGCGGATCGGCGATCCAGACCGCGAGTACCGCGCCAAGGTGCTCTCGCTCGCGACGGACGAGACCGAGACCTCCGCCGCCGAGCGCGCCGACGCGGAGGCCATCGTCGCCGGCATCGATCCGCGCTTGTTCGCGCAGCTCACGCCGCGACAGACCGCGCGCCACGTGCGGCTCGTCGGTCGCGCGCGAACCGTGCCCGCGGGAACACCGGCGATCGCGCTCGAGGTCGCGGCGAACCCGCGCGACGGCCACAGCGAGCTCGCGCTCGTGGCGCCCGACATGCCCGGCGTCCTCGCCGCGATCGCGGGTGCGCTCGCCGCCGCGCGGATCGACGTCCTCGGCGCGGTGCTCGGTCACGTCGAGGTCGCCGCAGTTCGCGGCCCCGCCGAGATCGTCGTCGCCCCCGCGGGCGCGAAGCGCCTCGTCACCGATTTGTTCTACGTGCGCGACCTCAAGGGCGAAGCGATTCCGGCTGAGGATCCGCGCTGGACCAAGGTGCTCGCGGATCTGCGCGACCTCTTCGCGAGCGGCACGCCCGATCCCGACAAGGTCGGCGATCTGATCGCGCGCCGGCGCCCGCCGTCGACGCTGCCCAAGCGCGTCACGCCCGGCGTCATCACCGAGATCCGCATCCACGACGACTCGACGCAAGCGACGATCATCGAGGTGTTCACGCGCGATCGCGTGGGCGTGCTCTACGCGATCACGCAAACGCTCGCCGACCTGGGACTCGACATCACGCTCGCGAAGGTCTCCACGGAGGGCGAGAAGGTCGCCGACGTGTTCTACGTGACCCGTCGCGGCGAGCGCATCACCGACGACACCGAGCGCGCGATCATCTTGCAGCGCCTGCGCATGGCCGTCGACGTGAAGGGACTCACCGGATCGTGAGCGCGACGACTCGCCTGGCGGTGACGCCGTGAGCGTGTTGGATCTGCCGCCGGGCGTGGGGCTCGTGGGCACGCCGCTCGCCACGTTTCACGCGCCCAGGCGCGCGAAGCGGCTCGCGTGGATCGGCACGATCCTCGTGTTGGTGCTGCTCGTCGTGACCTGGTACTTCGTGTCGCGACGGATCTGGTGGCGACGGGGAACGAGCACGATGGTCGTGCTGCCCGTCATGTTCTTGCTGTTCACCGGCCTCGCGGTCGCCGTGCGCACCGCGCGCATCGCGATCACGCGCGATGGCATCCGCTGGGGCTGGACGGCGCTCTCGTTCACGCAGTCGGCGTCGCGCATCGTGATGGCGCACATCTACACGGACGGCATCGCGTTGCAAATGAAGCGCGGATCGCAGTGGTTTCTCTCCGCGCACGATTGGGATCGGTTCGACATGCTCGCGCGGCAGGTGCGGCGCGCCGATCTGCCCGCGACCGAGTACGATCGGAAGGCGCCGCTGCGCCAACGCCTGCAGAGCTATGGACGCGTGCTCGATCTACTCGTCATCGGGAGCGTGATCGCAGCCATGATCGTCGCGAGCTGGGCCGCGTAGCTACGCGAGGCCGACCGCCGCGGCGAGGTCCACGCTCGAGAACGTGCGCCGCCCGCCGGTCTCGGCCGCGCGTACGAGCCCGACAAGCGCGCGATTGACCGGCGCTGCTGCGCCGAGACTGTCCGCCAACTGGACGACCTCGCCCTGGAGATACTCGATCTCCGTCGCGCGCTTCGCTTCGAAGTCGTCCCACATCGACGAGCGCGCGTGCGGATCGATCGCGATCATCTTCTTGGCCAACACGCGAAACACCGCGTCGGGGAGCTCGAGCGCGCGCGGCATCCACGCGGGCGGAAGCGGCGTGAGCTTGGCGACCGCTTGGCCCTTCGTCGCGAGGAGACCGAGCGCCTCGCGTTGCGCGGCCGCGAGCACGCGCCTGTATCCGCGCTGCGAGAGCTCGTCGCGCAGCGGCAGGCCAGACAGCGCGTTGATCGCGTTGTTGAGGTTCATGACGAGCTTGGCCCACTGCACCGAGTCCATGTCGGTACGCGTCTCGAAGCCGAGGCCGCCGCACGCGAGCGCGTCGTACAGCTCGGTCGCGTGCTCCGCGTGCTCGAGCATCAGCGTTCCCGACGAGCCGCGGTGATACGTGGCAGCGCCGCGCCGCACGACGTTCCACGGGACCATGCCGGCGAGGGCAGGGCGGCCCAGCGCCGACGCGAGGTCGGCCGTGTTGCGCACGCCGTTCTGCAAGCTGACGACGTGTCGGGCGAGACGTGCGGCGCGAGTGACTTCCCCGCCTCCGCGGTCTGCGCGGACTTCACGGTGACGAGCACGATCCGCGCGCGCGCTGCGGCGGCGGCCTCGGTCGTCGTCGCGACCTTCACGGTGAAGCGATCGCCCTCGAGGTCGCTCACGGTGAGCCCGCGCGACAGCTCGTCGATCACGCGCGGCCTGCCGATCAGCGTGACGTTCGCGCCGCCCGCCGCGAGCCGGCCGCCGACCCAGCAGCCGATCGCACCCGCGCCGAATACGGCGATCTCGGATGGAACATCCCGGGTCGTCGAGATGCGGGGACGCCCAGCGGCGATCGAGAACGGGCCCTTCACGTGCGCTGCACGATACCCGCGCGCGTGCGCACGCGATAGCGACGCGTGCGCGCGCGAGAGCCACCCATCCACGATGCTGGCTCGCCCCATCTCGCCGGCACACCCGCTGCACCGACGTCAGTCATGGCGAAAGCACCTTATGCAATTGGTTGGCTCCTCGGTATTCCCATCCCAGTTCTGCTCCTCGTGTACCTGTTCTCGCGGGCTTGCTAGGCGCACCTCGCGGCGTTGCCGGTCGCTGACACGCCGCGCGTAAGCTGCCACCGGTTCCGTCGTTCTCTTCGGGAAGCGTCGCCCGTCCGGCGCTTCGAGGAGGAACCGTGCAGTCGCGCGTCGGCGTAGCTTTGTCTCTCGTCTTGTTGTTCGGGCTCGTCACGCTGGGATGCGGCGCATCGCAGAAGATGGCGACGTCCGCGATCGCCGCGGGCCAAGCTCCCGCGATGCCCAACGCGCCGCCACCGCTCGAGCGCTCGTTGTTCGACCGCAACCCGAGCGGCGCGCTCACGGAGGACTCCCTGCAGAGGATCCTCGCCGCGCCGATCGAGCTCGAGCTCCCCGCGCGCGTGGGGTTCATCCCGATCATGACGGCGCGCGACTGGCGCGGGCCGAGCCCCGACGATCGCGTCCCGACCGGCGTGGAGCCGCTGATCCGATCGCTGCGCAAGAGCCCGCACTTCACGCTGCTCACGCAGACGATGGTGATTCCGTCGGGCGCGCTCGGCATGGAAGCGCTGCGCGAGATCGCCGCGCGCTATCGCCTGCGCTACGTGATGCTGTACCGCGAGGTCCTCGCGAACGACTCGATGCTCACCGCGATCGCGTGGGGCTACGCGACCATCGTCGGCGCGCTGTTCCTGCCTGGCAATCGCCAGGAGGTGTGGGGCTACACGGAGCTCTCGATGTTCGATGTGAAGACCGGCACGCTGATGTTCACCACGCGCCGCGCGATCGCCGCCTCGCAAACCACGAACCAGTGGCACAAGAAGCAGAAGCTCGAGAAGCTCGCGTCGCACGCGATCGCGAAGTTCGCGCCCGATCTCGCGCGCGACGTGCTGACCGACCTCGAGGACTTCGCGAACGCCGCGATCTCCGAGAACGAGCGCCGCGCTCGCGGTCCCGCGCTCGTGCAGATGCCGGCTGTCCCGACCGTCGCGGAGTGATGCTCGTCAGTTCACGACGACGAACAGCGTCGACGGTGTCGCGCTCTTCGTGTCCGCATCGATCGCGCCGGCCTTCGCGCTGCGCGCCTTGATGCGCGGCGCTTTCGCGGCCCACGCGGGCACCTTGGTGACCCACACGATCGGGACGCTCGCGCCGCCGATCGTCGTGCCGATCGCGGGCGTCGCCGCCGCCGCACCCTCGACGACGATCACCGCGGGAGCTTTGTCGCCATCCGTGGGCAGCGCGCGCGCGCCTTCGATCGCTTGCCGCACTGCCTCGGTCGGCAGCGCGAGCGTCACGACCCACGCGCCGTCGGTCTCGGGCGTCGCGCTCACCGTCAGCGCCGCCTCGATCGCGCGATCCATGCGCCCGGCGATCGCGGCGTCGGCGAGCTTGTCCTTCACCGTGCCACCACCGGCGAGCGGCAGCGTCTCCACCGCGGCCCGCAGCGCACGTCGCGCGGCGTCTTCCGCCTTGCGCGTCGCGGGGCCGCGCGCCCCGGCCGGGTTCGGGGCTTGCCGCTCCGCGAGGCCCGTTCCCGTCTCCAGGATGCGCCCGTTCTCCCAATCGATCACCGGCGCAGCGCTCGCGCTGGACGCGAGCAGAGTCACCGCGAGGACTACGACGTCGAGTGCACGCACTCCCCGAGTCTAGCGGCGCTTGCGGCGAGACACCAAAAGTCCGACGAACAGGACGAGCAGGGCGCCCACGGCGTGGCGCGGATCGCTCGTCGAGCAGCCGCAGCCGCCGGTCACGACGCACACGCTCGTGCCACCGAGATCCCTGCACTCGAAGTCCGACGGACACGTGTCGTTGCTGACCTCGCACGTCTGCGTGCAGAAGTTTCCGTCCTCTCCGGTCGCGCACAGATTGCCTTCGCACGCTTCGTTCGCGAGGCAGGAGTCGCCGATCTGGGCCTTCGCCACCTTCACCGCGAGCGTCTGCGTGGTCTCGTTGCCGGCCAGATCGCGCGCGATGACCGTCATCTCGTAGTCACCCAGCATGGACCTCACGGTGATCGTGTACTTGCCATCGACCACGAGCGCGCTGTGGCCGCCTTCCACGCCGTCGAGGAGCACGCGAACATCGGCCATCGCCATATCGTCGCTCGCCGTCGCGACCACGTTGAACACGGGCGGCACGGTGTCGCCGTTGCCGGGCGACTTGACGGACAGCGACGGCGCGACCGTCTCGACGGGACGCGGACCCACGTAGGTGACCAGGCGGTTGAACGAGTTCTGCTGCGACGAGCTGCACGAGCAGTTCTGCGGCTGCTGCGGATACGTGCCACACGCGCTGGCTTGGTTCTGAAAGCCCTTGTTGGGCTGGCTCGTCACCGGCACGTACGACATGAGATCGGTCGCGAGCACCTCGTGCTCGAGCGCGAGCAGGTGGCCGATCTCGTGCGCGACCGTGGTGCACAGCTCCGCGTTGCGCGAGCTTCCGCCGTGCGCTTCGGAGAACGAGAAGCAGATGCCCGCTTCGGTGACGTTGCAGAAGTTGTCAGCGCTCGCGATGCCGAGGATGCCGGACGACGCCGGGAAGCCGAGCTCGCTACCGTTGCCGCCGACGACGGCCTCGACGAACGGGCCTGACGTGGGCTCCGTCTCGACGAAGCGCACGTCGAACGCTTTGAAGTGATCCTTGATGCACTTCGAGATCATCGGCCAATCGAACGCGGTCGACAGCGGCCCGATCGTCGCTGTCATCGCGCGTCCCGTCGCGCTCACGCGAACACTCGCGGTGTTCGTCATCGAGTCGGTCGCTGCGGGCGCGATGTTGTAAACGCCGCCGAAGCGATTCAGGTACACGACACGCTGTGCACCCGGCGCCGCGAGGTACGGCGTGAAGCCGTCCTTCACCACCGCCGGCGCCTGGATGGTTCCGCAGCTATTGGGACCGCGGACGGTCGTGGAGACGTCGGTGGGATCCGCCGACGCGATCGAGGTGGAGGCCAAGACCGCGGCGACAAACAACTTCGTACGCATGGCGGTGTTATCGCCCATGCGGTCCCACCATGTCGCGGAGGAAATCTAACCTCCGCTCACGGACTGCGGCGCACTGTCGTTGCAGGTGCGCGAGTTGCGCTGTGAAACGCTGTCGGGGCGCTCTACAGCGCGCCCTGAACGATCCAGCGCAAGAACAGCTGGTAATAGGGATCGTCGACGGAGAGGAACGTCGCGTTCGGGTGGTTCACCGGCGCCGGCTCGTAGAGCGGCTTCGTGAGGAACAGTGACGTCGCCTCGTCGCCTGCCGTGAGAACGAGGACGTTGGGCCGCGCCTTGATCGCCGCGAGCGTGTCGGCGGCGGGCAGGTCGTATTGAAGGACGCCGCCCGCGGTCCCGTTCGCGGTGTGGCAGCTCGCACAACCGAGTCCGCCGGCGCTCGGCTTCTGGAGCAGCGGATAGATGTCGGTCGCGAACACCGGGTTCGTGATCGTCGCGGGGTTCGGCGTGCCGCCACCCCCACCGCCGCCACCACCGCCCACGCCTTGCGCGACGAGGATGGTGGCACCGCCTGCCTTGGTGACGACGGGCGCCGTCGTGGTCTGCGGTTGGTTGTTGTTGTCGAGGTACGACAGCTTCAGCGTGAACTGCCCCTCGGGCACGTTGAGCAGGCCGACGCGGACCTTGCCGTTCGCGATCGTGGTCAGCTGCGGCTCGGTCGCGAGTGGATCGCGCGGGATGAGATCGGTGACACCGAAGCCGAAGATGCTGACGCCGGGGACGATCGCGTCGTTCGCATCGACGAGCGTGATCTGTGGCGTCAGGCCGTCGATCGCCAGGCCCTCGAACGGCATGCCGTTGTTGCGCTTGAGCTCGGCGGCGACGAACGCGGTGTTCGCGACCTCGATCGTGCCGGTGGTCGTGTACTGCCGCAGCGTCTCGGCGTTCGACATCACGTAGAGGTCTTGGATGACCTCCATGTCGCCGATCGTGACGGCCGCGTTGCGCGTGGGGCGATAGTTCGCGCGCGTGGCGGTGAAGTAGATCTTCGAGCCGATCGGGACCTCGGCGAACTCGTACACGCCGCCCGCGGCGCTCGTCGCCATGATCGCAGGATCGACGCCGTCGGACGCGAGGGCTACCTGGTCCATCAGGTCGTTCGGGTTGAAGTAATCGATCACCTTGCCGCTCAGCCGTTGGCTCTCGACGGCAGGTGGTGCATCGACGCTGGCGTCGACGTCAGGCCCACCGGTGTTGGGCGGCGCTTCGCCGGGACAACCGGTGAGCGCGATACACGTAAGCGAAATCGTTAGCCGCATGGACCCTGCTCCCCTAGGTACGTGCATGGATATCAACGTCCATGCCATGGCGGGTGGGACGAAATCAAACGCTTACCTGGGTCCGGGCACCAACAGACGGGGACCGATCACCCCACAACGGGTGGCGCCTCCTCGCAGTGCGGGGCACGCACAGTCAGATCGATCGGGTAAGGTGCGCCATGCTCGACGACCAGCTCAAAGAGGCGCTCACGTTCGACGACGTGTTGCTGGTCCCCGCCTACTCCGAAGTCATCCCGCGCGACGTCGACGTCACCACACGGCTGACACCGGCGATCCCGCTGCGTATGCCGCTCGTCTCGTCGGCGATGGACACGGTGACCGAGGCGGCCACCGCCATTCGCATGGCGCGCGAAGGAGGCATGGGCTTCATCCACAAGAACCTGACCATCGAGGATCAGGCGCGTGAAGTCAGCCGCGTGAAGAAAGCGCAGTCGGGCATCGTCGTCGATCCGTTGACGATCGCCCCGTCGCGTACGCTCGAGGAAGCGCTCGCGGTGATGCGCCACCACAAGATCAGCGGCCTGCCGGTCGTGGACGCGGAGAAGCGACCGCTCGGCATCCTCACCAACCGCGACGTGCGGTTCGAGAAGCGCTTCGATCTGCAGGTCGGCGAGCTGATGACCAAGAACCCGGTCACGGTCAAAGAGGGCGTCGCCATCGACGAAGCCAAAGACCTGTTGCACAAGCATCGCATCGAGAAGCTGCTCGTCGTCGACGGCGCGGGTCGCCTGAAGGGCCTCATCACCATCCGCGATATCGAGCAAGCGGAGATGGATCCGTCGGCTGCGGTGGATGACCTCGGTCGCTTGCGCGTCGGCGCCGCCGTCGGTGTCGGCGCGGATCGCGAAGCGCGCATCGAGGCGCTGATCGCCGCGGGCTGCGATGTCATCTGCATCGACACGGCGCACGGTCACTCGGCCGGCGTGCTCGCCGCGGTCAAAGACACGCGCGCGAAGTTTCCCACGCTGCAGCTCGTCGCGGGCAACGTCGCCACCGGCGAGGCAACACGCGCGCTCATCGAGTGCGGCGTCAACGCGGTGAAGGTCGGCGTCGGTCCCGGATCGATCTGCACCACGCGCATCGTCGCGGGCGTCGGCGTGCCGCAGCTCACCGCGGTGTCCGATGCGGTGACCGCGGCCAAGGGCACGGGCGTCGCCATCATCTCCGATGGCGGCATCAAGTACTCGGGCGATGTCGCCAAGGCGCTCGCCGCTGGCGCGGACACCGTGATGATCGGATCGCTGTTCGCGGGCACGGATGAAGCGCCCGGCGAGGTGATCCTCTACCAAGGCCGCTCGTACAAGTCGTATCGCGGCATGGGCTCCATCGGCGCGATGAAGGAAGGATCGAAAGATCGATACTTCCAAGCCGACGTCGAGACGCCGCAGAAGCTCGTGCCCGAGGGCATCGAGGGGCGCGTGCCGTACAAGGGCGCCCTGCGCGAGTCCATCTACCAGCTCGTCGGTGGTCTGCGCGCATCCATGGGCTACCTCGGCTGCGCCACCATCGCCGAGATGCACGCCAAAGCCCGCTTCGTGAAGATCTCGTCATCGGGGCTCCGCGAGAGTCACGTCCACGACGTGATCATCACCAAGGAAGCCCCGAACTACCGAACGGAGTAGACGTCCCGTGTCCGCACATCAGCTGATTCTCGTCCTCGATTTCGGATCGCAGTACACGCAGCTGATCGCGCGCCGGATCCGCGAGCAAGCCGTCTACTGCGAGATCCATCCGTACACGATCGCCACCGATGCGGAGCTCGCGCAGCTCCGCGCACTGAAGCCCACGGGGATCGTCCTCTCCGGCGGACCGTCGTCGGGGGACCACCCCGG
>JAEYYV010000094.1 GCA_023428295.1 Pseudomonadota bacterium
ATATTCAACACCGAAGCCGGGCCCATGCTTTTCGCCACCCGCGAAGTGCTGCGCTCCGACGGGTCCGGTCCGACCAACGGCTTCCTGATCATGGGACGCTTACTGAACGAAGCCATGCTCGAAACCCTGAAGGAACAGACCCGACTGTCCTTCGAGATCGTCGACCCCTTCGACACGTCGAAGTTTCTCTGCCGCACGGCCGGCATGAAGCCCATGACCGTCGGCGACCTGAACTACTACACCAAGACCGAAGGCGGGAACATGGTGTCCTGCGCCGGGTTCCAGGACGAAGCCGGCGAAACCCTTTTCGGGGTCCAGTACCTCTTTCCCCGCGAGACCACCCGCAAGGGCATCGACAGCATCCGCTACGCCGTCTTCCTGGTCATCGGTTCCGGCGTGACCGTGCTCGTGATCCTGAACCTGATGATGCAGGCCGTGGTCCTGAGGCCCCTGAAGCGCCTGACCGACCATGCCGCCAAGCTGCAGGAGGAGGGCGACTATTCCCTGCGCCTGGGGCTCGATCGCAAGGACGAGATCGGAGTCCTGGCCAAGAGCCTCGATTCCCTGGTCCAGACCATCAACGACCGTACCGTGGAACTCCAGCGGGCCAACGAGCAGCTCACGCAGCTCTCCCTGAACGACGCCCTGACCGGCATCGCCAACCGCCGCATGTTCGACGCCTACCTCAAGCAGGAATGGCGGCGAGCCATGCGCGAGCAGACCCCGCTGTCCATCATGCTGGCCGACGTGGACCACTTCAAGAAGTACAACGACACCTACGGCCACCAGCAGGGCGACATGTGCCTCATCGGCGTGGCCGCGGTCATGCAGCTGCACATGCAGCGTCCGGCCGACCTGCTGACCCGGTATGGCGGGGAGGAGTTCGCCGTCATCCTGCCGGGCACCGATGCCGAAGGGGCCGGACACATGGCCGCAGTGCTGGGGCAGGCCGTTCGGGATCTGCGCATCGAACACTGCGAGTCCGATGCCGCGCCCTACGTGACCCTGAGCATCGGCGTCGTGACCACGATCCCCTCGCCCGAGGAAGGGGACGGAGGCATGGACATGCTCCTTGAACAAGCCGACCAGGCCCTGTACCAGGCCAAGAAAGCCGGCCGCAACCGGGTTCTGGCCTGGAAGCCCGAACTGTTCAAGGCCGACTAGCCCGCACGCCGGATCGTCCCCGCCGGGCGCGGGCACAGACCCGCAGCCTTCACCGCCGGCTGAAAGCCGCACTCAAAGGAAATCTATGTCATTCGAATCACTCGGATTACCCATGCCGCTCGTTCAGGCCCTGGCCGCACGTGGACTGCGCGAACCCCTGCCCGTGCAGGAGGCCGCCCTGCCCACGCTTGCCGCCCGCGAATCGGCCATGCTCATCTCCAGAACCGGGTCGGGCAAGACCCTGGCCTATCTCCTGCCCATCCTGGCGGGCATCGACCCGCAAAGCCCGCACGTGCAGGCCGTGATCCTGGCCCCGACACACGAACTGGCCATGCAGATCAACCGCGTGGCCAAGGAACTGTCGGCAGAAGCCGGCCTCGGGGTCAGAGTCCAGTCCCTCATCGGCGGCGCGGCCGCCAGCCGGCAGATCGAGGGGCTGAAGAAAAAGCCGCACATCGTCGTCGGCTCGGCCGGCCGCATCACCCATCTCCTGGACCTGGGCAAGCTGAAGCTGCGCGACACGACCTGGCTGGTTCTCGACGAGGCGGACCGCCTGCTCATCGAGGAAGGACTCGAACACGTGCGGCGCATCACCGGTGAACTGGGGCCGCAGACGCGCTTCGTCTTCGTCTCGGCCACCGAAGGCCCGGCCACGACCCGCATCGCCAAGGGCCTGGCCCCTGACCTCAAGTTCGTGCGCGTGCAGGCGGGCATCAGCCCCTCCATCCGCCACTGCTACCTCGTGTGCGAGGAGCGGGACAAGATCGAGTGGCTGCGCAAGGCCCTGCGAGGCCTCGAACCCAGCCGCGCCCTCGTCTTCGTGCACCGCGGGGCCAGCGCCGAACGCATCTCCGAGCGCCTCGACTATCACCAGCTGGCCGTGGCCGACCTGCACGGTGCCAGGGACAAGTTCGAACGCCAGTCCGCCCTGGACAGCTTCCGAAAGGGCCGGGCCCGGGTCCTCATCGCCTCGGACATCGCGGCCCGCGGCCTGGACATCGCTGACGTGGAACTGGTGGTCAACGTCGACGCCCCGAGCCAGAGCCGGGACTACCTGCACCGCGCCGGACGGACCGGCCGGGCAGGGGCCGCCGGGCTCGTCCTGTCCCTGCTGACCGAGGCGGAAGCCAGGCTGGCCAGACGCTATTCCGAAGAACTCGACATCGCCATGGAGCCCGTGCGCATGGTGCGCGGCGCCCTGGTCCCGTCCGAAGGGTCCGGCGCACAGCCTCTGGCCCCGGCCCCGCGCAAACGCGGCCTGGCCGCCCCCGGTTCACCGCGCAAGGCAGGCAAGACCCCGACGGCCCAGAAGCCTGAAAAGGAGCCGCGCCGCCCCGAAACCCGGCATGGGGAAGCTGCCGATAAGAAGCCCCGAAGCCCGGGCAGGAAATCCGGCGCACATGCCGAACCGACCGCAAGGCGGCCGGAACCCGACAGGCCGGACTCCCCCCCCCGCCGCAAGCCCGCACAGAGCGACAGGCCAGCGCCCACTCCTCCCGCACGGCGCCCAAAGCCCAAAAAACCCGCATGAAGCTTGCGCAGACCGCCCGGATGAGCCACCATATCC
>JAEYYV010000137.1 GCA_023428295.1 Pseudomonadota bacterium
CCTTCGGGCCGCTCACGATCGACCGCGGCAGCCGAGCTCGGTACGACGAAAACCCAGAGAATACTCGTCCTCTCTTCGAGCTTGTCTATTGCGAGGCATGTGGCGAGCTGTTTGTTGCTGGGCGAACCGACCCTGCGTTCACTGATGCGGACTCGCTCGACCTGTTGCCTACCGAGCCACGTCTCGAAGGATTACCCGATCAAGCAGCGTCGCAGCGGTTCGAGGACTTGACGTACCAGTCCTACCGTATCTTTTGGCCCAAGTCGGGTTTAGTCGAGCCACCGGCGGTGGACACGGACAACCCAGACGGCTACTGGGCCACGGCGTGTGTAGATCCGGAGACAGCGCGATGCAGCTTGTTGCCACCGCTGGGTGAAGCTCCGCCAGAAACGATCCCCGGGTTCTTGTGGTGCCGAACAAGTGCGCCTGATCGTCACAAGCGAACCGAGAAGTCAGCAGGGACTCACCTGCCGTATGCCTGTCCTAGCTGTGCGACGACGTACGCGCCACGCCGCCCAGGCGGTCGCCTGTCGCCGATTCGAAGCTTTCGCACCGGCTTTGGAAAGACAACACAGCTCCTGGCGACCGAGCTGTTCGCTGTGCTGCGTGGAACGAATGAGGAAGCAAAGCTCGTAGCGTTCGCCGATAGCCGTCAGGAGGCGGCAAACAACGCGCTCGATATCGAGACGCACCACCATCAGGACGTAACGCGGGCCCTTATCGTCGATCTGTTGCGAAGACGGTTGAACGAGGTGCTTGCTGCACCGAGCCCAGACGAAGAGGGCGCAGCACTCGAGGCCGCTCGCCGTGAGGCTCTTGATGCTGACGATGACGCTCGTGCGGAAGAGCTAGATCTCCAAATCCGCAACAACCGCGAGGCCAAGAGGGCCCGAGTGGCAGCTGCGGAACGAATGGTCCGCCTTGCCGACGTGTTGGATGTTGGCAGCTCTGTACAAGGCGGGAGGGCGCAGAGAGGGGCAATCAAGTCGCTGCTCGCGCGTTTTGTGGAGTTGGGGATTCACCCAAGCGACGACGCAGGCATCGCGGAGTTCCGCGCCGTCGTCGAGGAAGGGGAGCGAAAGCAGTGGTACCACCTACCTTGGGATCGCCTATTCGATACCTCAGCGGTTCCTCTCGACTGGCGCGACGAGTACGCGGAGTCGCCGCAACCCCCCGAAGCTGACGCGGCAGAGGATGGAGGGGCGGGCGAGGTGGGTGACGACCAAGGTGCCGAGGACGAAGGCGAGGAGGAAGAGTCCCCTGTGCCGTTCCACGTGCCCCAACAGGCTCTTGATACGATGCGCGTTCGGCTCGCGCGCGAGATGTCGCAGGGGCTAACGGACGTGATCTTCAGCCGCACCTACTTCGCTCTCGAGGAGTCTGGGCTGGGCTACCCGGTGATCCCGAGAGAGAAGGGAATGACCGAGGAGCAGTGGAACGAGGCAAACGCGTTCCTGCGAGTGTTCGCCGACTCCTATCGGTATTCACGGGACTCCGACCCGTACTTCGATAGCGGGGCGCCGCCGAAGGCGGACTGGTCTACCGCAAGCGCGATTCCATCAAACCACCGCCTGAGGAAGCTTTGCGCCGCAATCGGCGGAGACGCGAACGCGCGCCTCAAGGTGGCGTTGGAACGCTTGAAGACCGCTGGTCATCCGAACGGTCTGATCCGAAACGACAAGCTCGTGATCAAGCTCGCTGCCGAGACCGACGCCTACTACGAGTGTGCTCGGTGCCGACGGGTCCATTTGCATCGCGGTGTTCTGTTCTGCACGCGATGCTTCCGCCCGTTGCCAGAGACCCCGCGGCCCTTGTCCCAGTTGCAGGATCGCAACCACCTTGCGCGTCGCGTGCGACGCGCGGAGATCTTCAGGCTTCGCTGTGAAGAGTTGACTGGTCAGACGGAAGATCCGGCAGAGCGTCAGCGCAGGTTCAAGGGGGTGATCGATGCGGATCTCTACAAACCGAAGGAGCTCATCGACCTGTTGAGCGTTACGACGACGATGGAAGTGGGTATCGACATTGGCCCGCTTCAGGGCGTGATGCTCGCGAACATGCCTCCGCAGCGTTTCAACTACCAGCAGCGGGTTGGCCGGGCAGGGCGCCGCGGTCAGGCGTTTTCAATGGCTCTCACCGTCTGTCGAACGAAGAGTCACGACCTCTACTACTTTTCCAAGCCAGAGAAGATTACGGGTGACGAACCGCCGCCGCCCTTCTTGGCGCGTAGCCTGCACTTGATCGCGAAGCGTATCGTTCAGCGTGCATGGCTATGTGCGGCATTCGACCGCGTTCGCGTATCAGCGAGAACGTCCGGTCAGTTCCCCGGGGACTGGATGCGGCCCGATATTCACGGCGAGTTCGTTCCGACCGGGGAGTGGCCGAGCTGGCGTGAGCGGGTCGCCGAGGCACTCGCGCAGACAACCGACACGAGGGACGCGTTGGCGGTGCAGTTGGAGTCGTGCGGCGGCCCTCCTCGCTCGGAGGTGATGGAAGAGGTGTCGAGCTTGCTCAGTGCCATTGACGATGTTCATTCGCGAGCGCGTACAGCAGCGATGCAACAGAGACCCGTCAGCGAGGAGCCAACGCCCGACGACCGAGAGGGAGAAACCGCCTATGAGGGCCTAGCTCACGCACTTGCTGAGGCGGGCTTGTTCCCGATGTACGGCATGCCCACGCGAGTGCGCGATCTGTTTCTCCGAATCGACGACGAATATGAAGGCGCGGGGGCGAAGCGTCGCTGGGAGCGCTCGCGTGTGGTCGCAATCGACCGCGATACCGAGATCGCCGTTTTCGAGTTCGCTCCGGGGGCTCGCATCCCGAAAGACAAGCAGCGCTACGAGTGCATCGGCTTCACGTCGCCTATAGAGGAGGTGCTGGAGAAGCCTGGGGCGTGGCGGCGCAAGAATTCCGATGTGGATCGGATCCTCAACGCGAACGACCCGAATGCGCGAGCATTCGGTCCCTCGTTCTGGGTCGGTGCGTGTCGCGCCTGTGATTCGTGGCGAGTCGAGGACACGGACCCGACCGGTGGCGAAGGAGTGGCGTGCAATGCGTGCGGCGAGTCGATCCAGGGGGCGGAGTTTCGGGAGTGCTGCGAGCCGCTCGGGTATCGAACGAATTTTCGGCCAGTAGACAACAACAATGACGCGACCGAGCCGCGCGTCGCGTATCGGAGCGTGCATGCAAACGCCGAGAGCGTAGCTCTCACGTCAATTGAGGGGACCAACCTGCGTCTTGCGTCGCTCGAACAGATTCGAACGTTCCGGCTCAATCGAGGTGGGATGCGTCTCGATCCCGACACGGAGACGATGACGTTTGGCGGATTCTCGACCGAAGTGGGCGTCGAGGAGCTGCGGAGGGGAGGCGGAACCATCCGCCTTCACAACCAGCACATAGTCGGAGAGAGTTCGAAGATCGCAGATCGTGCCGTTGGCAAGACTAATGTGTGGCTGGCTGCGCCGAAGACCACCGAGGCGCTCACCCTCGTTCCACAGATCGAGCAGCCGGGTTTGCGTCTATCTGCAGTCGCTGGCCAAGGAGTTGCGACGTCCGTGCGTGCGGCCGCCCTCTCTGCATTGTTCTTGCTCGTCGATAAGGCCTCGTTGGATCTCGATATCGATCCAGACGAGTTCGAGATCATCGAGCCGGCAATCAGACGACCCGACGGCGATGATCCATTGCCCGTGCTCCAATTCATCGACAGAGCAGTGAATGGTGCCGGCTACTGCAGGGAGCTTTCGCAGCCGACCGATTCGCCGAGCATCCTCGCGAAGATCCGTGCGCTCTTAGCGGGCGATGAGCGCGTTGCCCCACTGGACCGGGTTCTCGAGTCCGAGCATGTGCGTAGGTGCGATCAGGCTTGCTATCAGTGCTTGTTGCGATACCGGAACCAGGTGTTCCATGGCCTGCTCGACTGGCAGCTGGGTTTCGCGTTCCTCTCGTCCTTGCTGGATCCGGAGTTTGTTGCCGGATTGAACGGAGACTTCGCTCGTCGCGGGATCTCGCAGTGGCCGCGATGGGCCGAGGAGTATGCGAGAAGAATGGCTCGCCTGTATCGTGGGACGACGACTCGATTCGGTGCGTTGCCGGCGTTCGAGCTTCCAAATGTGGATCGCCCAGTTCTCGTAGTGCACCCACTTTGGTGTCAGGACGAGCCTGGCAACCTTCTGCGCGAAGCCATCACAGCGGCGGCGGATGCGCGGGGGCGCACTCCACTGCTTGCGGACTCTTTCGATCTCGCTCGAAGGCCGGCCTGGGTTTACGAGCGTCTAGTTCGCGGGGAGGCTGGCGGAGGCAACGCGCCCGCACGTCCTGGCCCGAATCCAGCCGTGGTGCCGCCGGCTCCAACTGGAAGGATCGTCGAGTTGCCTGTGAAGGAGTTTCTCGAGGTTGGCGCATCCACTACTCGAGGGACGGTGCGGGTTCGACTCGTCGAGGACGTCGAGTTGGACGCGAGCGCCGTAGCGGTACGCGTTCCGGTTCCGGGGCTTGCCAACATTGGATTCAAAGCTGAGAGTTGGCTTGTCGTTCGTCCAGCGTTGCCTACGGAGCTGAGCTCGAACATTTGGGTAGTGGTCCGGCGTGCTGCCGACAACTTCGGCGCGACCGGCGCGGGCTGGACGATCGCTCACGTGAAGGAGCTGCCCGGCGAAGGCGTGCCGGCGCGCCTACAGGTTTCGTACGGTGGGGCAACGGGCAGGAACTATCGCCCCGAGCGAATCGCTCGCGAGGAGTTAACGCTCACGGCAACGGTCGTGTGCAAAGCGGAAGAAGTAACCTGATGG
>JAEYYV010000175.1 GCA_023428295.1 Pseudomonadota bacterium
GGCCTCGACAACATCCGCGCGCTTCATCCCGACGAAGCGATCGCTGGCGTTCGCTCCGTGTTGCGCATCCTGATCGTGTTCGCGCTCGTCACTCCGTTCCACTCGCTGTTCGATCAGAAGGCGACCACATGGGTGCTCCAGGGCGGCGAGATGTCGCTGCCGTCGTGGACCTTCGATCCCACCGGCCGCACCGCGTTCCAGCCCGCGCAGATGCAGATGTTCAACCCGTTGCTCGTGATGATCCTCATCCCGTTCAACAACCTCGTCCTCTATCCGTGGTTGCGAAAGCTCGGCTGGAACCCCACGCCGATTCGCCGCATGACGTTCGGCATCCTGTTCTCCGCGTTCGCGTGGATCGCCGCGGGCGCGATCCAGCTCGCCCTCGACGACGGCAACAAGCTCGACATCATGTGGCAGCTCCTCCCGTACGCGCTGCTCACGTTCGGCGAGGTGCTCGTCTCCGCCACGGGCCTCGAGTTCGCCTACTCGCAAGCACCGCTCGCGATGAAGGGCGTCATCATGAGCTTCTGGAACCTCACCACGACCGTCGGCAACCTGTGGGTGCTCCTCGTCAACGCGGGCGTGCGCGACAAGGGCGTCCTCGCGACCATCAAGGAGACCGGCCTCTCCGAGAACGCGTTCCTGATGTTCTTCTTCGCGGTGTTCGCCTTCCTCGCGACCATCGCGTTCTGGCTCTACACGCGTCGCTACACGGTGCTCGACAACTACCGCTCCACCGGCGGTCCTCCGGATCCTGGCGAGCAAGGTCCGAAGTCACCGCTGCCCGCCGCGACCGGCGCGCGCGAGAAGTGAGTCAGTCCTTCGCGCGCTCGATGCGCCCGTCCGCGTGCTTCGCGAAGCGACCCTCCTCGCGCGGATGCACCGGCGCTTGGTCCTTCCACGGCCAGCCGCCGAACTGCGTGCGTCGATAGTCGTTGAACGCGTCCATGATCTCTTGCCGCGTGTTCATCACGAACGGACCGTGCTGCACCACGGGCTCGCCGATCGGTCGACCTTGCAGCACGAGGATCTCCGCACCGTCGGGCCCCGCCGCCATCTCGAGTGCGTGATCCGGTTTCACCACGATCCCCGTCGGTGACTTGAACTGACGCCCACCCGCCGCGAGGTTGCCCGCGAACAGATACACGACGCGATTGGTGCCCACCTTCGCCGGCGGCATCGTCCACGTCGCGTCGCTCTGCATCCTGATCGTCCAGATCGCGAGGTCGCTCTCGGGGCGCGACGCCCACGAGCTCGGCGGCGGCGCGAGCGGCGTTGCATCGCCGAGCGCGCCCGCGACCACCGTCACCTCGGTCTCCTTGCCCTTCGCATCGCGATGCACGTGACGCGGAATCTGATCCGCCCACAGCATCGTGAAGTACGGATCCTTCATCTTGTCGGCCTTGGGCAGGTTCAGCCAGATCTGGAACAGCTCCACCGGATTGGGCCCGCTCTTGTCGAGGAGCGGGAACATCTCGGAGTGCACGATGCCCTTGCCCGCGGTGAGCCACTGCACGTCACCGCGACCGAAGCGCGCCGCCGCACCGAGAGAATCGCTGTGATCGATCAGGCCGCGACGCACGATCGTGACCGTCTCGAACCCGCGATGCGGATGCCCCGGGAAGCCAGGAACTTCCTCACCGTGATACATGCGCCAGCCATCCTTGCCGGCGAAGTCCATGCCGATCTCGCGCCCCTCGAGCGACGCGTTCGGCCCCATGCGGTCGTTGCCCGCCGGGTACTTGTCGTCGTGATGCACGCAGAACAAGAACGGATCGGCAGTGCCCCACGGGAATCCCAGAGGAATGGTTTCGAGAATGGGGTCGCTCATGATTCGGCCACTGTAGTGCTCCATCTACCTACCGCGAAGTGCTCGCTCGCGGAACGCACTATTGCCGCCCCCGTCGAACAACCGAGCGCGTGATCCGCTGACCCCTCCGATCGGCCGTGTCATGGTGGCGCCCGTCATGCGCGAGTCAGTTCCGAAAGCACCTCTCGCCGTCGGCTCGACGCGCTGGGTGATCACGCTCGCGACGATGACCGCGATCATCGCCCTCTCGATCGACATGAGCCTCCCCGCCCAGCCGGTGCTCGTCCACCAGCTCGGCGTCGCCGACGAGACCGCGCAGCTCACGCTCTCCGTCTTCATGATCGGCTTCGCCGTCGCGCAGCTCTTCGTCGGCTACCTCTCGGACGCCTGGGGTCGCCGCCGCGTCCTCATGATCGGCCTCGCTCTCTTCACGCTCGCCGGCATCGGCTGCGCCCTCTCGCCCAACATCGAGACGCTCCTCGTCTGCCGCGCGCTCCAAGGCATCGGCGGATCCGCCGCCCCCGTCGTCGCGCGCGCGATGGTTCGCGACACCCAACCGGCCGCACAAGCCGCGCGCCTCCTCTCCACGATGCTCGCCACCCTCGCCATCGCCCCGATGGTCGCCCCGTTCATCGGCGGCATCCTCCTCGACCTCCTCGACTGGCACGCCATCTTCGCGTTCCTCGCGATCGTCGGCGTCGTGCAGCTCGTGATCGCGCACACCTCTCTCGTCGAGACGCTCCCCGCCGACAAGCGCAACGTCCCCTCCGCGCGCGGCCTCGTCCGCACCTACCGCGAGTTCTTCTCCACGCCCTCCGCGCTCCTGCCGCTCGCGGTGATGTGCACCTCCTTCGCCGGCCAGTTCGCGTACATCGCCGACTCGCCCTTCGTCTACGTCGAGGGCTTCGGGATGTCGAACCAAGCCTACGGCATCTACTTCGGCTCCACCGCCATCGCCCTCATGCTCGGCTCGCTCACCGGCTCGCGAATGCTCAAGGCCGGCCGCGCCCCGCGCGCGATGCTCGTCGTCGGCACCGCCGTCATCCTCGTGGGCGGCATCGCCGTCTTCGCGGGTACGCGCATCGATCTCGGCGGTCCGATCGATCTCGCCTTCGGCTACGAGCTCGACCTCGCCATCGCCGGCTTCTTCCTGCCGATGCTCGTCTACTTCTTCGGCGTCGGCCTCGCCGGCCCCTCCGCCGGCGCGCTCACGCTCGAGCCGGTGCCTCACATCGCGGGCACCGCCTCCGCTGCGCTCGGCACGCTGCAGATGACCTCGGGTGCGATCGCTGGCTACATCGCCACGAAGATCGGCGGCTCGAGCCCGCGCGTCTTTGCCCTCGTGGCCGCCGCGATGGCCGTCCTCGCGGCCCTCCTGGCCGGGTCCACCGTGCTCCTGCGCCGGCGACAATCGACATTGAATTCGCCGATATCCCCGCCGACGATACCGAGCTGACCACCCTCGCCAGGGAAGGGATGTCAGCCCCGTATGGTAGAGGGAACGATCATGGAGAAGTTCCCACGAGGCACCTTGCCGCCCTTCGCTTGGGTACCGATCGTCAAGGCCGAGCCGACCCAGGTGACACCACCACCGAGCATCCTCGAGCGCGCCGAGGAGGCGAAGGCCGCGCAAGCGCCGCGCGGCACGTGCGATCTCTCGGTGACCTGCCCCACCTGCAGCACGCTGATGCAGCCGGAGCACGCGCACTATCGCTGCCTGACGTGCGGCTACCGGGACTCCTGCTGCTTCTGAGCCCCGCGCGTGGCCGGTGCAAATCGCGAGGAGAATGCGGCACGACGCGCTGTGCCTCGCACGCAGAGCTCGGGTCGGACGTTGCTCGGCTCCAGGTAGATGTGGACCGCCACTGTGCCGACGTTGGCACTCGGGCCTTGTGATGTCGCGCCGTCTTCCGCCGAGCTTGGCGGAACAACCGATGTGACCTCGAACGCGAACGTTCTCGATGTCTTCGCTAGGAAGGATCTCGATGAGGAGCCGACGCGCTGTGCCTCACCAGCGAGCTCCAGGTAGATTCGCGCGAACGTCGCCACGACGGCGCCCACGTGGGCACTCGGGCCTGCGCCGCGCGCGACCGATCCGCGGATCGTGGCGTCGGTGATGTCGCGCCGTCTTCCGCCGAGCTTCGCTAAACAACCTTGCCCGTCGATGTGACCTTGGGGAGTTTTTCGATGGATCTCGAACGCGAACGTTCGCGATGTCTTCGCCAGGAAGGATCTCGATGAGGAGCGCGACGCGCTGTGCCTCGCACGCAGTAGCTCGGCGATCTGCGTCTCTGCCACTCCGACCGCGTGGCCGCCGCAAGTCACGAGGTGAATGCGGTCACGCGGACGTTGCTCGACGAGCTCCAGGTAGATGTGGACCGCCACGACTGCGCCCACGTGGGCCCTCGGGCCTGCGCCGCGCGACCGATCCGCGGATCGTGGCGTTGGTGATGTCGCGCCGTCTTCCGCCGAGCTTCGCGGAACAACCTTGCCCGTCGATGTGACGTCCGGGAGTTTCTCGATGGATCTCGAACGCGAACGTTCGCGACGTCTTCGCTAGGAAGGATCTCGAT
>JAEYYV010000176.1 GCA_023428295.1 Pseudomonadota bacterium
GCTCGTGCCCGATCTCGTCGGCGTCGATCGCGTCGCCGCCATGGTCGAGCGCGCCGCGTCCCGCTCGCCGGTGCTCGTGCGCGAGGTGGTGCCGCGCGTCGTCTCGATGCCGGTGCTCACCGAGGTCGTGCGCGGCCTCGTGCGCGAGCAAGTCCCCGTCGACGATCTCGCCGCGATCCTCGAGGCGATCGCGGTTCTTCCCGCACCGAGCGCTGGCTTCACGGTGAAAGACGCGCCGCAGCTCATCGAGCAGCTGCGGCCCGGACTGCGCCGTCAGATCAGCGCGCGCTGGGCGCCGCGCGGTCAGCTCGCCGTGTACACGATCGACGCGAAGATCGAGGACGCGGTGCGCAGCGCGGTGGATCGCCGCGACGGCGTGCAGATCCTCGCGCTCGAGCCCGCGATCGCGCAGGACATCGTCGCGGCGGTGAGGTCCACCGTGGGCACGAGCGACGCCGTCATCCTGACGAGCGGCGACGTGCGCCGCCATCTGCGCAGCCTCCTCGAGCCCGAGCTTCCCGCCGTGGCCGTGCTCGCCGCACACGAGCTCTCGCCTGGCACCAACATCCGGACCGCTGGCCGCATCGCGGTTTGATGCGCGCGCTGCTTCTCGTCTGCGCGCTCGCATCGGCGGCCCACGCCGAGCGCCCGGTGCACGGCAGCCTCGGCGCCGGGAGCTCGCTCGCGATCACCGGCGCCGAAGGCGATCACCTGCGCTTCGACATCGCCTTCGATCTGAAGCCGAAGAGCCGCTATGGCGTCACGCTCGGATGGCGACAGTTCGATGACGAGCGGCGCGGGCTCCTCGTCGTGGGCCTGGTGTTCGAAGGTGCCGCGTCGCGGCCGCGTCTCGTTCTCGACATGCACGCGAGCGCGGGTGTCGATCTCGATCGCCCTGCCCCACTCGTCGCAGCGGGCCTGCGTCCGACGCTCGGGATCATCGGCCCGCTCGCCGTGGTGTTCGATCTCACGGCGTACGTGATCCTCGACGGCCTCCACGGCTCGCGGTTGCAGCTCGCGAGCGCGGCGCTCGTCGCGTTCCAGTGGTGACTCGGTGCGCGTCGATCGGTTGCGTGGATCGGAACACGCCGCCATCGGTGATGACCCACAGGCGGTTGTCGGGCGCGAGCGGTGTCGCGGGCGTCGGTCGGTGACCAGCAACGTTCAACCCTGTGGCAAAAGTCTTCGACGTCACGCGCACACGTCAGCTCGGTTACCCGTGTCGTTCCAAACGTTTCGCTATCCATGAAGCTTTACACACCGAGATCGCTTTCTCCGAAATTCCGATTGAACGCGCCGCTACCGAATGTTCAAAACGAAGTCGGGCCACGGGTGGCGTGGCTGTCGTTGAGGAGGATGTACATGGCGCTCGGTACCGTGAAGTGGTTCAACGATGCCAAGGGTTATGGCTTCATTAGCCGTAATGATGACGGCAAGGACGTGTTCGTTCACTACTCGTCGATCTCGGGGGAAGGGTTCCGCACCCTGACCCAAGGACAGACGGTGGAGTACGACGAGCAAACAGGACCCAAGGGTCTGTTCGCTGCCAAAGTTCTGAAGGTCGTCGCTTCGCCGCCAGCGAGCTAGCGAGCGAGCTGGGTGGCTCGATAGTCACCCGACTTGGTGCGAGTGAGCACCAACGCGAACGCCTCCTTGGCGGTTCGCACCTGTAAGACGAAGTTCCCCTCGGGCAACGATCCACCATTGGTGTATTCGCTCGGCGAGAGCAACTTCCAGTCACGCATCGCACCGGACTCCACAACGAGTCCCGTGTACATGTCGTGCAAATCGCTTGTCGTTTGTGCGGCGACTTTTCCGCCCGCATAGAACGGCACTGTCGAGAGCTTCACGAGCTTCTCGACGGATGCGGTCGCGAACGCCGAGATCCATTGGTTCGCGGCGAACAGCGCTTCCTTGTCTTTGACCGAGCTCGTCGGGGACACGCGCTCGTTCGCCTTGCCATCGTCTGGCGTCACGGGCTTCGTGTTCGCGGGCGGTAGCTTCTTCTTGCCGGGTAG
Organism: Pseudomonadota bacterium; assembly: GCA_023428295.1. Taxonomy (GTDB): domain Bacteria; phylum Myxococcota_A; class Polyangia; order Haliangiales; family Haliangiaceae; genus JABFXX01. The sequence goes on from JAEYYV010000176.1 coordinate 2,019, forward strand.
CTTCGCGGTGTTCTTCACGAGCGCGCTGTCGTCGAGGACGCCTTGATCGGAGTCCTTCGGGATGTCCGTCAAGATGTACGGCTCGACGTTGAACGTGCCGCACTGACGCCAGTTGCGATAGAAGCCCCAGCGCAAGTACACGCGATCATCCGTCGAGCGGATCGCCTCGGGCGGCGCCTCGAATGGCGCGGACGACATCACCGTATCGATCGCCGCCACGTCGAACTCGGTCTTGCCCGACGTCTTCACGATCGTGACCTTGTGCAGGGAGCCGTCGGGGTTCACCGACACTTCGAGGTTGGTCCACAGATCGGGGTTGTTCAGCGGATCGGACGCGCCGCGATTGTCGAGCGACTCGAGGAAGCCAAAGCCCCACAGCTCGTGAATGCGACGGTGCATGCGCGCGACATAGACAGCGAACGGATGCGCGCGCGTCTTGAGCGCGGTCTGGTTGCCGGTGCGCACGTCGGGGACGAAGTTCTCGAGCGAGCTCTTGATCGCGGCGAGCTTGCGCTCCCAGCGGCCTTTGCGCGCGGACATCTTGCGCGCGGCGACTTGCCGCTCCTCGTCGACCTTGTCCTTGCCCATGATGCGCTCGTAGTCCTGGAACGAGAGCGGCGTGTTCACGCCGATGGTTCCCTTGCGCCCCGCCTTTCGTCCGTCGCGTCCCTGATCCTGAACGGAGCCGCGGCCGGCGATGCCGCGCATCGACAACACGCCTGGCTCGCGCTCGCCGGTGCCCTCGTCGCCGTTCTCGCCACCCTCACCGACGATCACGCCCTTCGCCGTCTCGCTATCGCCGGAGTGATCCGTTTGATCGATGCGCTGATCGGTGGTGGGCGTGGTCTCTTCGAGCTGACGGATCTTGTCGTCGGGACCGCCGATCTCCGTCGACTTCGAATCGTTCTCGACGGACGCGACCTGCTTGCCCTCGGACTCCTTGTCGAGGTTCGTCTCTTTCGCGCGGCTCTCCTCGGCGACATCGCGATTCTTGTCGGACAGCTTCGTCGCGTCATCGGGTGCTTTGTCGACAACGCTCTTGTCGTCCTTCACCTCGACCATCACCATGTTCGGCGGCGGCTGCTCCGGTTTCTTCTGCTCTTCTTTCTCCTGTGGCGGAGGCGGAGGCGGAGGGATCGGCGGCGGAGGCTGCACGATCTGCGGAGGCGGCGGCGCGATCGCGACCTCGAGCGGCTTGTCCTCGAGCTTCTCGGCGTCGATCGGCGACGGCGGGATCAGCGGCGCGGTCGGCTTGACGAGCTCCTCGATCTGCTCGTCGTTGGCGAACGCGACGTCGACCTCCTTGGGCACGAGACCGAATCGCGCGGCGACCTCGGTGTTCGCGGTCAGCGTGATCGGGCACTCCATCACGTCGCGCACTTCACCACGTGCCATCGCCTCGGCGTCGAAGTCGAGACAGGACGCGAGCGGATCGCCGAGATACGGGCGCAGCTGTTCGGGCGGACGCATCGGCTGCTGCGCGTACCCCTCGAACGTGGCCTCTTCGTCGAGGATCGCGGTGAGCCGCACCTGCGTACCGGGCGGCAGCTCCACGCGGCACTTCGCGCCGACGATCTGCTTGGTGGTCTGCGTGCGCGCGCTGATCTCGCCGGCCAGGCGCTGGAGGTACTGGGCGGTCGCGGGGACTTGCTGATCGATCGGAAGCTCTCGGATCCGATCCATCTCCCGATCTTTCGGAACACAGCGCAGCATCGGCGAGGACTCGCCGACCTTGGTCACGAGCACCGTGCCGCGACCCTCGCCATCGAGACGAATGGTCAGCGCGGGATCGGGGACGGGCAACGTCAACTGATAGGTGACGAACGCCGCCGCCTGCACGCCGACCGATACCAAGACCGCGGGGAGCAGGATCCGACGGTCGCGGTACGTCCGCGGCTTGGTTCCGTTGGAGCCCACTGTCGGGTCAGTTTGACATACGAACCCACCGAGGGTTGGCTGGATTCTCCCTCGGAAACCGCCTACTCCCGCTCACAGCCTGAGCCCTACAATTTGCGGTACACGCCCACGACGATCCCGATGATGTCGACGGACTTGAACTCGCTCTTCTGCACGATGATCGGCGACATGTTCGAGTTGGCCGGCTGGAAGCGAATCGTGTTCCCTTCCGGGTAGTACCGCTTCACGGTGGCCTCACCCTCGATCATCGCGACGACGATATCGCCGCGGCCGGCGGACGGCGTCTTCTTCACGAACACGTAGTCTCCGTCGAAGATCCCGTCCTCGATCATCGACTCGCCGACGATACGCAGGCCGAAAACCTCGCGATGACCGCCGATGAGCACGCGGTCCACGCGCACCGTATCGCTCGCGTTCTCGACGGCGAGGATCGGCTGCCCCGCCGCGACCCGGCCGAGAATGGGGATCTCGGCCATATCATCGTCGGTCTGAATGACCTCGACGTTTCCGGTCCCCATCGCCGGGCGGCGCAGCGGAACGATCTCGCCGCTGCCATCGGGCATGACCGGACGCATCGCCCGCGACTTCAGATCCTCGCGGCGCAGGTGACCCTTCTTCTCGAGGGCCTTCAGGTGATCGTTCACCCCGTTGGTCGAACGAATATTGAAGTGCTCGCCGATCTCTCGGAGCGTTGGCGGAAAGCCGCGTTCAGCGATAGAAGCTGAAATGAAATCGAGGATTTCCCGCTGCCTGTGGGTGAGAGCGTCGGCCATGGCACCTTCTTCGAAAATTCGGAGGCGTTCAGAGGTCTACTGAACGGAATCACCGTACTGAACGCCCTCCCAGCCTGTCAATTTTTTCGCCCCGATTCTCGCGAAAAACCCGGAGCAGCGACGACGATGACCTCGTGTCACGCGTGATCGCTCTCGCGATGCTGATCCCGGCTGTCGCCCTCGCGAGCCCGTCGCTCGCGACGATGAAGGCCGCGCTCGAGAAGGGCGATCTCGACGAAGCCTCGCGCCAAGGCGTGCTCGCCGGAGCCGCCGCGATCGAAGCCGCCCTCGCCTCGCCCGATCGCGCGACCGTGCTCGCGGGGATCGCTGCGGCACCGCGCGTCGACGATCGCGCCGAGCTCCTCGAAGCGCTGGGCCGCATCGCGCGCGGTCCCGATCGCCGCACCGCGATCCCCGCCGCTCGCGCCGCCGTCGCGATCGCGCGCGAGATGTCGCGCGGCGAGCCTAGCGACGACATCGCCGATGCAGACATCGTCGCGTGGCGCGATGACTTCGCGGAGATCGCGCTCGATCGCACGCGCTGGATCGACGTGCGCGTCCTCGCGGTCGACGCCGCGACATACATCGAGCGCTCGCGGTTGATTCCCGCCGGCACGGCAGCGCCCGGAGTGCAGCGCACGCCGCTCGATCCCACACGCGCCGACGGCTCGGGCGTACCGCTCGCACCCGCGCTCGCCGATCCGGATCCCGCGCTTCGTCGCGCCGTGCTCGCGCACGCGCCCGCGCCGTTACCGCCCGAGCTGCGCGATCCGATCGCGACGGCGGTCGTCTCCGATATCGATCCTCTCGTCGCGCTCGCCGCTGCTGCCGTCGTGTGCGCAGACCTCGCGGTCGATCCCGCCGAGCCGATCCTCGACGCGCAAGGCCCCGCCGGCCTCACGCGCATACAGACGATCGTCGCGACGAGCGGTGCATCGCGCGGTCACGTGCGCGAAGCTGCGCGCTGTCTCGCCGCCGACGGCTCGCCCGCGAGCACGACGGCGCTGCGCAACATCCGCGGTCGCTAGACGCCGAGTGACTTCGCGAGCTGCTCGTACGCCGCGCGACGAAACGCGACGACCTCGCCGGCTTCGGCGAGCTGCGCGGCCGTGTCGTCCTCGCCCGCTGGAACGAACAAGCGATCCCAGCCGAGGATGAGCGGCCCCGCGGGCTGGTTGGCGATCACGCCTTCACTCGTCGACGTGATCAGCTCGAGGTCAGCTCCGGGCGCGCGGCGCAGCGCGATCACGAGCTGCATCTTCACCGGCGTCTCGCGCCACCACTTGCAGAATCGATTGGGGTTCTCGGAGTCGAGCTCGAGGCGCAGCGACTTGCCGTCCATGGTGGTCAGATCGACCGCCTCGGCGAAGCAACCGCCGTCGCGTACGTCGTGCGCGAGCACCTTGTCGCGCGCGCGCTGGCCAGGCTCGGGTGCGCTCGTCGAGAAGCCGGACTGCAGCGCCTCGACGGTGAACGCGAGCGAGGGAATCACCTGCTCGAGCTCGCTCGCGCGAAGGTCATTGCCGTCGATGAAGACGAGAGGTGCCACGGGCGCAGTAGTACCATCGATGCCCCATGGCGATCGACGACTGGGCGGCGGCAGCGATCGTGCGGAGCCTCGTCGTGGTCGCCGGGTGCGGTGACGGCATCGCCGTCCCCGATGCTCTCGTGCCCGACGCCGACGACGACCGCGGCGTGGTCGAGGTGCGCCGCCTGGATCACGATCCGTTTCGCCCGAGCAGCGTGTACTTCCAGGACCGCGACTCCACGCTCTCGCTCGCGACGCGGCTCGACGAGAACGGACGCGCGCGCGGATATCTACATCGGCACGGCTTTGTCACCGTGATCCTCCACGACCTCGGCGGCATCACGCGGATCTTCACCTACTCGAATGTCGCTCCGGGCGACGAGCTCGTGATCGATCAGACCTTTCAGGCGCGCGAAGGCCGCGCGCAGCTGCGCCTGCGAGTCCCGGCGGTCGCCGCCACCGAGCTCTACACGCTCGAGTCGTCGTGCAACGTCAACGATGTGTCAGCGGCGACGATCATGCCGATCATCGTCGACCTCTCCGGGTGCGGCGCCCAGACCGATCTGTTGTTCGTGGCGCACTCGCCCGCTGGCGAGCTGTTCCTCTTCGAGGACAACGTGGCGCTCTCGGAGGCTGCGACGCTCACGCTCGCGCTCACGAGCAGCCAGTACCGCGCGTACGACGAGTCGACCTCGACGCTCGTGGGCGTTCCCGAGGCAGCGAACCGCTGGTTCGTCGAGAAGGGCATCGTCTTGGGGAGGCGCGTCCTTCTCGAGCTCGGCGAGTCCGTCGAGGTGACGGATCGCACCGCGTCGCTCGCGACGCTCGCGCCCATGGCGCCCGGCATCATCGCGATCACCTCGGCGACGGCGGACAGCCTCGAGACCGACACGCGAGGTCACGAGAGCGTGATCGATTGGCGACCGATCTCGCCGCAGATGACGATCGATCTCGCGGCGCACGATCTACGCGATCAAACCGCGCCCGCGCACTACGTGCCCGACGAGAGCAAGATCGCGTGGCGCGAGGACGACAACGGCATGCCCGCGCACGTGACCGTCGCGCGTATGCAGTGGGCGGCGCCCGACACGCTGTATCAGTGGACGATCCTCGGCAAGCGCTCGCCCGACGCCACCGAAGCGCGCCTCGATCTTCCCGTCTTGCCGGGGCCGCAGTACGTGCCCGATCCGCGCTCGCCGCCCTACGAGATGTATCGGATCGCGACGACCGACACGGCGGTGATCAACCGCTTGCTCGGCTGGACACCGTCGGTGCGCTGGCCCTTCGGTCAAGACGCCGGCACGGTCGTGTGGCAACCGCTGTTACAGCAGTAGCGCTACTCGACGATCACGCGATCACTCGCGCCGCGCCCGAACGTCTCCGGCATGTACATCTCTTCGGCCTTCGGCGGCGGCGCCACGAAGGTGCCGGGCGTGGTCGCGCGCGCGACGTACTCGTAGCGATGCACGCCTTCCCACACGAGCTGCGCGAACGCCTCGACGCGCTCGTCGCGCATGTTCTGATGCTCGTACCAGGTCCGCGACCAGTACCAGTAGCGACCCTTCTTCGATTCCTCTTTCGGGTCCTTCGGGA
>JAEYYV010000188.1 GCA_023428295.1 Pseudomonadota bacterium
CGCCGGCGCCGCCCTCTTCATCTCGGGCGCGTCGCGCTCTGCCTCCTTCTTGCCCATCTTTCCTTCGTCGAGCGCCATCGCCGTTCCGGTGCCGCCGGTCTCCTCCTCGCCATCCCACGGATCGTCCGCCGACTTCGGCAACTCGAGACCACGCTGTGCTTGCGAGTAGCTCTCCTGCGACGTGCCATCCGTCTTGTCGCGACCTTTGCAGCCCGCGACCACGAGAAGTCCGAGCAACCCATGTTTGATCGTCTTCATCACGGCTTCTCCTTCATCACCCAGGCGGCCCAGTTCTCGACATCCTCCGGCAGTCGCGTTCCGACGACGATCACCGCGCGCGGATCCGTCAGCGACAGCAGATCGCTCGGCAGCATCGAGAGCCGCAGCTCGCGACCGTACGCATCCACCGTCTTCTCGCCGCGCGCCTTGCACGCCGCGAGCGCTTGCTTCCACAGCTTCGCCATCGCGGGCGGCTTCATCTTCTCCGCCGCCGGCGCACTCTTCTCCCATGCGCGGGCTTGCGTGTGCAGCTCGGCGAGCACCGTGTAGAAGTTGTCCGTCAGCTCCTCCACCGGATCGAACATCGTCGTCGCCGTCGCCGTGATCACCGCGTCGAGCTCGGGCGGCGTGGGAATCGCCGACACGCGCAGCACCGTCGCCGCGCTGGCGTTCACACCACGAATGCGGCCGAGCGTCAGCGCCTGTCCGTCGAGGAGCCCGAACGCTGGCTCGCTCGTGGTCACCTGCGGCTGCACGCGGGCCATGCTGTCCGCGCCCTCGAGTGACGCGAGCTGCCCGAGGCTCGCATCCACGCCGAACAGGCCAACGGCGGCCTTGCCGCCCTTGCCCGCGATCTTGGTCTGCACGTCGAGCTGCGCTTGATCGCCCGGCTTGTACGCCGGCTGCTTCGGCTCGACGCTCACCGTCAGCTCGCTCTGCGGCTTCACGAACACGAGCGCGCGTTGCCCCGCACCCGCGATCTCGATCCAGCCCTCCGCCTTGTCATCGATCGTGATCTCCGCGCGACGATTCTCGTCTAGCTTCACCGTTGCTTCGCCCTTCAGGTGCTTCACCACGAGCTCCTTCGGCAACGTCCCGCTGTACCCGGGTCCGCGAATCAGCTCGGCGGTCACCTTGTCGCCGACCTTCACGACGATCGGGTTCACGCGAAGTCGAAGGTCGGGCACCGCCCCCGGCTGCACGCGCAGCTTGGTGCTCGGCGTGCCCTCGATGTCAGGCGCGGTCACCACGAGCTCGTAGCCGAGCATCGTGGTCGCTTGCGGGCGCACCTGCGACTCACCTTCGGGCGGTTCGAGCGAGAAGCGAATGATGCCGAGCGCGTCGCTCGGCGCTGGCTCCGAGAGCGCGATGCGAGCGCCGTACGTTCGTTGAATGCAACCGAACGCGCTCGCTGCACTCGACTCGTCCTCGTCGAGTGGCGTGTCGATCCACGGGCCGAGCTGCACCTCCTTTGCGCCGCGCGCGATGCGCCACGAGAGCGCCTTGGGCAGGTCGCCCGCGATCTTCGGCAGGCAATCGCGCGTGCTCTTCGCGAGGTTGTCCACGGTGGTCGAGAGCTCCTCGGGTCCCTCGAACGCGCTCACGATCTCCGCGTTCAGCGTCGGCAGCTCGGGATCCTCGAACTCGAACTCGACCGTGAGCAAGCGCTCGCCACCGGGCGCGAGCCGCTGGCCCTTCGCGATGTTCGCGGCGCACTTGCCGAGCGGCGACGGATTGGAGCCGACCGCACCGATCGCGCCGTTGCGATCCACGCGCATGCCGAGGTGCGCCGAGTTGCCACCGCCATCGTCGTCTTCGCCCACGCTCACCGCACCGACCCACTTCGCGCACGCTCCCATGGGCTTGAGCCACGTGTCCATGCGGACTTGATCCGCCATCGACACCTCGCCGCCGATCAGATCCTCGATCTCGCCGCGCGTGACGAGCGCGACCTTCGGCTGCGGCCGATACGGCAGCGCCGGGATCACGATGTTCACGGGCGCGCCCGGATCGATCTGCACGCTCGCGACGCCATCCTCGTCGAGCTCTGCATCGATGCCTTTGTCGTTTGCCTCCCACGAGCGCTTGATGTGGATCTTGGTCTTGCGCAGCACGTCGCCGGCCGGCGTGGCGACGCGCAGGTACATGCGGTTGTTGAATCCCTCGACGAGACCGTTGCCGAGCTCGGTCACCGACGCGACGGTCAGCCCGTCCTGACTGAGCAACACGCTCGCGCGCGACTCGACGCGATCTCCCGCGGGATCGATCGCCGCGATCCTCGCGGTCATCGTGACCATCCCCTGCAGATCCGCCGGCACCTGCGGCAGCGCGAGCTCGAAGCGACCGTTCGCTTGCGCCTCCGCGGTTTTCGGCAACAGCTTCTCCTTCCACTCGAGCGGCGGTGGCCACTCGCCCGCGATCGTCCACTCGATCTCGATCTTCGCCTTCGCGACCGGCGCGCCGGACGAGTACACGACCGTTCCCTTCACGCTCGGCTTGTCGCCGGCGCGATAGAACGGCTTCTCCGCCGCGACGTCGACGCGGAAGCGCGGCAGCTTGAACGGCTCGACCTTGAACCGCACCTCGTCGCGCGCCGCGCCCGACTCCCACGCGATGGCCCACTCGCCCGTCTTCGCTTGCTTGTCGATCGGGAACGTCCCCGCGACGACGCCCCAGTCCGTCGCCGGAGCGCTCTCCTCGAGGAGCTCCTCGCCATCGGGGTCGCGCACGAGCCAGCGTCCCGGTCGACCGTCGAGCGGCGCGAGGTCACGCGCGCGCAACACGACCGCACGGAACCGCACCGTGGAGCCCGGCTCGTACAGCGGGCGATCCGTCAGCACGTGCACGCGCGCGGGCGTGAACAGCGGGATCCTCGCTTCGAGCTGTCCCGTGCCGACGCGCGTCGCGTAGTCCGCGCGCAGCTTGTACTCGCCATCGGGGACCTCGGGCACCTTGAACGTGAAGGTGTTCGCGACACGCTTCGCGACGAGCGGCGTCGCCGTGTTCTTCGCGTCGACGAGCGACAGCGTCACCTTCGTGAGCTCCGGCACCGGGATCGACTGCACCGCGTCGGCGCTATCGATCGTGTAGTGCGCGGCAGCCGACAGCTGCACCGTCGCGTCCACGCCGCGCCGCAGATTCGAGACGTGCATCTGCGCCGTCTGCCGGATCGTCCCCGACGGGCACGCGTACATCGTGAGCCCGTAGTTCATGAACGCTGACTCGCAGCGCCCATCGTGCGTATCGATCCGGCCGAGCAGGATCGCGACGACGATGACGCTCGCGATCGCTAGATATCGCTTCATCCGAGTGCCCCCGCCGACCAGCGTATCAGCAGGGAACCGGAAGCGCCCGAACGGTGTCAGCTCGGCATCGGGTAGTCCCGGTGCGTCTTACACGCCATCCCAGAAGTCACAGATCGCTGCCTTGTACGCCGAGCCCACCGACGGATCGTTCGCGATCACGAGGTGCCGCTCTGTCGCGCGCTCGTACGTGGGCCACGCCATCGCGCCTGCGTGGTTCGGATCCATCGCGACGGTGAACTCGCGCCAATACGCTTGCAGTAGCTCCGCCGTCGGCTTGCCCGCGTCACCCGCGCGCGCGAGCGGATAGCGCGGGTCGGTGCCGAACAAGAACGGAATCTCGGCGCTGTGAAACACGCCCAGGTCCGGCATGAACGCCTGACTCGGCTCTTGCTGGAAGCTGTAATAGAAGGTCGGCGCCTTCGCCGCGACTGCACGCGCCGTTCGCCGCGCCGGGCACACGAAGAACGCATCGCCCGAAATCTCAGCGATCGCGCGGTTCGCATTCGGGAACGACAACAGCGGATACATCGCGACAATCTGGTCGATGCGCTCCACGGGAAACCGCCGCCCCAGCGCCTCGCGATACTGCGTCTCGTCCTCGACGGGCGTCGCGAACAGCGACGTGTGAAACAGCGTGCCCTCGTCGCGCGTCGCTCCCAGGATCAGCGGGCGTGGCTCGAAGTCGCCGCTCTCGAACGTCTCGCGCAGCGGCTTTGCGATCACGAAGCCGTCCACGTTCGGCAGCGTCACGATCGGCGGCCCGCCTTGATAGAACGGCCCGCCGGGAGGCGCGCCCTGCTGGATCGGATTGGTCGCGTCGACAAACTCCATCACCGTCTTGCTGCGCAGGCACGCCTTCACGTCCCCGTCGACGCAGCCGAGCTTTGTCGCCACGTCGAGCGCCGCGGTCTCCGCCTCCTCGCGCGTCAGCTCGAGCACGCTCGTCGTGCACAGCCCGCTCTCGCTGATCGCGGCGCGAAACATCCCCGCGGTGCGCGGCGCCACGTAGTGCACGCACGTGCTGTAGCCACCCGCGGACTCGCCGAACAGCGTGACCTTCTCCGGATCGCCGCCGAACGCCGCGATATTGCGTTGCACCCACTGGAGCGCCGCGAACTGGTCGTCGATGCCCCAGTTCCCCGACGACGGATACGCCGGATCCTCCGTCTCGAACGCGGGATGCGCCAAGAAGCCGAACGCGCCCAAGCGGTAGTTCATGTTCACCACGATCACGCCCTGCGCGGCCGCCAGGTTCGCGCCCGAGTAGTACGCATCGCTGCCGCTGCCGAAGATGAACGCGCCGCCATGCAGCCACACCATCACCGGCACGTTGCCCGACGTGACCGGCTTCTCGGGCACCCACACGTTCACGAACAAGCAGTCCTCGACGCCGCCACCGGCGAACGACACGCCCTGCGGACACGGATCGCTCGGCGTGATCAGCTCGCGCTCCTCGGTCCACGGCTCGGGCGGCTGGGGGGGCTTGAAGCGCAGGTCGCCGACGGGCGGCGCCGCATACGGGATCCGCAGGAACTCGCGAACGCCTTCCTTGTCGAGGCCGATGACCACGCCCGTGTCGAGCTCGACGCGAAGCGGGTTTCCGGGATCATCGCTACAGCCGACGAGAATGGCGATGTTGGCGAGGAGAGCGAGCCTGCGCATGGACAGACAGTAGTCTACGCGCGAGTCGCGTGTTGCCGGCGGCACGTTTCGTTCGTGCAACGCGCTGCACGAGAAGTGCTACTCGCCGGCGCGGGCACGAGGTAGCGCCGGCGAGGCGCGATCGGGCATCACGTTGCCGGCGGGGGACGCGATGGCTTGCTCGCGACGTAGGTCGCGCCGATCGCCATCACGCTCGCAGCGAGCGCGATCTGCCACCACGGTCGCCGCACGACGACCATGAACATCAGGCTCGCGATCATCGAGCCCCACGCGGCGAGCTTCGCGGGCAACGGGATCACGCGATGTGTGCGCCACGCGACGAGACGCGGCCCGAAGCGCTTGTGCTCGAGCAACCAGCGCTCGAAGCGCACCGAGCTCCGCGAGAATGCCCACAGCGAGATCAAGAGGAACGGCGTGGTGGGCAAGACGGGCAACACCGCGCCGAGGCCACCGAGGCCGACAAAGAGGAAGCCGAGGATCAGATAGGCGATCCGAGTGGCGCCTCGTCGAGGCTCGATCGGTGCGGGCTCTGTCTCGGGTGCGGGCACGGCGTCAGACTTTGATCTTCTTGTTCGTGGGATCGAACAGCGGCCGCAGCGACGCGACGATCGGGTACTTCGTCCCCGCGATGTCGACCTCCCACGTGCCCGACTCGATCCACGCGGTGTCGATGGCTCCGCCTCGAGGCGCGGCGATCATCGCGAGACCGACCGCGCCGCCGAGCGTGTGGCCGTACGAGGCCGCGCGCACGTAGCCGACGGGCGTCCCGTCGCGGTGCACGACCTCGGCGTGAAACAGCATGGGCTGCGGATCCTTCACGAGGATCTGCAGCAGGCGCTGGCGCAGCGGGCCGCGTGCTTTCTCGGCGAGCACGGCGTCCTTGCCGAGGAAGCCGCGGGGCTTCTCGAGATCGACGGCGAAGCCGAGGCCCGCTTCGAGCACCGAGTCGGTGTTGTCGATGTCATGGCCGTAGTCGCGATAGCCCTTCTCCATGCGGCACGACGCGAGCGTCTTCAGGCCCGCGTGCACGAGCCCGACGTGTGTACCCGCTTCGACCAGACGATCGTAGACGTGCACTGTTTGCTCGGCGGGGATGTACAGCTCGTAGCCGAGCTCACCGAGGTACGTGATGCGAATGCACAGGACACGCGCGAAGCCGATGTCGATCTCGCGCGCGTGGCGGAACGGGAACGCCGCGTTCGACATGTCCGCGCTGGTCACGGCTTGCATCAGCTCGCGAGAGCGCGGGCCTTGAATGTTGATCTGGCCGTAGCCGCCGGTGACGTTGGTGACGTGTGCGTGTTGGTCCTCGCGGATCGCGCGCTTCATCCACGTCTCGACGTGACGCTCGCAGGTGTCGGACGCGACGACCCAGAACCTGTCGTCGTCGAGCTTGGTGACGGTGAGGTCCGCTTGCAGCTTGCCGTGGACGTCGAGCCACTGGGTGTACGTGATGGTGCTGGCCAAACCGTCGACGCTGTTCGCGCTGATCCAATCGAGCATCGCGCCCGCGTCGCGTCCCTCGACGAGGAACTTCGACATGAAGGACATGTCCATCAGGATCACGCCTTCACGTGCCGCGCGGTGCTCGGCTTCCCAGTAGGGAAACCAATCGAGGCGATCCCAACCGAGGCGCGCTGCTCTCTGCTGCGTGTCCGCGGCGGACTGTCCGAACCAGTCGGCGCCCTCCCAGCCCGACACGTCGCGAAAGTGTGCGTGACGCGCGGCGAGGCGATCGTAGATCGGCGAGCACTTCGCCCCGCGTGCGGTCTGCATCGTGTGCGTCGGGTAGTGGCACTTGTAGACCATGCCGAGCGACTCGACGGTGCGCGTGCGGCGATACGCGGGGTTCGCTTGGTAGCGATGCAGTCGCTTGATGTCCATCGCGGTGATATCGACATCGGGCGAGCCCGTCATGATCCAGTGCGCCATCACGCGACCGAGGCCACCGCCGGTGAGGATGCCGATCGAGTTGAGTCCCGCCGCGACGAAGTAGTTCTTCAGCTCGGCGGCTTCCCCGACGACAGGCCGCAGGTCCGGCGTGAATGACTCGGGACCGCAGAAGAACTTCTTCACGCCGACGTTCATGGTGATCGGCACGCGCTTCATGGCCGTCTCGACGTACGGGCCCATGCGCTCCCAGTCCGGCTGGATCTCGCCGAACGAGAAGTCGTCGGGGATCGCGCCGATGTTCCACGGTGCGCAGACCGGCTCGAACAGACCGATCATCATTCCGCCGACCTCTTCGCGGAAGTAGACGTACGAGCCCGGATCCTCGAGCACGGGCCAGCTCGACGAGAGCTCGGGGATGCGCTCGGTGATCAAGTAGTAGTGCTCGGCCGCTTGGTTGGGGATGTTGACGCCGATCTGCTCGCCGAGCTGACGCGCCCACATGCCGGCGCAGTTCACGACGTACTCGGCCTCGATCGTTCCGTACGGCGTGATCACGCCCGTGACCGCGCCGCGCTTCTTGGTGATGCCGAGCGCGGGGACGTTCTCGAGGATCGTCGCGCCCTGCGCACGCGCACCCTTGGCGAGTGCCATCGTCACGCCGACGGGATCCGCGCGGCCGTCCTCTTTCACGTAGAAGCCCGCGTGCAGATCCTCGACGTGCGCGAGGGGGAACAGGTCCTTCACTTGTTGCGGGCTGATCTCGTGGACGTCGATGCCCATGTGCCGGTTGAACGCCGACACGCGGCGGTACTCCTCGAGGCGATCGCGATCACCCGCGACCTCGATGAAGCCCGTGCGGCGAAAGCCGGTGTTCTGTCCCGTCTCTGCTTCGAGGCGCTCGTACAAGTCGCACGAGTACTTGCGCATCTGCGTCGACGTCTCGGAGGTCGAGCCGAACGTCACCATCAGACCGGCGGCGTGCCACGTGGTACCGGATGTGAGCTTGTCGCGCTCGAGCACCACGACGTCGCGCCACCCGGCGTGGGCCAGGTGATAGGCGACCGAGCATCCGATGATTCCACCTCCGACGACGACGACGCGGGCACGTTGCGGAACAGCCGGAGTTCTCATGTGAGAGCGCAGAATACACGGACCCGTCGGGATCTCGCGCTATCATCGGCGGTGATGGGCACGTCCGAAGAGATGGGCACGAACGAGACCGTGAGCACCGGGGGGATGCAACGGGACGACAATGCCGATCCGTCGGAGCTCAAGACCGGCCAGATGGTCGGCGAGTACAAGGTGGAAGGTCTGCTCGGGGAAGGCGGCATGGGCCGCGTGTACTCGGCCACGCATCCGGTGATCGCGAAGCGCGCGGCGATCAAGATCCTGCACCCCGAGCTCAGCGTGAATCGCGAGGCGGTCGAGCGCTTCATCCAAGAAGCGCGGTCGGTGAACCAGATCGGTCACCCGAACATCGTCGACATCTTCGCGTTCGGCGCGCTCCCCGACGGCCGCTCGTACTTCGTGATGGAGTGGATGCGGGGCAAGAGCCTGCGCGACCGCCTTCGCGAATCTCCGATGTCGATGGGCGACACGCTCTCGGTCATCGAGACCGTCTCGATCGCGCTCGAAGCCGCGCACGAGAAGGGCATCGTTCACCGCGACCTCAAGCCCGACAACATCTTCCTCGTCGACGTGAAGGGCACGCTTCCGACGGTGAAGCTCCTCGATTTCGGCATCGCGAAGCTCCTCGGCAACGACTCCGATCGCGTCGAGAAGACCCGCACGGGCAACCTGCTCGGAACGCCGGCGTATATCTCGCCGGAGCAAGCGCGCGGTCAGCACGTCGATCACCGCACGGACATCTACGCGCTCGGCGCGCTGATGTACGAGATGTTGACCGGCGCGCTCGTGTTCCCCGCCGAGAGCGCGGCGGACATGATCGCGAAGCATCTCTACGAGAACCCGCCGGATGCGCGCATCCTCAACCCCGCGGTTCCGCCGCAGCTCGCGACCCTCTTGATGGCGATGTGCGCGAAGGACGTGAATCGCCGTCCCACGCTCGAGCAAGTTCGCGCGGTGATCAGCCCGCTGCGCATGTCGCAAGCGATGGGCCCGTCGGGCGGGGGCTACCCGCCGATGTACACGCCTCCGCCGCCGATGCAGACGCCGCTGACGGCGCAGCAGTTCACGCCACCGCCCTCGTATCAAACGGGTCCGGTGCCGCCCGCGTCGGCGATGCACTCCGCCATGCGGAGCAGCATGGGCACGGGTCTCGACACGCAGATCGGCCCGCCCCGAAAGTCGCGGCTGCCGATCATCGTCGCCGTGCTGCTGCTCCTCGGAGGTGCAGGCGGTGCAGCGG
>JAEYYV010000205.1 GCA_023428295.1 Pseudomonadota bacterium
GTGCATCGTGGCGTGCCCGTACGGGCGTCTCCAGTCGGTCATGCTGGACCGCCAGTCGTTGCTGGTGAGCTACGACAAGAAACGCGGGGAGCCTCGCGGCAAGCTCCGCAAGAAGGCCGCTCCCGAGCCCGTGGGAGTCTCCTTGCGGGTGCTCCCCGAGGAGCCTGCGACGGGCGACTGCATCGATTGCCGCATGTGCGTGCAGACGTGCCCGACAGGGATCGACATCCGCAACGGCCTGCAGATGGAGTGCATCGCCTGCGCGCAGTGCATCGACGCGTGCGACGCGGTCATGGACAAGCTCGAGCGGCCGCGAAACCTCATCGGCTACACCTCGCAGGACATCCTCGCCGGCAAGCCCAAGCGCCTGCTGCGTGGTCGCACCATCGTGTATCCGGCGCTGCTCGTTCTCGTCACCTCGGTGTTCGTGTGGAGCCTCGCGTCGCGCGGGGTCAGCAACGTGGTCGTCGATCGCATCCAGGGGCCTGCCTTCGTGGAGCTGCCAGACGGGGCGATCGCGTCGCAGGTGCGCCTCAAGCTCGAGAACGAGAGCGACAGCGTGCGCCATTACTCGATCTCGCTGCACGACGCCCCCGATGCGAAGCTCCGCGCCGGGACGTTGATCTTCGACGTGAAGGCGCACAAGGCGATGGACGTTCCGCTGTTCGTCGACGCTCCTCGCGATAGCTACGTGCATGGCAAGCGCAAGGTCACGCTGCGCGTCGCCGATGACCGCGGCTTCGCCCGCTTGGTGCAAGTCACGCTGTTCGGTCCCGAAGGAGGTGCGCGATGACGGCAACGCCGAAACGGATGAGCGCGAAGCTGACCTGGACGATCGCGATCGTCGGCCTGCTCGCCGGGAACATCGTCGCGATGATCGTTCTCATGATGGCCGCGGGGTCGGCGTCGCCGGCGATCGTTCCGGACTACTACGAGCGCGCGGCGCACTTCGACACCGCCATCGACGACGCGCGGCGAAGCGCCTCGCTCGGGTGGACGACCCACCAAGTCGTCTCGCCCACGGGCATCGAGGTCCGCGTCGCCGACCGGGACGGCGCGCCGCTTGGCGATGCCACGGTGCGCGTGACCGGCTACGCCCGCGCGCAGGCAACGCGGCAGATCGACGTGACGCTCGTCGCCACCGGCCCGGGCACCTATCGCGCGGGACTCGCATCGACGGCCGGCGTGCACGACCTGACCATCGTCGTGGAGCGCGGCGCCGACCGCTTCGTCGCGTCGACGACCGTGGAGGCGCAGTGACAGCTGCGACGGACAACGCCTCGCCGAGCGTGATGCCCGTGAGGCCCGCGCGATGAGCACGACGCTCCTCGCGGTGCTCGTCGCGAGTCTCGCGGGGAGCCTCCACTGCCTCGCGATGTGCGGACCGCTCGTGGGGCTGGTCGGCGAGCACTCGCTTCGCTTGTCGATCACGCACGCGCTCGGCCGGCTCGTCACCTACGTGACACTCGGTGCGTTCGCGGGGCTCGTCGGCAGCGCGGTCAACCTCGCCGGTCGCGTGGGCAGCATCCAGCACGCGGCGACGATCATCGCGGGCGCGATCATCGTCGCGTGGGGCGTGTGGTCGATCGCCGTCGCGCGCGGATGGACGCGTGTGCGCGGAGCAACAGCGACTCGTGACACGGCGCTCGTGCGAGGACTCGTGCGGCTGCGTTCGCACAAGCCCACGCTGCGCGCGTGGCTCGCCGGCGCGTTGACCGGCCTCGTGCCGTGCGGCTGGCTATGGGCGTTCGTCATCTCCGCAGCCGGGACGGGCAGCGCGCTCGCCGGGGCGGCGGTGATGGCCACGTTCTGGCTCGGTACCGTGCCGGCGATGACGGGACTGCTCGCGATCGCGGGTCCGATCGTCACCCGGCTGCGGCGCAGGATGCCCGCGGTGACCGCGGCGATGCTGATCGCGCTCGGCCTCGGCACGCTGGCGATGCGGTGGACCGACGCGGGCGCGACCGGCGTCACCCAGCCCTCGTGCCACGAGGTGATGCGATGAACGCCGCGCGCGAGCAGAGCGTCGTCGCGTGCACGCACTGCGGCCTGCCGGTGCCCGAGGGCCGGATCACGGGCGAGCGCTCGTTCTGCTGCACGGGGTGCGAGGTGGTCAGCGCTGCCATCCTGGAGAACGGCCTCGAGCGGTTCTACGAGCTGCGACGCGACGACGAGAGCGCGCCCGCGAAGACCACGGATCGCACGTACGGCGAGCTCGACGACTCCGCGTTCCAGCGCGTGCACGTTCGCATCGGGAACGATTCTCTCGCGCGGACCGCGCTGTACCTCGAGGACCTGCGGTGCACCGCGTGCGTGTGGCTCGTCGAGAGCGCGCCGCGGTGCCTGCGAGGCGTGAGCGAGGTGCGCGTGGACATGGGACGCAGCCGCGCGGACGTCGTGTGGGATCCAAAGGTCACGACGCTCTCGACGGTGGCGCGCTATCTCGATCGCGTCGGCCACGCTCCGCATCCGTATCGCGGAATGGATCGCGAGCGGCAGCGACGCGTCGAGGATCGCGCGCTGCTCGTGAAGCTCGGCGTGGCAGGTGCCGCGCTCGGCAACATCATGCTGCTCGCCGTCGCGCTGTACGCGGGGCTGTTCGGCGGTATGGCCGAGCGCGACACCACGATGTTCCGGTGGATCTCGATGTTCGTCGCGGTCCCCGGGCTCGGCTACGCGGCGACGCCGTTCTTCTCCACGGCGATCGGCGCGCTGCGCGCGGGGCGGCTGCACCTGGATCTGCCGCTGTCGATCGGCATCGCCGCAGGTCTCGGCTGGGGAACCGCGAACGTGATCCGCGGCGTCGGCGAGATCTACTTCGATAGCCTCGCGATGCTCGTGTTCCTGCTGCTCGTGTCGCGCTGGGTGGTGTTGCGGCACCAGCGTCGCGCGTCGAGCGCTGCGGAGCTCCTGCTCTCGCTCACGCCGACGCGGGCGCATCGCCTCGACGGCGACGTCGTCACCGAGGTCGCGATCGAGGCCATCGTCCCGGGCGATCGCATCGCGGTGAAGGTCGGTGACACGATTCCCGTCGACGGGACCCTCGTCGAGGGCGAATCGGCCCTCGATGTCGGGCTGCTCACGGGAGAGTCGAAGCCCGTCGAGGTGCGCACGGGCGATGCGGTTCACGCCGGTACCGCCAATGTCGCTGCGCCGATCGTGGTGCGTGCGAGCGCGGTGGGCGAGGACACGCGCGTCGGCAAGCTCGTCGCCACGATCGAGGCGATGTCGTCGAGGAAGTCGCCGATCGAGCGGCTCGTCGATCGCATCGCGGGTCGCTTCGTCGCCGTGATCACCACGGTCGCGATCGCCACGTTCGTCGTGTGGTCGCTGCTCGAGTCTGTCTCCATCGGTGCGGAACACGCGATGGCACTCCTCGTGGTGACGTGCCCGTGCGCGCTCGCACTGGCCACCCCGCTGGCAGTGACCGTCGCACTCGGTCGCGCCGCGCGCCGCGGAGTCCTCGTGAAGGGCGCCGATGCACTCGAGCGCCTCGCGACGCCGGGCACGATCTTCGTCGACAAGACGGGCACGCTCACCGCGGGGAAGCTCGCGGTCGTGACCTGGCGCGGCGACATGGATGCGGCTGCGCTCGCGAGCGCCGTCGAGGCAGGCAGTGCTCATCCCATCGCTCGCGCACTACGCGCCTACGCGCAAACGACACGCACGGCCACGAACGTTCGCGAGGAGATCGGGCGAGGCATCGCCGGTCTCGTCGATGGACGCCTCGTCGCGGTCGGCGCGCCGCCGTGGATTCGCGCGATCGAGAATCGCCAGCTGCCGAGCACGGTCGAGCAGTGGATCGCGGAGCTGGCCGAGCGCGGAGAGACGCCGATCGTGGTCGCGGTCGATGGTGTCGCCGTTGCCGTCGCGGGTCTCGCGGATCCGATTCGCGACGACGCGCACGCTGCACTCGAGCAGGTCATGGCGCTCGGCTGGCGCGTCGAGATCCTCTCCGGTGACGACACGCGCGTGGTCCGTCGTGTCGGCGCGGCGCTCGGCCTGGTGGCGTCGCAGTGCAGCGGCAACACGTCCCCCGAAGGCAAGGTCGCTGCGGTTCGCGCGGCGCGGGAGCGCGGACCCGTCGTGATGGTCGGCGATGGCGTGAACGACGCAGCGGCGATGGCCGCCGCGACCGCCGGCATCGCAGTGTCGGGCGCCGCCGAGATCGCCATCGAAGCGGCCGATGTCTACCTGCGCTCGCCGTCGATCACCACGATCGCCGACACGATCGCGGGTGCACGGGCCACGCTCGCGACGATCAAGCGCAACCTGCGCTTCTCGCTCGTCTACAACCTCGTCGCGGGTGCGCTCGCCGTGGCCGGCCTCGTGCATCCGCTGCTCGCCGCCGCGGTGATGCCGCTCAGCTCGCTCACCGTCCTCGCTAGCTCGCTGCGCTCTCGCGCATTTCGGAGTCCCTCATGAACGCGCTGTATCTCGTCATCCCGCTCGCGCTCGTCGTCGTCGGCGCCGCCGTCGCCGCGTTCGTGTGGGTCGTGCGCTCTGGACAGCTCGACGATTGCGACACGCCCGCGCGCCGTATCCTGTTCGACGAGCACCCCGCGGGCAAGAAGTGACTAGGCGTTGGGCGCGCGCTTCAGCGTGAGAACGCCGACCGCCACGACGAACGTGACGGCGCCGATCGCGAACACCGTATCGCCGATCACGCGGAGCCACCGCAGCGTGTCCATGAGCGGTGTCGTCATGAACTCCTCGCTGCGTGCGTACCAATAGCCGTGCTCGACCGCAGCCCACGTCTGCAGGAGACCGACGGGGAGCACGCTGATCAACACCATCGCGCCGAGCCCGAGGTTGATCGTCCAGAACGCGATCTTCAGCATGCGATCCGGCCACACGAGCGTTGGACGGATCGCCTTGACCGTGAACAGCACGAGTCCCATGCCGAGCATGCCGTACACGCCGAAGAGCGCCGTGTGTCCGTGCACGGGCGTCGTGTTGAGACCCTGCATGTAATAGAGCGCGACCGGCGGGTTGATCATGAACCCGAACAAGCCGGCACCGACCAGGTTCCAGAACGCGACGGCGATGAAGAAGTAGATCGGCCAGCGATACTGGCGCATCCAATCCGTCGAGCGGGTGTGCCGCCAGTTCTCCCACGCGTCGTATCCGAGGAACACGAGCGGAACCACCTCGAGCGCGCTGAACACCGAACCGAACGCGAGTGCCACCGTCGGCGTTCCACTGAAGTAGAGGTGATGAAGGGTTCCGATGACGCCGCCCGCGAGGAAGATCGTCGCGGACAAGATCGTCGCTTGGCTGGCGAGCTTGGCGCGCACGAGCCCCAAGCGCACGAACAGGAACGCGATGATCACCGTCGCGAAGACCTCGAAGAAGCCCTCGACCCACAGGTGAACGACCCACCACCGCCAGTACTCGGCGATCGCGAGGTTCGTGTGACGGCCGGCGCCGAGCGCTGCGATGTAGAAGCCTCCGATCGCGACCGTCGCGATCACGAGGAGGATCAGAAGAGGACGTTGATCGTCTCGTTGACGAAGCGCCGGTCGCAGCGCGCGCGTCACGAGGAATACCCACAGCCCGAGGCCGACGAGCAATGCGATCTGGAACAGGCGACCGAGGTCGATGTACTCGTAGCCGGAGTGACCGAGCCACCACACCTTGTCGTCGTCGAGATTTCCATTCACCGCGAGGAGCTCTCCGATCATCGAGCCAGCCACGACGATCAACAGCGCTACGAACAGTACGTTGACCAGTAGGCGCTGGTACGGAGGCTCCGTGCCGACGCTCGGCGCGATCGCGAGACCTGCGCCGAGCCACGCCGTGGCGATCCAGAAGATGCCGAGCTGGACGTGCCAGGTGCGCGCGACCGCGTAGGGAAGAACCTCGTCGAGGGGGATGCCGTAGAAGCCGGACCCCTCCACCGCGTAGTGGGCCGTGATGATGCCCACCACGATCTGCACCACCACGAGTGCGCACACGACCCAGAAGTACTTCACGGTCGCGACTTGCGATGGCGTGGGGCTCGAACCGAGCAGCGGATCGCTCGACGGAACTACCAGGTCGCCTTCGTGACGTCGTGTCGCGTACCAGAACGCCATCGCGCCGATTCCCGCGAGCAGAACGATGATGCTGACGCCGGTCCACACCACCGTATCGGAGGTGGGGACGTTGTCGATCAGCGGCTCGTGCGGCCAGTTGCTCGTGTACGTGACGTTATCGTCGGGCCGATGGGTCGATGCCGCCCACGCGGTCCAGAAGAAGTACGCGGAGAGCGCGCGTGCGCGTGCTGGATCCGTGATCGTCTTGGCGGGCAGTGCGTAGTTCTCCTTGCCGTCGCGAAATAGCGCCTCGTAGTACACGATCGTCTGCTCGATCGCGCGGGCACGATCGCTAGAGACCGTGATCGTTCCCGCCGTCGCGTCGAAGCTGTTCGTTCGATACTCCGCACGCAACCGCTCGCGAAGCGCAGCCTGCTGCTCCGCGCCGATGCGGTCGAACGCGAGCTGGTGATCGCGTGTTGCCCACGCATCGAGGACAGCGCCGAGCTCGCGATGGAGCCAGTCCGCCGTCCAGTCGGGGGCGTGGTACGCGCCGTGGCCCCAGATCGATCCGAGCTCCATGCCGCCGAACGCTCGCCAGACATCCTGTCCCTGCGCGATCGAGCCGCGGTCGAAGACGATCGTTCCGTCTTCCGAAACGACCTTGTCCGGAAGTGGCGGTGCCTCTTGGTAGATGCGGGACCCGACATAGCCAAGTGCACCGAAGGACAACACCAGTACCGCCGCGAGCCCGATCCACAGTCTCCGCATCTGTGTGGACTCGCAGCTCCGATCCTCGCTGTCAAGAACGGAGTGCGTACACCGAGTGATGCGCGCCTCACACCACCGCGAGCACCATCGATGCCAATGCTGCAATCACGATTGCCACACCGATCGTGCGCAGGCGTCGCGCCGACGGAGTCGCGATCACGATCGCCGTCGAGAGGGCAACGAGCGGGAGGGCGATGCCGAGGGTCGACCATGCCCATGGCGCCGCGACGAGAGCTCCGATCATCGCCACCGCGATCGCGATATCGACGGCACATGCGGGTCGCTTGTGACGAGCCAGCACGCGATGCACCGCGACAACGCTCGCGCTAAATCCGAGAGCCCACCCGATCCAGACGTGACTCGCACGCGCGATGGATGCGCCCGATGCGACGAGGACTGGCACCACGGCACCGGTCAGCGCGATCGCCGCGACGAGCTCACCTGCGAGCGTGTGCTCGGCGCGCCGCCACGCGAACCCGAGGAGCGTGACGACCGGAACGCCGACGATCGCGGCAGCGACGAGCGCGCGCGGAGCCAGCGCGATGCCGATGCTCCCGAGGGCGATCGCCAGGCTCGAGAGAACCGCGAGGCGGACTCGCGCTCGATGACCGTCGACGACGAGGCGGCGGTGTCCGCGATGGCCGAGCGCGACGAGCAGCGGCTCGTTCGCGAGGAACGCGAGCAGAGCGCCGACCGCGAGCATGATCGACGGCGCCGTCGGCATGCGCGCACCACACGCAGCGCCGAGTGGAATGGCGAGCTGGAAGTACGCGCCGTGTTCTCGCGGCCAGAGCGAAGAGCGCCGCATCGCTACCGAACGGCACGCGGGAACAGGATGTTGTTCTCGAGATGGATGTGGTGCATCAGCTCGTCCTCCATCGCCTCGAGTCCTTGGTACAGCGCGCGCCACGTCGCACATCCACGCTCCGGAACCTGGAAGTCGTTGGTGAGCTCGCGAATGCGCGTGAGCATCTGGCCGTGAATGTCGTGCTCGCTCTCGAGCGCGCTCACGGGCATGTACATCCGCTCGCCGGGGACGCCGCGACGAATCATCGGGAACAGCACCTGCTCTTCTTTCCCCATGTGGTGCTCCATCTCGGCGAGCATGTCCGCGAGCAGCGCCGCGAGCCCTGTCGGGACCTCGGGGCGCTTCACGTGGACGCGCTCCACTTTGATCGCCGCTTCGATCAGGAGCGGGAGGTCGCGGCGCAGTGCCGCATGGAATCGCGTCTCGATGTAGTCACACAGCTCGGCGGCCGGGCGGGTCAGCCAGTCCGGCTCCGCGCTGTTCTTGCGCGCTTCCTGTTCGACCTCCGCCGCGACCACCACCGGATCGAGACCGGCGAGCTCGCAGGCTTCGGCGAGCGTGCGCTTGCCGCCGCAGCAGAAGTCTAGGTGATGGCGCATGAATACCCGCGTGGACGCGGGCGTCGTGCGCGCGATGTCGGCGAGAGGAACGCTGGTGATGGAATGCATGCTCGATCCACGCTGCATGAACGTATCCAGCGCAACGTCATCTCCAGCTCGATCGCCAAACCGAAACCACGCAGATCTTGCGCAGGCCGCAGACCTTGCGTCCTTTTGCGCACGCTTTGCGCGTTACAACGATTGAACGCTGGCACGCCAGTTGTTTAAGACAGTTGGCGATGAGGACACCCTGGTGGTTGGTTGTCGTGTTGATGGCCTGTGGGGACAATGCTGGAAACGGCATCTCCACACTCGTGGTGACGAGTGACGAACCTCCCGGCTCACGCTGCCCCGCGGGTGGCACCAAGATCGAGGCCGGGCCCGACGATAACGGCGACGGTGTCCTCGATCCGTCGGAGGTCACCAGCACCTCCTATGTCTGCAGCGGCAACGGATCTTCGTCGCTCGTGACGACGAGCGAAGAACCCGCCGGTACGAACTGTCCGTTCGGCGGAACGAAGATCGAGACCGGCCTCGACACGGACAATGACGGAGTGCTCGACGCCAGCGAGATCAACGCGGCAGCCACGAGCTACGTGTGCAACATCGCCCCGAGCGGTGCTCTCTCGCCGAGCACGGGGATCGTCGTCGCATACAAGAGCGTGAGCACGTCGGCGACCGCGCCGATCACCGTTCGCTTCACGCTCAAAGATCAGCGCGGATATCCGCTCGATCTCGCAGGCGGCTACTCGATCAACGTGCCGATGCAGCCCCGCTTCTCGCTCAGCTACTTCACCAAGGACGCAGCGGGTAACGTCGGTCCGCTCGTCACGTACACCAAGACCTCGTCGCCGACGATGTACAGCCCCGCGTCTGCCAACAGCGGCACGCTCGTCGAGAATGGCTTCGGCGCTGGCGACTACACGTACACCTTCCCGACGACGTCGGTGACCAACGGAAACCAAGCCGTCGCGTACGACCCGACCAAGCTCGGTCAGACCCACGTCGTGTGGATCCAGGTCACGCGGCAGACGGACCTCGTGTTCCAGGGCAACGCGAACACGTTCTACGCCGGCAACGAGCCGCACTACTACGTCCCCGACGGCAGCGCGGCTCCGATCGAGCGCGAGATCGCCGCGCAGAGCGGATGCGATGGCTGCCATCGCAAGTTCAAGCCCGAGACCACGACGACGGCCGAGTTCCATGGCGGTGGTCGCGTGGACGTCGGGATGTGCAACGTGTGTCACAGCCCGGATCGGACCTCGAACCCGTCCGCGAACTCGGCCACGTTCGTTCACCGCATCCACCACGGATCGCAGGTCGCGACGGCGAACCAGTTCCACGGCATCGCAGCGACGTATCCGCAGGACATCCGTCAGTGCAGCACCTGCCACGGCAACGCGGTGCAGGGCGGACAGATGACGAGCAATCCGTCGATCGAAGCGTGTGGCGGCTGCCACGACTACGTCTCGTTCACCGCCGCGGCGCCGATCGTGTGCGGTGTCGCGAACAGCCTGGCGCGCGGTCCCGATGGAAAGCCACTGCCGTGCAACCACGGCGGTGGTCCGCGGACGAACGCGGAGTGCGCGACGTGCCACGGCACGAACCAGCTGTTCTCGGCGGCCCTCTACCACCGGCCGGTCATCTCGCCCGATCCCACGAACAGCTGGGCTGCGGGCGGCACGAACGCGAACACGAACGCCGCGTTTGTCGCTGCCGGCGGCTACCTCCCGCCGGGTGCCGATCGGATCACGTACGACGTGAAGAGCGTCGACGCAGTGGCCGACACCGTCACGCCGACGATCAAGCGCCCGCAGATCACCTTCAAGTTCAAGCGCAACGGCACGGACGTGGTGTTCCAGACGTTCGCGGCGGGCTCCGTCACCGAGATGATGCCGAACTTCGTCGGCTCGCCGAGCGCGTACTTCGCGTTCTCGGTCCCGCAGGACGGCAACACCGCGCCGACCGACTTCAACGCGTCGGTGAGCGGCTATATCAAGAAGATCTGGGACGGCAGCGCGACCGGCGCAGGTGCAGGCACGCTCGAGGGTCCCGACAGCATGGGCTACTACAAGCTCACGCTGACGAGCGTGCAGATTCCCGCGTCGGCGAAGATGCTCACCGGCGGTATCGGCTACACGTATTCGCTCTCGAGCACGCCGCCACTCGTGCAGACCAACGTGCCGCCGTACACGTGGCTCCCGAACGTGCCCGCCGACGGCAAGGCGCAAGGCGGAATCAGCGTTCCAGCGCCGAACGTGTGGAAGGTCGCGACGGGCTACACGGGGCGCCGCGCGATCGTCGACAACGCGAAGTGCAACTCGTGCCACGGCGCGCTCGGTGTCTCGCCGAGCTTCCACGGCGGCGAGCGCAACGACGGTCCGACGTGCTCGTTCTGTCACACGCCGAACCGCTCGAGCGCGGGCTGGTCCGCAGGCTCGAAGTTCTTCATCCACGCGATCCACGCGGGGCGCAAGCGCACCGTCAACTTCACGTGGCACGCCGCCGAGGCGGGGCCGGGCTATGACGAGATCGAGTTCCCGGGAACGCTCAACACGTGCACCACGTGTCACGTCGACAACACCTACGACTTCACCAATGCAACGAACCTCGCGTCGGTCGCGAATCAACAGCTGACCACGGTCGCGAGTGGCGCGCTGAATCCAGATCCGCTGACGAACTCGACGTACTACACGGTCTCGCCCTACGTCACCACGACGAACTACGGCGCGGGCTTCTCGTACAACGCGACCACGGGCGCGACGACGGAGGCCGCAGGGACCACCCTCGTCATGACGCCGATCACCGGCGCGTGCGCGGCATGCCATGACTCGTCCATCGCGATCGATCACATGCGCGCGAATGGCGGACAGTTCTACGCCGCTCGCTCGTCGGTGCTGTCGAGTCCCGCCAAGGAGCAGTGCTTGATCTGTCACGGTCCGGGGCGCGTCGCCGCCATCGGCACCGTCCACCAACGGTGAAACACCATGACGACGAGCCTGATGCGGATCTGCGTTGCGAGCCTGCTGATCATCGCCGCCTGCGAAGGGCCGGCAGGTCCTGCGGGACCCGCGGGCCCGGGTGGCGAGACAGGTAGCGCGGGGGAGGGGCAGATCGGTCCGGTAGGTCCCGAGGGGCCGCCCGGCGTCACGCCGTGGGTGGTCGGTCCTGGTATCGACGTCGACGTGACCGCGCTCGTCGTCGACGCGAACGGCGCGACCGTCTCGTTCACGCTTCGCGACGCGGCAGGCAAGGCGCTCGATCGCACGGGAACGCTGACCGCGGGCGCGGTGAACGTGGCGTTCGTGTTGGCCCAGCTCGCGGAGCAGAGCGATGGTTCGGCCGCGCAGTACACCGCGTACACGACGAACAGCGCGGGACAAGCCGCCACGGAGACGAGTGGAACGTTCACCACCGTCGACGTCACCTCCGGAAGCTACACGTATCGGACCGCGACGCCGCTCACTGGCTTCGACGCGACGAAGACGCAGACCGTCCTCGCGGTCGCGGATCGCATGTTCGACGGAGTGCGCACGTTCGATCGCGAGACCTTCTCGGTCCGCCCCATGGGACCTGCGCCGATCGCTCGCGAAGAAGTGACCGACGCATCGTGCGGCAGCTGTCACGGAACATCGCTCTCGGGGCACGGCGGTCGCTACACGAGCCCGTCGCAGTGCGTGATGTGTCACACGCCGCAGTCGGTCGATCCGCAGTCGGGCAACACGGTCGACTTCAAGGTCATGATCCACAAGATCCACCGCGGCAAAGACCTGCCCTCGGTACAAGCGGGGACGCCGTATCAGATCATCGGCTTCGGTAACTCCGTCGCTGATTTCTCGACGGTCGCGTTCCCGCACTCCATCGCACGCTGCGAGACGTGCCACGCGGGCGCGCAGGCGGATCGCTGGAAGACGGCGCCGTCCGCTGCGGCCTGCACCTCGTGTCACGACACGACGATCTTCGACGGGACACCCACGGGCGCGCAGGTGTTCCACTCCGGCGGCGTCGGGCCGAACTTCACGGACGCGACGTGCTCGACCTGCCACTCGCCGATCTCGGTGATCGCACCGGTCACCACGCGGCACTACACGGGGCTCCTCGCTGCCGATGCGCCGACGTTCGAGCTCGAGATCCAGAACGTCAGCAACAGCGGACCCGGCCAGGCGCCCGTGATGACGTTCCGCGCGCTCGAGAACGGCGCGCCGAAGAATCTGATCGCATCGCCGATGACGTCGATGGTCGCGACCATCGCGGGACCCAACACGGACTTCGCGACGGCGACCCAGACCCGCATGCAGGGCACGGGCGCCGTCGGAACGCTCGCCGCGGTGGACGCCGCGGCCGGCATCTTCTCCTATACGTTCCCCGCGGGGAGCGCGCTGCCTGTCAATGCAACAGGCAGCTACACCGTCGGCATCGAGGCGAGCTTCACGCCGAGCGGCTCCACGCTGCGGTACGCGCCACTCTCGCCGACCTTCGCCTTCGCGGTCACCGATTCGGTTGTCCAGCCGCGCCGCCAGATCGTGAGCGCGGAGGCGTGCAACAGCTGTCACCAGGACCTCGCGTTCCACGGCGGTGGACGCAAGAACGCGAACTACTGCGTGATGTGCCACAACCCGAACAAGGCCAACGATCAACGCGTCGCGCGCTTCGAGAGCTCGGTGGTGCTCGCGGAGTCGGTCGACTTCCGCGTGATGATCCACAAGATCCACATGGGCGACGAGCTGAGTCAACCGTACGTGCTCGGCGGGAATCCCACGCCGACACCGACCAATCCGGCGGGAACGCCGACCGACTTCGGCGAGCTCCGGTACCCGCGCAAGCGCACCGACTGCGCTGCGTGTCACACGAGCAAGAACTGGACGCTGCCGCTCCAGAGCTCGCCCGCGTACCTGCCGAGCACCGCGCTCGAGCTGACGTGCACCGAGAACCCTGCCGCGGACGGCAACGCCTACTGCGATGATCCCTTCTGGAACACGACGCAGACGATCAAGATCCCGCCGGCGACGTCGGTGTGCACGAGCTGTCACGATCAGCCGTACGCCGTCGCGCATGCGCAGGTGAACACGACGCTCCTCGGAGCCGAATCGTGCGCGACCTGCCACGGTCCCGGGAAGTCGTATGACGTCGAACGAGTCCACGGGACGCCGTGAGGTTCGTGATGGTCATCCTCGGCTTGACGATCGGCTGCTCCGCAGAGCGCGATGTTCCGTCGCCGTGCACGGACTGCGGAAGCGGCGTGCACCCGATCGGAATCCTCGACGAGCAGAGCGATGACTTTCACGGCAAGGAGCTCGCGCGTCGCAACTGGGACTTCGCACTCTGCGCGAGCTGCCACGGCAACGCGTTCGACGGCGGCGCTGCCAAGGTGTCGTGCACGAGCTGCCACGCGGAAGGGCCGACCGCGTGCGTGACGTGTCATGGCGACGGTCCGACGAGCGGAGCGCACGTGCAGCATCGCTCGGCCTCGTGCGCCGAGTGCCACACGGTGCCCGAGCGATGGGACGCATCGGGTCACATCGTCGACGACGTCGCGCCTGCTGAGGTCACGTTCGGTGCGCTCGCGTCGGCAACGCCCGTCGCAGCGGATCGCAAAGGGCCGCCGACGTTCGAGAGCGGAGCGTGCGCCAACGTCTACTGCCACGGCGATGCGCTTCACGCGAGCGGCGGACTCTCGACGCGACCCGTGTGGAACGAGCCGGCGCCGACCGGAACCTGCGTGCGATGTCACGCGTCGCCGCCCCCGAGCCACGCGCGCAACGACTGCGCGACGTGCCATCCGCCGAGCGCGCCGCACATCGACGGCACCGTGCAGGTAGGCACCGGCTGCACCGGGTGTCACCAAGAGACCACGGGCGCACATCGCAAGCACCTCGACGCACCGTCGGGGCTGCGCGGCCCCATCGCGTGCGCCACGTGTCACACGGTGCCGGCGACGGTCGATGCGCCAGGCCACATCGATAGTGGTCCGCCGGCAGAAGCGTCGTGCGGAACGTTCGCGTGTCACGGCTCGTCGCCGCCCGCGTGGACCGCGACCGCCGTCGTCGCGTGTGGCACGTGTCATGGCATTCCGCCGTCGACGCCGAGCCACGCAAGCGCGACCTCGCTCGCGACCTGCGCGACCTGTCATCCGTCGTCGGTGACGCCACAAGGCGCCATCATTGTTGTCGGCGGAACGAGCACTCACATCGATGGAGTCGTCGATGCGCCCTGATCCGTTTCTCATCGCAGCGCTCGTCACCACCGGTGGCGCGGCGATCCTGCTCTTGTGGTTTCTGTTCAAGCGCCCGCTCGTCACGCGCGCGACGAAGATCGTGCTGCTGTTCGGCATCGGCATCCTGCCGCTGATGACAGCCGCGAACGGAAACATCGCCGGCTACCAGGCGATGAAGACGCGGAACTTCTGCGGCTCGTGCCACGTGATGACGCCGTACAAAGAGGACTCGGAGAACCCGCAAAGCCTCGGCCTCGCCGCGCGTCACGCACGCAACGAAGCGTTCGGTCACGAGAACTGCTACACGTGCCACGCCGACTACGGAATGTTCGGCACGATCACGACGAAGATCGGCGGTCTTCGTCACGTGTACGAGTACACGTTCAACTTCCACATGCTGTCTCTCGAAGAGGCGCTGCCGAAGATCCACATCCGAAACCCGTTCCCGAACTCGACGTGTATTCGCTGCCACTCCACGGAGAACCCGACGTGGAACAAGATCGGCGAGCACGCGAGCACGCTCCTCGAGACCCGCGCGGGAACGATGAGCTGCGCGAGCGCGGGCTGTCACGGCGCGGCGCACCCGTTCAGCCACGAGATTCACGAGCGCACGAAGAAGGGAGCGACGCCATGATCGCTCGCGTTCGCGCGTTCCTCACGCGCCCGACGGCGCTCCTGCGCTGGTCCGCGGTCCTCACGTTGATCGCGCTCGCATTGATGGTGTGGTCGATGGTCCAGCCGACGCCACTGCCGGTGATGCTCGCGATGACGGCGGGGCAGGGGATCGGGACGCTCGCGCTCGCGATGTACCTGTTCGTCGTCGTCCAGGACTTCCTTCGCATCCGTCGAGAGAAGCGAGAGGGCGACGATTCCCCGTGAAGCTCGCGCTGGCCACGCTCCTCGTGCTCGCATCGCCGGTACACGCGGATCCGGTGCGCCTGCGCGCGGACGCACTCGCGACCACGGCCTCGCCGGCGGGATTGCTCGTGCTGGAGAGCGAGGGCGCGATGGAGCCCGGGCTCTCGGCCGAGGCGGTCGTGTGGGTCGCAGGCATGCGCGAGCCCGAGCGCGAGGCGACCGGCGACGTGCTGGTGATCGCGGTGCGCGCGCGCGATCCGCACGGACGCGGTAACGCGCAGCTCGGTCGCTTCGTCGCGATGCTCGGTGCGCTACGCCCGACCCACGTGGACGGACTCTCCGGCCGCGTGCACCTGCCGAAGCGCTTCGACGTGGAGGCCTTCGCGGGCGTTCCCGTGTTGGCGTCGTCCGTCGACGCGAGTCGCTCGTGGGACTGGATCGCCGGAGGTCGCGTCGCGCGGCGGCTCGGCGACTACGGATCGGCCGGCATCGCCTACCTGCAGCGCCGCGATGGGGGACGACTCGCGAGCGAGGAGCTCGGCGGTGACGTCGGCTTCGCGATCAACGCGCGCGACGATGTCGGCGGTCGACTCGCCTACGATCTCGCGAATCCGGGCGTCGCCGAAGCGAGCCTCAGTGCGAGTCGCCGCACCAAGGTGTGGCGCGCCGAGGTGTACGCACGGCATCGCGCCGCATCGCACCTCTTGCCCGCGACCTCGCTGTTCTCGGTGCTCGGCGACGTGCCCTCGCAGCGCGCCGGTGCCGTGGTCACGTGGCGTGCAGCGCCGAGGCTCGACGTGATCGGCGATGTCGCCGCCCGTCGTGTCGACGACGATCTCGACGCGGAGGTGCTGGTCCGCGCGCGCTTGCGGCTCGACGAGCGTGGCAAGAGCTCCGTCGCGGGCGAGCTCCGGCGCATCGGCGGGACGAGTGGATGGACGGGGGCGCGTGGCATGGCGCAGGTCGCGGTGTCTCCACGCGTGACGCTGTCGAGCGAGATCGAGCTCGTGGTTCCCGACGACGATCGCGGCCGGGGAGTGGTGTGGCCATGGGCGCTCGTGGCCGCTTCGTGGAAGCAGGGCCCGTGGGATTCGGCGATCGCGGTCGAGGCGAGCGCGTCGCCCGAGTATCGCCATCGCGTCGATGGTCTGGTTCAGCTCTCTCGTCGCTGGAGCGTGCCGTGAAGCGCGCGCTCGTCGTCATGACCATCTCGCTCGTCGCGTGCGCGGGCATCCTCGGCCTGACGCGTCCGGCGAACGAGTCGTTCCCCCATCGCAAGCACGTCGTCGCCGGCACGAGCTGCCTCACGTGCCACACGAACATCGAGCGCGACGAGCAGTCGCTTCACCTGCCGAACGACACCACCTGCACCACGTGCCACACCACGCCGCACGACACGCGCTCGTGCATGGGCTGTCACTCGTCGGCGCAGACCGCGGCGGAGCTCGTCGCTGCCAAGGAGCACCTCGCGTTCGATCACGCGAAGCACCTACAGGGCCCGGCCGCGGGTAACTGCATGCGCTGCCACGTCGCCGTCGCCGATGGCGATCGCCACCTGCGCCCGGTCATGGCCACGTGCTTCGCGTGCCACGACGACATGCAGAAGGCGCGGCAGTGTGACGGTTGCCATCGCAACCTGCCCGAGGAGGGCACGCTGCCGCAGAGCCACCTCGCGCACGACGGCAACTGGATCCGCGAGCACGGGGCGCGGGCGCCATCGTCTGGCGATCTGTGCGAGACGTGTCACTCGAGGCAGACGTTCTGCGCGACGTGCCATGGCCAGTCCGTGCCGGTCCTCGCGGCGCGCGCGCGCTTCTCCGATCCGTTCTCGACGAGCCCGCATCGCGCGGGGTTCGCGGCCCGCCACTCTCTCGAGGCTCGCTCCGATCCGGGCGCGTGCTCCACGTGCCATCAGCCGGATCGCTGCATCGCGTGTCACACGTCGAAGAACGTCGTGGGCGAAGCGAGCCGCAGCCCGCATCCGCGTGGCTGGGTTGGCCTGGTGAAGTCCGAGAACCTGCACGGTCGCGAGGCGCGTCGCGATCCCGCGGCGTGCGCGAGCTGTCACGGCGGGGCAGGCGAGAAGCTGTGCGTGAGCTGTCACGCCGTCGGCGGCGTGGGCGGCAATCCGCATCCGCCAGGGTGGTCGAGCCGTCAGCCGATGACCGCGATGCCGTGTCGCATGTGCCACACGCTCGGAGCGCGATGAGGATCGCGGTCCTCGTCCTCTTGGCGCTCGTCGCGTGCGGAGAGCATCGCGATCGCGCTCCCGCGAAGATCGTCCCGGTGACCTGGCAGGATGTTCGCGAGAGCGCAGGGCACACGGCGCACGTGACCAAGCACGGCGTCGCGTGTCGCGATTGCCACGAGGATCCAGCCTTCACACCGCCGCCGAAGACGATCTGCACGACCTGTCACGGGGTCGTGCGAGCACCGCTGCACCCCGAGAATCCGTTCTCGCCAGACGTGGTTCCTACCTGTCAGGACTGCCACGGCTTTGGTCGCGACCACGTGGTCCAGCCGAAGAACTGCATCCGTTGCCACGACGAGCCGCGGGGAAAGCACCCCGCGATCGGCGCGCACGCCGACGAGGATTGCTCCACGTGTCATCGCCCGCACACGACGCCGACGCTACTGCCGAAGGAGTGCGACTCGTGCCACCAGGAGAACGTCACCGAGCACGCCGGCAAGCGCGGTTGCTTGGACTGTCACTCGATGCACGAGCCCCAGCGGCGCGCGGATCGGACGTGCGCGACCTGTCACGCCGCGCTGAAGCAGAAGCAGCTCGCGGTCGGCGAGAAGGCGTTCACCATCGGCCACCCGAAGTGCACGAGCTGTCATACGCCGCACGCGCTCGGGAAGGACAGCACCAAGCCGTGCGCGGAGTGTCACGACGGCAAGCGTGTTCTCGCGGAGGCGAAGCACGGCGCGTGCATCTCGTGTCACGCCCAGCACGATGGTGCCGCCGCCAAGAGCTGCGCGTCGTGCCATCGCCAACAGGTGCGCCATCCAGCGCCTTCGAAGAAGGGCGGAGCTGCATCGGCGTGCGCGGGCTGTCACCCGGTTCACACGCTCGCCGCGGGCGCGAAGGCCGTGTCGTGCGAGTCGTGTCACGCGAAGCCTTCCCACGCGACGGCGCGCTGCCGTGATTGTCACGAGCCGCACGCCGGGAAGCCCGCGCTCGTCGGTGCGCTCTGCGCGAAGTGCCACGCGGAGAAGACGCGATCCGTCGGCAGCACGGGACACGCCGCGTGCACGAGCTGTCACACCAGCGCGGCGCACGAGCCTGCGGCGCCGCCCAAGACCTGCGCGAACTGCCACACGCCGATCGCGCAGAGCGCGCGACAGGGCCACACGAACTGCGTTGGCTGCCACACCGGCGGTCCGCACGAGCCGCGACGCACCCCCGCGTCGTGCGCCACGTGTCACGCGCAGCAATCGTCGTCGGCGCCGGCGGGTCACAAAGCGTGCGCGAACTGCCACGAGCCGCACAGCGGCAAGACCAAGACGACGTGCGCCACGTGCCACGCCGACAAGACCAAGACGAAGCACACCGCGTGCGCGAGCTGTCACCGCCCGCACGGTCCGTCGGGCATCGCGACGCCGCCGGCGTGTACGACGTGCCACCCGGCAGACAAGCGTCCCGGGCTCCACCGCTCGAAGGGACACGACGCGTGCTCGCGGTGCCACAACTCGCACGAGCGAGCGCCGCGCGACGATCGCGCGAGCTGTTTGACCTGCCACGAGAAGCAGCGCACGCACGAGCCGACGGCAGCGCGGTGCGGCGGCTGCCATCCGTTCGGCGACGGACGGTAGCTACTGGCGTCGCGGGATCGTGACGGAGAACGTGGTGCCCTGCGCGCCGCTATCGATCGCGATCGAGCCGCCGTGCAACGACACGAGGCTATGCACGATGGACATGCCGAGGCCGGTGCCGCCGTCTTTGGTCGTGAAGAACGGCTCGTAGATCCGCGCTTGCAGCTCGACGGGGATGCCCGGGCCGTTGTCCGAGATCGCGATCTCGATCTCGTCGTGCGTGGAGCGCAGCGAGATCGTCACGCGTCCGCCGTCTCCCACCGCTTCGAGTGCATTGCGCAGGATGTTGTCGACGACCTGGTGGAGCTTGGGGCCGTCGACCCGAGCGACCAGGGCGTCGTCGGGAATCTCCTCGACGAGCATGACGCTTCGCTTCTCCGCGCTGGGTCGTTCGAGCTCGCAGACGTGCCGGACGATCTCCGTCACGTCGCGATCCTGTAGCTGGAGCTCCGGCGGCTTCGCGAACGCGAGGAAGTCGTTGAGCAGCTCGGTGAGCCGGACGATCTCCATCTGCGCGAGCTCTGCGGGCGACGTCAACCGCGCGTCGCTCGTCTCGCGGCGAAGGCGACGCTCGAGGAGCTCGAGCTGGAGCTTGGCCGCGTTCAAGGGGTTGCGGACCTCGTGAGCGAGGCCAGCCGTCATCGTCTGCATCGCGCTGATGCGATCGGCTTGCATCTTTCGCTCGCGCGCGATCAAGCGATCGTTCGAGTCGAGTTGGTAGTGCCGCACCATGATCGCCAGCTCGACATCGAGCAGCTTGTTGAGTGACCGCACGCTCGCCGCGGCCTCGTCGGCGGACAGCATCGCGAACAAGCGATCGTGATACGCGGTCCGCACCACGTTCATCGCGGTGAACATGTACTGCTGCGGCAAGCCGATCTGGACGTGTCGCCGGCCGATGCGCGACCGCTTCTCGTAGAACTTCTCGTCGTGCGGACCGAGGAGCCCGGTCGACATCCAATCGATCAGCGTGCGTCGCAGGCGCTCGACCTGCTCGGGACCCGACAGCACCGACGCGGCCTTCGGATCGGCCCACACGGCAGCGTAGAAGCGCTCCGCGACCTCGGGGAAGGTGGGCTCGAGAAGCGGATGAAGTGCGGCGAGTCGGCGGACGTCCTCTGTGGACAACTGCACGTACGCGAGAAGCTCGTCGATGAATGTTGTCACGCTACTCGCTGCCCTCGGTCTTCCTCACGACATCGACCTCCGACCGCGGCGCCTCGTTGTACTGGTGAAGTCGGTACTGGATCGTGCGAACGCTGATGCCGAGGATCTCGGCGGCCTTGGACGTCGAGCCGCCCGTGGACTTGAGCGTCTCGAGGATCGCGTACTTCTCGACCTCGGCGAGCGTAGCGCCGGGAACGATCGGCATCCCGGCGGGCGTTAGCTTCGGACGTACGTTCGGTGGCAGCGCGCGCACCTCGATGTTCGAACCGTTGGTCAGCACGACCGCGCGCTCGATCGCGTTCTCGAGCTCGCGTACGTTGCCCGGCCAGTCGTAGGCCACGAGGAGATCCATCGTCTCCGGCGCGAAGCCTTCGATCGTCTTGCCGTTCTCCTTCGCGTACTTGTCGAGGAAGAAGCGCGCGAGGACCGGGACATCCGTGCGCCGGTCGCGCAGTGGCGGCATCTCGAGCGAAACCACGTTGAGCCGATAGAACAGGTCCTCGCGGAAGCGCCCCTTCGCGACTTCCTCGACGAGGTTGCGGTTCGTCGCCGCGATCACGCGCACGTCCACGCGGATCGTCTGCGTTCCACCGACCCGCTCGAACTCGTGCTCTTGGAGGAAGCGCAGCAGCTTGACCTGGATCGCCGGAGAGATCTCGCCAATCTCGTCGAGGAACAACGTGCCGCCGTCGGCCAGCGAGAACCGCCCGTCCTTGCGAGCAGCCGCACCGGTGAACGAGCCCTTCTCGTGTCCGAACAGCTCGCTCTCGAGCAGCGACTCCGCGAGCGCCGCGCAGTGCAGCTTGATGAACGGGCCGTTCGCCCGCGGTGATCGCTGGTGCAGCGCGTTCGCCACGAGCTCCTTGCCAGTGCCGCTCTCGCCGGTGATGAGCACGGTGGCGCGGCTCGGAGCGACCTGCTCGACGATCTCGAACACGCGCTGCATCGGCGGGCTTCCACCGATGATGTTGTTCGGCGCCACGCGATCGCGGACGCGCTGGCGCAGCTGCCTGGTCTCGCGACGCAGCGCTTGTTGCTCGAACACCTTGTCGAGCACCACGAGCAGCTCGTCGAAGTTGATCGGCTTGGTCAGATAGTCCGTCGCGCCAGAGCGCATCGCGTCCACCGCCGAGGACACCGCACCGAACGCGGTCATCACCACGACGGTCGCGGGATCCTCCATGCTGCGGATCTTCTTGACCAGCTCGATGCCGTCCATGCCGGGCATCTTCAGGTCGGTCACCACGACGTGCGGGTTGAACGCCTCGTACTTGCCGAGCGCTTTGAACGCGTCCGCGGCCGTCTCCACGTCGAACCCCTCGTCGCGGAGAAGCTCCGCGAGCGCAGTTCGAGCGTTTGCCTCGTCGTCGACTACCAGGATTCGGCCTGATCTCATGGCTCCCTTTCCCATCCCAGCGAACAACGTGCCATTGCAGAACGGGCAGTTACCACAGATCTCCCGCAGAGTTTGCGGGGCTGCCGATTCATGTGCATTTCTTGCGCGAATTTTCGTCGCGCGCCGGACTTTCTCGTGGCTCGTCCGATGCAGCAGCGAGAGAGCATGACGAACTTCGAAGCCCGCGCTCGCTTGATCCAACGGCGCCGAGCGCTGCTGCAGCGCTATCGTGAAGAGCTCGAGCGCGTCGAGGAGGAGCTCGCTGCACGCGACAGCGAGCTCGTGGAGCGCTCCGCTGAAGAGTGGGACGCGCAGGTGCTCGGCAGGCTCGGCGATGTGGACATGCGCTCCCTCGTCGCGGTCACCGAGGCGATCGCGCGTGTGGACAACGGCACGTATGGACAGTGCACGATCTGCAGCGATGCGATCGGTGGCGCCCGACTCGAGGCGCTGCCAGAGGCGCCGCATTGCATCGAGTGCGCGACCTCGCGCGAACCTCTGTTGTCCCGGATCGCGTGATGCTGGCGATCTCCAACCAGACCTCGGCGTTCGAGCGCTCGGTCATGACCTGCATCTCTCCGCCGATCGTCGCGCGAGAGGAGACTCCCGTCGAGGAGCTCGCTCGTGTCTTGAAGGAGTCGGCGAACATCGCGATCGTCGACGAGCTCGAGAGCGTGGTGGGCGTGGTCTCGCGGACCGATC
Source organism: Pseudomonadota bacterium (assembly GCA_023428295.1). Lineage (GTDB taxonomy): Bacteria > Myxococcota_A > Polyangia > Haliangiales > Haliangiaceae > JABFXX01. The sequence goes on from JAEYYV010000205.1 coordinate 22,349, forward strand.
TCGTCGCGGCGGGCGTGCAGGGGAGGCGCATGCAGACCGCCGCGGACATCATGACCCGCGGCGCGGTGACGATTCCAAGTACGTCCACGATCCGCGGCGCTGCGTGCGCGATGGCGGCGCACGCGATCCATCATATCTATGTCACCGAGCGGCGACTGCTGATGGGAGTGGTGAGCACGCTCGATATCGTGGCGGCTGTCCGCGATGCGCGCATCGGCGCGGCGCTCTCGACGATCATGACCGCACCACCGATCATGATCAGCGTCGGCACCGAGATCGGGGTGGCGATCGACTTGCTGTCGCGGGTTCGCGTGAGCGGCCTCGTCGTGGTCGATGACGGCAAGCCGATGGGCACGTTCACGCACCTCGACGCGATCATGGCGCGAGGCGTCGCCCGCACGACGCCGATCGACGACTACTACGAGCCTGCGGTCGTGTGCCTGCCCGCGTCGACACCGTTGCACACGGTCGCACGCGACGTGCTTCGGCTCGGGACGCAGCGCGTGATCGCGTGCTCGGAGCGCGAGATCGTCGGGATCGCGACGTCGCTCGACTTCACGCGCTATGTCGCCTGGTGAGGCGCTTGCTCGAGGAGCTCTTCGAGCGTGTGCACGAGCTCCACGACCTTCACGGGCTTGGTGAGATAGCGGTAGAAGCCGGTCTCCTTCGCACGCGAGGTGTCTCTCAACAGCGCGGCCGCCGACAGCCCGATCACCGGGATGTGCTGCGTATCGGGCCACTCGCGGAGCTGCTTCACCGCATCGAAGCCGCTCATGCCCGGCAGGTTGATATCCATGATCACGATGCGCGGTTGGCGGGCGCGAATCAGCTCGAGTCCGATCTCTGCCGTGGGTGCCGTGATCAGCTCGACCGGCAGATCCTCGACGAGGTCGTGCATGAACGCGATGTTCGAGGGGTTGTCCTCGACGTACACGATCAGCTGGCGATCGCCGGTCGCGCGGGACGTGTCCGCACCCTGCGTTCGCGGGGAGCGCCGCGACGGTGCGCTACTCGACAGATCGAGCGGAATCTCGATCCAGAACTCGCTGCCGACCGCTTCGGTGCTGCGGAAGCCGACGCTGCCGTTCATGAGCTCCGCGAGGCGCTTGCTGATCGTGAGCCCGATGCCGGTGCCTTCGATCGGTCCGGCTTCCTGACCCGCGCGTTGGAACGGCTCGAACAGCTTGTGGACCTTGCTCTCGGGAATGCCGAGGCCGTTGTCCGCGACGGTCACGCGCAGCATGCTCGAGGTCGTCTTCGTGCGAAACGCGACCCAACCGCCGCTCCGGCCGTACTTGATCGCGTTGGAGCCGAAGTTCATGAGTACCTGCGAGAGGCGTGTGCGATCCGCGAGGGCGGCGGGCAGCTCTCCTTCGATCTCCGACCGCAGCGTGATCTGCGCGCGTGTCGCCATGGGCTCGAGCGTCGCGAGCACCTCGTCGATCAGCTCCTGCACCTGCACCGGCTCGATCGAGATCGTCACGCCACCGGCTTCGATCTTCGCGAGATCGAGGACATCGTCGATGAGCTTGAGCAAGTGCTCGCCGCCGCGAAGCACGTGCTGGAGTCGATCGAGCTGGCGCTTGTCGAGCGGGTTCTTGCGATCGCGCTCGAGCAGCTGCGCGAAGCCGAGGATCGCGTTGAGCGGCGTGCGCAGCTCGTGGCTCATCGACGACAGGAACTCGCTCTTCGCGGCGCTCGCGGACTCCGCCACCTTGCGAGCGAGGTCGAGCTCCTCGGCGCGCTGCACGTCGTCGGTCACGTCGGCGATCGTCGCGACGGTGCCGCGCTCGGGGGTACGGCGCTCGGTGACGCGAAGAAAGCGGCCGGTGCCGGTGCGAATCTCGAGCGTTCCCTCCGGCGCTGCGTGATAGGCCAGCCAACGGGCCAAGAACGAGTCGCGCGTCTCGTTGCTGAAGTCGAAGGCGCCAGCTCCGAGCGCGTTGGCGAGCAGGTCGCCAAAGTTCATGCCGACGATCGACGCGCCGAGATCGCGACCCAGGAGCTGGCGCGCAGCGCTGTTCACCATCACCACGCGATCGTTCTCGTCGAACAGCGCGAACGCGTCCTTGACCGCATCGACCGCCGACGTGAGATACGCGTTCGCCTTGCGCTTGTCGTCCTCGAGGCGGCGGCGCTCGGTGATGTCGCGAATGCCCGCGGTGATCAGGAGGCCCCGCGCGGTCTGGATCGGCGACAGACTGATCTCCACGGGAAACTCGCTGCCGTCTTTGCGTGCACCGTTCAGGTCGAGCCCCGAACCCATCGGTCGCAAGCGAGGCGCCGAGGTGAACGCGCTGACGTGCAGGTGATGGCGGGGCCGAATGCTGGCAGGAACGAGAGCGTCGACCTTCTTGCCGATCAACTCGCTGCGCTCGTACCCGAACATGCGCGCGGCTTGCGAGTTGGCGAGGAGGATCGTTCCCGTGTCATCACACACCACCATGCCGTCGGGGGCGGCATCGACCAGCTCGCGAAACGGAAGATCATCGACCATCGGGAATCCTCATGCAGAACACGGCCCCTGGACTCGCATCTTCGATCCAGATCTCACCGCCGTGTGCCTCGATTGCCACTTTGCAAAAGGTCAGACCGAGTCCGCGATTCCGCGTGCCTCCGGCAGTCTCGAAGCGACCGAACACCTGCGCGCGCAACGCCTCCGGAACACCGTTTCCGCGATCGGCGACGCGGAGCTCGGTCGCGGTCCCGACGCGCTTCACGCTGATGGTCACCTGGCTGTCCTCGGGCGAGTGACGGATCGCGTTCTCGACGAGGTTCGCGAGGACGCGTTGGAGCAGCGACGGATCGGCATCGAGCTCGCGCACGTCACCCAGCTGCGTCGCGAGCTCCACGTTCGCTGCGGTGGCTGCAGGTTGGAGCTCGTCGAGGACAGCGGCGACATGCGACGAGAGATCGATGGCCGCACGCGCGGGTGTCAGCCGACCCTCGTCGCTGCGGCTCAGATCGAGGAGGTTCAGGATCATGCGCATGAGCGCGCGCGTCTCGTTGCGGATCGCACTCGCGGCGCTGCGGCTTCGCTCGCTCGCAGCCGGGTCTCGCACCAAGCGCTCCGTGTTCAGCTCGATCGCGTTCACCGGGTTCTTCAGATCGTGAACGAGGAACGCGGTCAGCTGATCCTTCTGGAGCTGTAGCCGCTGGAGGTCGTCGCGCTGGCGCTTTACCTCGGCGAACAGCTCCGAGCGCTCACCCGCGAGCCGGCGCAAGCGCATCGCGGTCTGCACGCGTACGACGAGCTCGCTCGGGCGAAACGGCTTGGTCAGGAAATCATCGCCGCCCGCGGCGAGGGCGCGATCGAACGTGGCGATCTCGCGTTGTGCCGTGACGAACACGATCGCGACGAGGTCACCACCCGGCAACGCACGGATCCGCTCGCACACCTCGATGCCGGTGAGATCCGGCATCAGGATATCGAGCAGGATGCACGCCGGCTTTCGCGCCTCGAACGCCGCGATGCCTTCGGTGCCGTTCTTGGCGACGACCACCTCGTAGTCGTCATCCTCGAGCGTCGCTTGCGCGAGCGCACGATTCTCCACATTGTCGTCGACCACGAGCACGAGCCGCTCACCCGCTGGCACAGCGCGAAGCTAGCAAGCGAACGGATTGCGCGTGCTGCGGACAGTGCGCAAACGTTGCGCAAATTCACGTGGCTACCGCGGGCATGTCGGCTGCACCGCACACCTGCCAAATGCCCGACCAGTACGGCTTCGAGGAGCTGGCAGAGAACGTCTCCGAGGTGTTCTGGGTCTACAACGTCCTCACCAAGAAGATCGAGTACCTGAATGCTGCCTACGAGCAGCTGTTCTGTCGGTCGCTCGAGGCAGTTCACCGCGATCCACTCGATTGGGTGAATGCGGTGCACCACGACGACCGTGCACGTGTCGTCCAGGTGTTCGATCTCGTCGAGGCGCGACGCGAGATGACCTTTCGTGTCGTGCTCCCGAACCGCACCGTCAAGACGCTGAAGGTCCAGTACTTCCCGATTCGGGGCACCGGCGGCGAGGTCATTCGCGTCGGTGGGATCACGTCGGACATCACCGCGCAGCTCGCTCTCGAAGAGCAGGTGCGGCAATCACAGAAGCTCGAGTCACTCGGTCTCCTCGCGGGCGGTGTGGCGCACGACTTCAACAACATCCTCGCCGTCATCGGCTCGAACATCAGCATGCTCGCGTCGGTCGTACCGCCCGATGATGCGGACCTCGTCGACGAGATCGAGAAGGCGGTGAAGCGAGGCGCGTCGCTCACGCGACAGCTCCTCGCGTTCAGCCGGCGGCAGGTCGTCGCGCCGGTGGTGCTCGACGTGAATCAAGTCGTCGAGGAGACCCGGAAGATGCTGCGGCGCATGGTGGGGGAGGACGTGGATCTCTCGTGCTCGCTCGATCCCGAGCTTCATCCCGTGCTCATGGACTCTGGCGCACTCGTGCAGGTGCTCATGAACCTCGCCGTGAACGCGAGAGACGCGATGCCGCGTGGTGGGCGGCTCTCGATGACGACGCGCAACCGCGGCGAGCACGTCGTCCTCGAGGTCAGCGACTCCGGCTGCGGCATGTCCTCCGAGGTGCTGTCTCGGATCTTCGAGCCGTTCTTCACGACGAAGGGCGTCGGGAAGGGAACGGGACTCGGCCTCTCCGTGGTTCACGGCATCGTGGAGCAGGCCGGCGGACGCATCGAGGTGGCGAGCCAGGTCGGCGTCGGAACGAGGTTCTCGATCGTGATTCCCGCATCGCCGATCGAGCGCGTGCCCCAGGTCCCAGTCACTGCACACCACTGCGATGGCGACGAGACGATCCTCCTCGTCGACGACGATGCGTTCGTGCGTACGTCCGCAGCGCGTGCGCTTCGATCACACGGCTACACGGTGCTGGAAGCGTCGAACGGCTCCCACGCCCTCGAGCTCCTCGAGAAGCAGGGGAAGTCTGTCGCACTTCTGGTCACGGACGTGGTCATGCCCGTGATGGACGGACGCGAGCTCGTCGAGAACGCGCGTGCGCGACGGCCGTCGCTCAACGTGCTCTACACGAGCGGCTACACCGACGACGCGGTGCTGCTCCACGGGATCCAACACGACAAGGTGGCGTTCCTCGAGAAGCCCTTCCGCTCCCACGATCTGGCAGGGAGCGTGCGGAGGACGATCGACGCGCGAGCTACTCGGTCGTCGAAGTGAACGTCTCTTTGGGCGTGTGCAGCACCTTGCCGCCCGGCTCGAACCACACGGCCCACGACACCGCCTTCTTCTTCGGCTCCTTGGGATAGGTGAGCGCGAGCTTGCCGTCGGCGAGCTTGTACGTGCACATCGACGGGAGGCCGCCCGAGCCGTGGACGCACGTGCCGTCGGCGTTGAGCTGGATCGATCCGTTGTCGTTCGCGAACGTCACGCCGTCGAACGAGTCCGGCTGACGCGCGAGCGTATGCTCGGTGCCGCCGACGGTGACAACGAGCGACTCGCCGTCGAGCTTGAGCGGCGTCGCCTTCTTGTCGATGGTGAGCGTGCCGGCCTCTTTGTCGTAGGTGCCCTTCTTGGCCTTCACCACCTTCTTGCCGCGTCCCTCGACCGTGGCC
>JAEYYV010000208.1 GCA_023428295.1 Pseudomonadota bacterium
ATGTTCGCGCGAGCGATGGCGGTGCGGCGGTCGTCCTCGTCGGTGGCCCGCCGCCGCCGATGACGGCCGACGAAGACATCGATCTCGTCGTCCTCGATGCCAAGGCTGGCGCCGACGATCGCGTCGAGCTCGCGGGCACGTCTCCGGCCGAGGTGCTTCACACCGTCGGTGCGATCGTCGCGCTCGGCGACGACGCGCTCGATCCCGTGATCAGCAAAGAGGCCGCACGCCTCGCACGATTGCTCGACGCGCCGGTCGTCGGCAGCGCGAACGCCGCGCGGGCAAACGCGATCGGTCACGGCGCGGTCGTCGACAAGAACGCGCCGCTCGCCCCCGAAGTCTGCATCGCGATCGGTAATCCGGTGATCGATCTCGCGGGCACGACCAGCGTGGTCCGCGTCGGCGGCGGTGGCGGAAAGGCGATCGATGGCTCGCTCGCTGGGTCGATCCCCACCAACCTCGCCGAGCTTCGCCGCGCGCTCGAGGAGCCCGAGCGATGAAGATCTGCGTGTGGCTCGGAAGCGCGGCGCCGCTGCGTTCGATCCGTTGGCTCGACGGCGCGATCGCCGCGGGCGCGGCGGTTGGCGACGCCACGACGATCGCCGCCGGCGATGCGACGTGGCTCGATCTCGCCGCGGATCGCTCGTCGCGCATGGGCGTCGCGAGCGCGGGCGTGGTCACCGATCTGACGCTCGACTATCTCGGCTGGGCGCAGGTCGCGTTCGCCGCTGCACGCCATCTCGGCGCGAGCACGATCTTCGTCGACGAAGCGAGCCGACCGGAGCGGTTTCCGGAGGTCGCCGCGATCGCCGAGCTGATGGACGCCGTGCAGCTCACGCATATCGTCGCGCTCGCCCCCGATCGAAACGGGAAGGTGATCCACGCGAGCCGCTCCACGGGGCGCGGCGAGCTGCAGACCGTTCGCGTGCGCGGGCCCGCGGTGTTTGGCGTTCGCATGGCAGGTGCCGCGATCGACGAGTACCCGACGCCGATGCCGTCGTCGTCGATGAAGCGTCTCGAGCTCTCGACCCTCGGCCTCGATCCGATCGTCCTCGGACACCGCGCGCTGCCGCCCCGTGCGAGCCGCGAACCGCGCCGCACCGTGGATCGCGTCGCCGAGCATCTCGCAGCGCACCTCGTTCCTCGCCGAGGCGGTTGATGGCACGCGCGGCCATCGTCGATCCCGCCATCAGCGCGCCGCGCGTTCAGGTCATCGCCCCGGCGCCGCTCGGCGCGACTGCACTCGCCGCGCTGCGCACACGCGGCATCGATGCTCGCCTGGGCGACGCGCCCACCGGCGACGACGACGTGATCGCGTGGGCGCTCTCGACGACCCCCACCGCCACCGCCGCCGTCGAGCTCGCGAAGATCTGCGCGCGCGCCGCGGCGATCGGAAGGCCCGTGTGCGTGCTCGCTCCGTTTCCCGACGCACCCGCGCGCAAGCCAACGCGCGCCGCGATCGAACGCGTCGCTGCCCTCGCCTATCTGCGCGCCCACGGCGCCGCCGTCGGACATGACGTCGACGCGTGGCTCGAGTCCATCGTCCTGCTCGTCCACTACGGAGCCCCGCGCGGACCACACGCTGCTGTCGTCGCGCCGAGCGGCTCGTGGCTCGAGGCGCAAGCGCTCTCGATCGCTGCCGAGATGGAAGCCGCCAACGTACGCCCCCCGGTCATCGGTGGCGACGAAGCGACCGATGTCGTCCTCTACGATCCATCGCTCGGCTCTCCGCCATCGTCGATGTCCGGTCTTCACGTGCCCGTCGCCCCGCGGCCCGAGCTCGCCACCGACGCGACGATGCTCTTCGGCGCACGCGCCGCGCTCGCCGCCGTCACCATCCTCGGCCGCGCCAGCGAGCGCATCGCGATCGGCCTCGGCCCTGCCCCCGCCTCCGCGAGTGCCGAGCTCGCGATCGATCACGAGCGCCTCCAGCGCCAGCTCGACAAGCTCGACACGCAGATCGGCCGCGTCGGCGATCACGAGACCAAGGTCCTCCTCGCCGCCTACGGCGTTCCGATCACGCGGCAAGCCGTTGCCACCACGCCCTCGGCGGCGGTGAAGGTCGCGCGCAAAGCGGGCTACCCCGTCGAGATCAAGCCATGGGGCCACGATCAGCCGACCGAGCCCGCGGGCTGTCCCGTCGAGAAAGGCGTCGACAGCGACGCGCTCGTGCGCCACGCGTTCACGACGATCCTCGCCGCGACGAACCGCGCCGATGCGCGCGAAGGTGCGGTCATCGTGCGCGAGACGCCACCGTCGGGTCGCGAGATCGCGGTCACGCTCCTCGAGCTTCCCGCGCTGGGCTGGACCGTGGTCCTCGACGCGCCCGGCGCAGGTCAGCTCGCCGCCCCCGCGCCGCTTCGCCTGCTCGACGCGCAACAACTCGCGGCGCAGATCATCTCGTCGCGCGCGGGTGACGCCGAGCCCGATCGCGTGGGCCTCGCGAACCTCTTGCGCCGCGCGTCGCACCTCGTCGTGGATCTCGCGGGCCGCGTCACCCGGGTGGAGCTGCCACGCGTGATCGTCGGCGGCCGCGGAGCGCGCACGTTGGTGGTCGACGCCGCGCTCGAGCTCGGCTAACGGAGCTGCCGGCAATCTCTACAGATGTTGGCAACGCGATGTCACGTTCGGGAGCAACGCAGTCATCCCTTGGATGGGATGGTTTGACGACGAGCCCGCACAAGAAGTAGCGGCCCCGGCCCCTGCGCCGGTGCCCGCGGCTCCCGTCGAGGCTGCTCCCGCGTCGGATCCCGCCCCGTATCAAGGTCCAGGCGGCGGAAGTCCCGAAGCCCAAGCCGCCGCGTTTCCGCAGTACGCGGAGGATGGCGACATGTGCGAGATGCCGTTGACGACGGGTGTCCCCGACGAAGTGGCTGCCGCGCAGAATGAATCGAGCGAGTACGGTCCGCCTGCCCCCGACGATCTGCTAACGGGCAATCCCGACGAGGTCGCCGCTGCTCGGAAGGAAGGTGCGACGGAGGAGAAGAAGTCGCGCGAGGAGCTGGCCAAGGAGGGCCTCGAGAAGATGTCGCCTGAGGAGCGCGAGGTGGCCGAGCGCAAGGCGCGCGAGGTGGCATCGCAGCTCTCGACGGAGATCTCGAAGACGCACTTGTTCGGCAACAACACCGACGTCACGAACCACCTGCGCGGCCTATCTCCCGCCGAGATGCAGCTCGTGATGGACTCCTACAAGGAGCAATCGAAGTCGGCGTTCGGCACGGAAGCGGACCTCGCAGCCGACCTGCGCGACAAGCTCGACGGCAAGGATCTCGCGGTCGCCGAAGCCGCGATGTCGGGCGACAAGATCGCGACAGCCAAGGCGCTCGTCGAGCAGGCGACCGATGGCGTCGGCACCGACACGCAGGGAATGAAGGAAGCGATGGAGATGCTCGAGACGCCAGAGGAACGGAAGAAGTTCCACGAGCTCATGGGCGAAGGTGAGTACGAGAAGCTCGTGAAGGACGAGACGTCCTCCTTCGATCGCGACAAGCTGATGGCGCTGGGACTCGAGGATCAGAAGCAGCGCGACGCGGCCGTCGCGGTGTCTGACGTGTCCGAGAACGCGTACGGAGGCAAGTACAACGCGATCGTCGAGGGTATCACCGACTCCGCTGGCGACCTGATGGGCACGCCGGACGAGCAACGCGCGCAGGGCCGCGCCGCCATGCGCGACTACGACATGTTCAAGAGGTTCTCGAACCTGGGTGGCAACGAGGACGCGCAGCTCGACGCCACGGAGAAGATCGCCGGCGATCCCGAGACGCTGAAGCTGTTCAAGGAACGAATGGCCGCCGCGAACGGCGAGTCTGCCGAGGAGACCCTGACCGGCGAGATGTCCGAGCATCGCGCCGAAGCCGCGAAGAAGCTCCTCGAGGGCAATGTCGAGGATGCACAGGCGCACCGCATGGTCGCGCACCTCGACAACTACGTCGATGACAACGAGAACGGCGCGAGCCAGGTCCTCGAGGGAAAGGACAAGGCGACGCGCGACCGGCTCGTGGCGAAGGCCGACGCGCTCGCGAAGCAGGACGGCAACGGTTCGTACCAAGAGCTGCTCGACGAGAACCTCTCGCCCGCCGAGCTCGAGGTCGCGAAGCAGCGCCGTGAAAAGGGCAAGGCCGACGAGCTCGCCCACCTGATGGTCGCGGGCGATACGACGGTCGGTGGCCTCGGCAAGGACACCGCGAAGTTCTACGAGACCATGCAGGACAAGACGCCTGCACAGATGGACAAGATGCGCAAAGACTTCGAGACGTCTTATCCCGGCGAGAAGTTCGATGACTGGGTGCGCTCGAAGGCCACGAGCGACGGCGAGCGGCGTGACTTCGAGATCATGCTCGAGGGCAACTACGGAAACATGTCCGACGAGGAGCTGAAGAAGCTGCCACCCGAGAAGATGATCCAGCGCGTCAAGGACCTGAACGAGGCCGGTCGTGGTGGTGCGGAGGATCGAGTCGGCGATCCGCTCGGCAACATCAAGCGCGAGGTCGGCAACGACGTCGGCAACTACATGGGCGACACGATGTCGAACGCCGGCGATCGCATGAACGCGCGCATGGCTGCCGTCGAGGATCTCGAGAAGAAGATTGCCGCCGGCGAGCAGCTGACGCCCGAGCAGCACGAGGAGCTCGTCCAGCACATGCGCTTCATGTCGGGCGATCAGAAGGCGTTCACCGAGACGAAGACCGAGGTCGTCAACCAGACGGCCGAGGTGGTGGGGACCGCGGCGAACGTCGCGACGACCGCGGTCACCGGATCCGACACCGCGGGCGAGGTCGTCGGCGGCCTCGCGAAGATGGAAGTGAAGGGCACGCTCAACGCGAGCCGCTACAGCACCGACGAGATGATCGCCGATGGCGCGGACGTCGTCGGTAGCGCGGCCGGTGGCGCACTGGCGAGCAAGGCGCCCGGCGCGGGGTTCCTTATCGAAGGTGCGACGGATGGCATCGCGCAGACGGTCGGCGACACGAAGAACTGGAACGACGCAGGTCGCGCCGTGGCGTCGGGCGCGCAGAACGTGACTGAAAGCGTCGTGTCGGCAGCCGCCGGCGAGGGGATCGAGGGCGCCATGGGTGACGGCATCGCGAGCAAGGTGACGCAAGCGGTGGCCGACACCGCGGTCACCAGCGACTACTCGCAGAGCTTCGGCGAGATGGCGAAGGAGACGGCGAAGAACGCCGCGATCGACATCGCCGTCGGCGCAGCGTCGAAGCACCACTCGAAGCGAAACCCGAGCTCGTCGAGCTCGTCGACCACCACGCATACGAACGACTCGACGACGACGCCGACGACGCCATCGACGACGCCATCGACGACGCCATCGACGACGCCCGCCACGCCTTCGATCGAAGCGCGCGCTCCGACTCCGCGTGTGCAGCGCGAGATCATCGAAGCGGTCCGCGCAAACGAAGGAGACGAGGCGGCGCGCAAAGCACTCGAGCTGACGCGCCGGCCACCTGCGCCCGCGGAGGGCCCAGACATCGAGTCGCGCGAGGCGACGCCTACCGAGAAGCGAGAGATCATGGAAGCGGTCATCGATCCACTGTCACCGCTTCCTGTGGCTCCGGATCCGGCGATTCCGCCGCCGGTCGTGTTCACCGATGAGAAGCACCCGCGCGATGGCGCAGAGCTTCCCGATCTCTCGCCACCGTCACTCGACAAGCTCGTTCAAGAAGGTCGCGACAAGCAACAGGAACGCGAGCGACTCGATGCGCAGGATCTGAAAGGGATGCGAACCCCTTACCAAGACGCGGTCGACCACGTGTTCAACGGAGTGAAGAACGGCAAGACAGGCATCTCGACATTGGACAGTGTCTCGAAGGTGTTCCATGGAATCAGCGAGCTCGGGAAAGCGGACCCAGACTCGAAGAAGGTCAGAACGGCGGGACAGGAGGTGCTCACAGCGTTCGTGAAACTGGGCACGAACGCGCTGCCACCAGATCTCAAGAAGTTCGTGGATGACGCCGTCAAAGAGACTCTGCAACGATGGAACGCAAAGGATCCGGAGGCCCTGGGCACCAAGAAGCTGATCAGCCGGCCGCCCGAAAAAGTCGAGCTCATGAAGCACGAGGAAGCAATAAAGCGTCACAAGAAGGCGCTCGAGGCTGAGGGGAAGGCTGCGGGCGAGAAAATGCCCGACTACGAGATCGAGGTCGAAGCAAGGAAGCGCGTTCTTGATGAGATCCAGGACAAGCCGCAGACCCTCGACGACGCCATGGAAGGTGCACGGGTGGACGAAGACGCGCCCCTCTCGCTTGAGCATCTTCCGCCCGAGAAGGACGTCATCGACCGCCCGACTCCGGGCCAGCAAGCCAAGGCGGATGCTCGCGAGCGAGAGCGCACGCAGCGAGCGAGTCTGCAGACCCTGATCGATCTTTGCGAGCCCGAGGATCTCTTCGCGAAGCGCGACCTCGAGAAGAAGCTGCGGCAGCTCGACGGACCGAGCACCGAGATGAACGAGCGCGACGACGAGAAGGCCCAGCAGATCGAAGCCGACGCGGAAGCAGCAGAGAGGCCCGCACGTTTGCCGCTAGATCGCGTGCGTATCGACACGACCGAGGCCGAGGCCGAGCGACGAAAGCGAGAGAGCGACGACCAGGCCGAGACCGAGACGGAGGCCGAGCGACAAGAGCGAGAGAGCGACGAACAGGCCGAGGCGCTCGCGGAAGACGAAGCCGCGCGCACCGAACAGCGCGCGAGGAAGCGGAACGCGTCCTAGGGCTCGCCGTGCGCGCCGAGTTGGAGCTCGAGCTGCTGCGCGATCGCGAGTAGCTGCTCGCGCGTGTTGAGCTGCGGATCCGCGATCACGCGATCGAGCAGCACGCCGAGGATACGACCGACGAGCGGGCCCGGCTTGATCTTCAGCTCGGTGATCAGCTCCTTGCCCGCGATCGCGAGGTCCTTGGCTGCGAGCGGGTGCTTCTCGCGCAGGATGCGCTCGCCCTCGGCGATCACGCTGTCGTGCGCGGGGCTGTGCGCGCGCCAGAGCTCGATGGCGGCTTCCGCGTGCTCGCGGCCCACGAAGGCGAACAGGCGGCGAATCTCGTCGGCGCGAAGGTCCGCGAGCTCGACCGCGCGTGCGATCGACACGAGGTGCGCGGCGCTGTTGGCCTCGGCGTTGGAGAACTTCAGCGCTTTGAGCAGCGACGCGACGCGCTCGAACGCCTCGGGATCGCGATAGCGCGGGTTCGTGTCCGGATCGCCGAGCTCGACGCAGAACGCGGCGAGGCGGGTGCGCGGCGTGGCCTTGTCCACGCGCGCGAGCCAGCGCTCGACGGCGCCGTTGCCCCAGCGCCCGAGGTTGCCAGCGAGAGAAGGCGCGATCAGCGCGACGATGCCCGTGCGCTCGGCGATCGCGAGGGCGCGCGAGGGTTGCCGCGTGCGCAGGATCTTGTCGAGCTCGTCGGAGATGCGCTCCTTGCTGACCTTCGCGAGCGATGGGAGCGCCGGGCCGATGCCGCGCTCGGTGTCCGGATCGAGCGCGAACTCGAGGACCGCGGCGAAGCGAACGGCGCGCATCACGCGGAGGCCATCCTCGGTGAAACGCGCGACGGCGTCTTCGTAGACGTTCTTCGTCGGGCCCACCGCGCGCAGGAGCTTATCGGCGATGTCCTTCTGGCCGTCGTACGGATCGAAGAGGAGGCCGCGCTCGGGATCGTAGGCCATCGCGTTCACGCGCAGATCGCGACGCGCGAGATCGTCGGTGAGCGGGACGCCAAACGTCACGTGATCGGGACGGCGCGCATCGGTGTAGGCGCCCTCGCCGCGATACGTCGTGACCTCGACGTGCGACTCCACGCCCTTCCCTGTCACGATCGTCACCGTGCCGTGTTGGAGCCCCGTCGGGATCGTGCGGCGAAACAGCGAGAGCACCTCCTCGGGGAGCGCGCTCGTCGCCACGTCCCAATCGCCCGGCGCGCGGCCGAGGAGCGCGTCGCGAACGGCGCCGCCGACGGTGACGGCTTCGTGACCGGCCTTGGTCAGCGTCGCGCACACCTCGCGTACGTTGGGCGGCACGGACGCCGCGAGGCGCGCGAGAGCGTCGGCGTCTGCCATCGCTACTCCGTCGCCGCGGCGCCGCGCAGGCGATTGAAGATGTCCACCGCACGCGTGCGCAGCTTCTGTGCGTCCGCTTGTTGTCCGAGGTGCTCTTTGATCTGCGCGAGGCCCTGGTACGCGCGTGCGAGCTCGACCTCGTGCTTCACGGCCGCGAGGATATCGATCGCTCGACGGAAATCCTCCTCCGCTTGCGGCGTGTTGCCGAGTGCACCTGCGACCTCGGCCTTGACGCGATAGCCACAGCCGATGTGCACGCGCAATCCCACGGCTTGGCTGACGGCCACGGCGGCGTGCGCTTCGACGTCGGCTTGCTCGAGGTTGCCGATCTGCAGCTGCACCTGCGCGAGACGCTGATGCGTGACCGCGAGCGCCACCCGATCGCCGAGGTTGGACGCGATCTGTTTGGCCTGCTGGAGATCGACGATGGCGTCCGCTTCTTTGCCGAACAGCGCCTTCACTTCGCCCGCGCGCGACAGCACGTCGGCGATCGCGAGCTTGTCGCCGATGTCCTGCGCCATCGTGCGCGCTTCGCCGAGCATCTCGAGGGACAGCTCGAGGTTGCCGTCCTCTGCGTGCACGCCGCCGAGATCGCACAGCGACTGCACGATGCCGACGAGGTCGCCGATGTCGCGACGCAGATCGAGCGCCTCGCGGAACTGGTTGATCGCCGCCTTGAAGTTGCCCGTATCGTGATGCACGCGCCCGATGTTGGCGAGCGAGAGCGCGATCGAGCGGCGATCGCCGAGCGCGCGGCGGATCGTGAGCGCTTGGCGGTGGAAGTCGAGCGCTTGCGAGAACGCACCGCGCAGCCAGTTCACGCGGCCCATCTCGTCGAGCGTCGACGCGATGCCGCGATCGTCGCGCGAGCGCTCGAACAGCTCGTGCGCGCGACGGAGATGATCCATCGCGCTGTCGTACTTGCCGAGCCGCCGTTGCGCACGCGCGAGACGGCTGTACGCGGCACCCGCCTTGGCGAGGTTGTCGAACCGCCACGCGAGGTGGAGCATGTCCGTGAAGTAGGCGGTGGCGTCCTCGGTGTGCCCGGTTTGCTCGAGGACGTCGCCGAGGTTGTGCAGGCAGTCCATGCGCGCCGGCGCATCCTGCTCGCCGATCATCTTGAGGCCCTTCTCGTAGAGCACGCGTGCTTCCTCGGGCGCATACCGCGCGCGCGCGCGATCGCCGCCCTGGAGGTAACAGCGCGCGGCGCGCTCGGCGTCACCGCCGCGCTCGTAGAGGCCCGCGAGGAACTCGAGCTGCTCGTCGCTGCGTTGCGTGGTCTTGGCCTCGAGCCATTGCGCCGCGGCGAGGTAGTAGCGCTCGAGCTTGCCGTGCTCCGTGGATCGCGCGATCAGCTCGCGCTCGAGGTTGTGCTTGAACACGATCTCCGTCTCGCCGGGAATGCTCGAGTCATCCGCGTCGAGCGGCAGCAGGTAGTCCTGATCGGCGAGCCCCGCGATCAGATCGCTGATGCGGCGGCGCACGTCCTCGCCGTTGCCCCACTCGATGTCGAGCGCGGCCGGCCGTTCGCTCGGCGTCGGTCGCTCGAGGCGCGTCAGCGCGATCACCGCGGACACCCAGAACACGTTGCCGAACACCGCCGCCTTCTCGAGGAGGTCTCGCTCCTCGCTCTCGAGCGCTGCGATGCGTGCCTCGATCGCCTCCTCGACGCTGATCGGGAGCTCCGTCGCCGCGGCGCGATCCGGATCGAGCCGCCACACGGGACCGCGCGCGTCGATGGTGCCGTTGTCCAAGAACAGGCGAACGAGCTGCTCGAGGAACGCGGGGTTGCCACCGGTCATCTCCACGGCGAGCTGCACGATGTCTTCGGGCACCTTGTCGACGCGCGACATCAGATTCGTGAACATCTGCTCCGCGTCGTCGGCCTCGAGGTTGCGGAGATCGATCCGCTCGTGATCCATCGCGCCTTCGCCCCACCCCGCCGCGTGCACGAGCATCTCGGGCCGCGCCGATGCGATCAGAACCACGCTCGATCCCGTGAGCCCTGCCGCGAGGTCCTTGATGATCGCGAGCGTGTCCTCGTCGGCCCATTGCAGGTCGTCGAAGACAAAGACGATCGGCGCCTGGCTCGCATCCAGCTCGATGAAGCGGCGCAACACCGCCCGTGCAATCTCCTGCGCCTGCTTGGGACTCTCGGCGACCGCTCGCAAGAACGGCGTCGGCGGGAAATCGAGGCCGACGTAGGTGCCGATGAAGTGCAGCATCTCGGCGACCTGGTCCGAGCCCATCACCGTGCGGATCTCGTGCGCGAACCGCATGCGCGACGTATCGTCGGGAATCGGCGTCAGCTCGAAGCGATCGCGCAGCACCGCCGCGAGCGCCGCGAGCCGCACTGGCTTGCCCGACGGATCGCGCTCGGCCGCGCCGTGGAACACACGACACGGACGCTCCTGGTTCGACACGAGCGACGAGATGAGCTCGCTGATCAGGCGGGTCTTGCCCGTACCCTGATTGCCGACCACCGTCACGAGCTGCGGCGCTTGGAAATCGATCGCGCGGCTGACCACGTCATGTAGCGTGGCCAACTGATCCGCACGACCTACGAGCGGAGACCGCACAGCTCGTGCGGTCTCCGCATCGGGATGCAGACGCACCATGCTTCGATGGCGTTCGGGGATCGGCGGCGGTGTCGGTGCTTTCGCGCCCGCGGAACCCGGTGGCCGGGACGCTCCTGTCGACACTGCAAACGAGGTTACCCAACCGAGTAGATCCGTCGCAAGCATGGCAGCCGGCAGTAAAACAGGTGTACCGTTTGTCCTGGGATGGGAAAGCTTGCGCTCCTAGCGCTCGGGCTCCTGCCGTTGGCGGGTTGCCCTACCGTCGATTTGGGCGACACCCCCTCGGACATCGGTCTGTGCAATCCCGCCGGGGGCCTCGAGTACTTCCAGACGATGATCTGGCCCGAGTACATCAAGGCGAGCCCGACGGGACAGCCCACCGATCCGGCGCGGAGCTGCACGCGCGCCGGTCAGTGCCACAACGAAGCGGGCGGCAATCCTCCCAACTTCAAGACGATGCCGCCGGACTTCGCGCTGAACTATCGCCAAGCGCAGAACTACCTCAACTGCGGCAACCCGATGATGAGCGACTTGCTCACCAAGCCGCTCGCCGGCACCACGCCACACGGCGGCGGTGATCTCATCCCTGCCAACGATCCCAGCATCCAGATCTTCTTGGACTGGTTCGAAGAGCCATAGAGACCCATCGACTAGTGCGTCGTCTTCTTCTCCCGTTGTCGATCCTGTTCGCGGTGTGGCTCGCATCTCCGAGCCGCGCCGAGGCGGAGTCCTATTTGCGCGTGATCGCCCAAGAGGCTCCCGTGCACTCGGGACCGGGCGGCAACTACCGCACGGTCTTTGTCGCCGAGCGTGGACAGGTGTTCGAGGTGCTCGAGCGCGGCACGCGCGACTACTGGTTCAAGATCGAGCTCGAGGACGGTACGAGCGGCTGGATCCTCGGCGACGTCGTGTTTCCGTTCGAGGTCGGCCCCGCGGACGACGGCGTCTTCACGCGCATGGGCAAGGCGATCAAACGCGCGATCCTCGGCCCCTCGCCGGTCGCCTACGCCAACGTCGGCCTCTCGTTCAGCGCAGGCGTCCTCGATCAGGAGGGCGTGTTCTTGCTCCGCCCATCGGTGCTGATCGATCCGTACTGGGCGATCGAAGCGTTCGGCGGCCTCTCCCCGCAGAACAGCAAGGACATCTTCATGACGGGCATCGGCTTCGTACTGCGCATGGCGCCCGGCGCGGTGATCGGTCCGTACGTCGGCGTCTCCGTCGGTGGCGCGTACATTCGCCCCAAGGCCGACAACTTCATCGATCCCGAGGACGGGCTCATGGCGCTCGGCGCGGGCGGCGGCCTCGAGATCACGTTCAAGAAGCAGATCACCGTGCGTCTCGACGCGCGCAACTGGACGCTGTTCGACCAGAACAAGTCGAGCAACGGCCAGGAGTACTCCGGCGGCCTGGCGATTTTCTTCTAAGGAGCGTCCCCATGAAGCAACTCACCACACTCGTTCTCGTCGCGGCCCTCGGGCTCGCTGCGTGTGGTCGCCAAGCGGTGCGCGCATCGGAGAAGCAGATGCTCGCCGACCAAGTGATGATCTTCGACGACGATCCTCACCAAGCATCGAGCAACGATCACATTCGCTCGAACCGCGAAGGCGCTGCCGGTGGCCAAGGTGCCGGCGGTGGAGGATGCGGGTGCAACTAAAGCTCGCTGCCCTGCTCGTCGCGATCTCGCCGGCGCTCGCATCGGCCGAGGATCGCGCTGGCGTCTCGACGACGCTGTTCCTCGAGAACCGCGACGGCAACGCAGGCGGCCTGCGCGTGCTGCATCCGCAAGCGGACTTCGGGATCGATCTCGGCCGCTTCGTCACGCTCGATCTCGGCTGGACGGCCGACGTGGTGAGCGGCGCGACGGCGTCGGTCTATCAAGTCGACGCGGTGTCGACGGCGACGAAGTTCGAGGACATTCGCAACCAAGGCAGCATCGCGCTTGGCTTCAAGGGCAAGCGCTCGCGCCTCACGTTTGGCGCCACGCTCGGCACCGAGCGCGACTACATCACGCGTCAGTTCGGCGGCTCGGCGTCGATCGATCTGCCTGGCCGCAACACCACGGTCGCGCTCGCCTACACGCACTCGCTCGATCAGGTCTGCGATCGCGACAACGCGGATCTGAAGCCGCTCGAGCGCAAGGCCCTCGTCGGTAGCGACGCGTGCCAGAAGAAGGCCGGCATCATCGGCGAAGACGCGGGCATGACGGTGTGGCGCGACGTGGTGATGGACACCGCGCAGGCGACCATCACGCAGAACCTCTCGCCCACGATGAACGCGCAGCTCGCGCTGTACGGCCAGATCCTCGAGGGCTTTCAATCCAACCCGTACCGCCGCGTTCGCATCGGCCCCAACGCTCCGCAGGAACACATTCCGGACACGCGCGCGCGCTGGTCCGTCTCGCTGCGCCTGAACCGCTATCTCCAGAAGCTCAAGTCTGCGGTGCACGTGGACGGCCGCTTCTATGACGACACGTGGGGCGTCGTCGGCGGCAACGTCGAGCTCGGCTACTCGCAGTATCTCGGCAAGTCGTTGCTCGTGAAGTTCTACGGCCGCGTCTTCCAGCAGACCGCCGCCACGTTCTTCAAGGACGCGTTCTATTACGAGACCGAGGCGACGGCCGGCGAGTACTTCACGGGAGACCGCGAGCTCTCGCCCGTGCGTAGCGCGATCGCGGGCGGAAAGATCACGCTGATCAAGATCGGCGGGGACAAGCCCGTCATCGGCTTGTTCGACAAGCTGCAGCTGAACGCCCGCGCGGACCTCATGTTCCTCGATGTCCTCGCGGCCGATAGCCTCGAGAACAACACCGGGGGCATCGATAAGCAGTTCATTTACGGCAACGGTTTGATCGATGCCATCACGATCCAGCTCGGCATCCTCGGGAACTACTAGCTCGCCGACGGATGCTGATATGATCTGGTCATGTATCGCTATGGGGATGGCTCGCCGTTTCCCCTCGATGAGAACTTCATCGAGACACTGACGGCCGCGGTCGAGACCTGCACCAACGCGTTCATCCCGCTCACCGAGCTGGACCAGCGCAAGGTCCGGGCAAAGGAAGCGCGGCGCGAAGGGGATCTGGAGTCCTCGCGCCTCGCCGATCTCGAGAAGGCGCTGAACGGCGCGCTCGGGACGTTCTTGACGCCGCAGAAGAAGGTCTCGATCACCGAGACGGTCGCGCAGAAGCTCCAACAGACGATCAAGACCACGATCGTCGACACGAAGCGCCAGATCGATCAGCGCGTCGCCGCGGTGGAAGCGCAAGCGCTGCCGCAGACCGCCTCCGATGCCGTCGTCTCCGCGCTGGGGCCCTTCTTCGAGAAGCACCAGCTTCCCAAGTCCGCGTGGATCATGTCGTGGGATGTTCGCGGCACCGAGCCCCACGCGGACGCCGTCGCCACCGCGGGCCCGATCACCGCGGCCTTCAAGCTCTCGCCCGAGCAGTACCGCGGCCCGATCCGCGTCGACTCGCTCGCCGAGGGCGTCATCGTTCACATGATGAAGAAGGGCATGTTCGGGAAAGCCAAGCCGGCCCCGGTCGACCTCGGCAAGTACATGCTCGTCTCGTTCGAGAAGGCGGCGAACGATCTCGTCGTCACGCTGAAAGAGAACCCGAACAAGTCGTCGGCGGGCCTCCGCTTCGCCGTGCGCGACGACGACGCCACCTGGATCTCCATCAACGCCGCTGGCGACGCCGAAGGCGAGCCCAACGACCTCGACTCCGAGGACGTGCGCCCGGTCAAGAACCTCGCCGAGCGCGCGCACGCGGCGCTGAAGACGCTGATCGACAAGCGCACGCTCGTCGACCTCTCGCTCAACGGTCGCGCGATCGCCGACCTCGACGATCCGCGTCTCGTGCCGCTCGAGCTCCTCGCGCAGCTCACGCCCCTCTCGCGCGCGATCCGCGACAAGAGCCGCATGAGCGGCGAGCTCGTCCTCAAACGCGACCTCGAGAACGGCCGCCGCGAGGAGCTGTTCGTGCCGCGCGCCACGCTCGCGCAGCAGTTCGCGCGGCTGCCGTTCGAGTACCGAAAACCGTTCGAGGATATGGGCATCAGCGGCGAGGAGACGCAGCCGTCCATCCAGCTGCCGATTCGCCCGCCCGCATCGACGAAGGCGCCGTCGTTCGAGGAGCCGCAGACCGTGGAGTACGGGCTGGACGGCCAGGATCAGAAGACGCTCGTGAACCCGCCGCCCGCGGGTGCCAACGCGCCGACGATCGTGGTGGGCGAGACCAAAGCGCCACCGTCCCCGCCGCCACCGCCGCCCGCCAAGAAACCCTAGCTGCGCAGCGCGACGATTCCGTCGACGACGCGCTCGAGCATCACGCGCTCGCCGAGCTCGCGACCGAGCGCCTTCATCTGCGGGCCCGTCCACGGCGTACCGCCGGCCCCGAACTTGTCGGGCGTGGACATCAGCGTCTGATCGCCTTTGAGCGCGCGATCCACGGTGGCGAGCCGTTGCGTGGCGAGGGCGAGCGCGTGGGGCGAATAGCTGCGCGCTTGCGCGATCAGCTTGTCGACGACAAACGGCGGCACGCCGAGCATCTGCGCCCACTGCGGACGCGGGACGTTCTGCGCGCGGAGCGAGTGCACGAGCGACATCTGGCGCACGTGGCGCGCGAGCATGACGATCACGCCGACCGCGCTCTCGCGTTGATCGCAGAGCGAGGACACCGCGGCGAGCGCGCGTGGGCGATCGGCGGCACCGATGGCGTCCGTCAGCTCGAAGACCGAGCGCTCGCGCGTGTCGGCGATGAGCTCGTCGACGTCGTCGCTCGTGACGGGACGCGGCGTGCCGTCCTTCATCACGAACAGGCCGAGCTGCTCGATGGCGAGCGCGAGGCGCGAGAGATCGTTGCCGACGGTATCCACGAGGCGTGAGATCGCGGCGCCGTCGAGCTCGACCTTCTTGGCCTTGGCTTCCGCGCGGATCCACGGCGCGAGCTGGCGCGGCGCATCGAGCGTGTGCAGGAAGCCCTTCTTGGACAGCTGCGAGAACAGCTTCAGGCGCTTGTCGAGCTTGGACGTGACACAGACGATCACGGTGCTCGGGTTTGGCTTCGCGACGTACGCGAGCAGCGCTTCCGCCTCGTCGGCCGGCAGGCCCGCGAGGTCGCGCACGTACACGAGGCGGCGCGCGGCCATCATCGGCAGCGTCTGCGCGAGCGAGACGATGCGGTTGGCGGTGGGCTTGCCCTCGACGACGTCGTAGTTGAACCCGCGTGTGTTGGGTGGGACGACGGCGTCGCGTAGCGATGTGAGGACGCGCTCGATCAGGATCGGGTGCTCGGAGTGCAGCACGTAGATCGGATCGAAGCGCCCGGCATCGATCTCGTCGAGAAGGTCGTCGATCACCTTCGCCAACCTAGCACGTGAATCGGCGTGGTATGAGCGCGGCGTGGACACGGTTGTCATCACCGCAGATCGGGCGATCACGGCTCCTGGAAAGTCGCGTGGACCGACGGCGGTGTTGGCCGTCGACGGCGCGATCATGCGCGTCGGCGATCCGGCGGACATTCTCGCGGACCCGAGCGCGACCACGGCGCGGCGCATCGATTGGAGCGGGCGCGCGATCGTGCCGGGCACGGTCAACACGCACAACCACAGCTTCCAATCGCTGCTCCGCGGGATCGGGGATGACCTGCCGTTTCTCGAGTGGCGCGAGAAGGCGCTGTATCGCTTCTCGCCCCAGCTCCGCGCCGACGACATGGCGACGGCGGCGCTGTTCGCGTTCGGCGAGATGCTGCTGCACGGCGTGACCACCGTCTGCGACTTCTATTATCTGAACGCGCAGGGTAACGAGCACGCGTCGGCGACGATCGAGGCGGCGAAGCGTCTGGGCATGCGCATCGTGATGGCGCGCTGCTTCTATGATTGGGACGGCGCTCCGGCGTCGTATCGCGAGACGATTCCGCAGGCCGTCGCGAACTTCGAAGCGCTCGCGAAGCAGTACCAAGATCGCGAGCGGTTTCTGACGACGGTGCAGCCCGCGCCACACAGCCAGCACGGCGCGACACCGGCGATGATCGAGGCCGGTGCGGGATGCGCGAAGGATGCCGGCGTGCCGTGGCACATCCATCTCGCCGAGGAGAAGTATCAGGTCGATCAATCGCTCGCGCGGTTCGGCGCGCGGCCGCTGCACGCGATCAGCGCGCTGCCCGTCGACATGAGCCGGATGATCGCGGTGCACGGCTGCTGGTTCGACGACACCGAGCGCGCGCTGCTCGCCGAGCGCCGCGGATCTCTCGCGCACTGCCCCGGCTCGAACATGTTCCTCGGCGACGGCGTCACCGATCTCGTCGACCTCGTCGCGAGGGGCGTCCGCATCGGCCTCGGCACGGACGGCGGCTGCTCGAACAACCGCGTGAGCGTGTTCGACGAGATGCGCATGACCGCGCTGCTCCAGAAGGTCACGCGCATCGACGGTCAGGCGATCGATGCCGAGACCTGCTTTGCCCTCGGGACCAAGACGGCGGGTCAGGTGCTACGGCTGCCTGTCGGTGTGGTCGAGCCTGGCTACCGGTGCGATCTGGTCGCGGTCGACCTGGGCGATCCGTCGCTGTGGCCGGCCCAGGCGCTGGAAAAGAACGTCGTCTATGCCCTGTCTCCTCGCGCCATCACGGACGTCGTGGTAGATGGTCGAGAAGTCGTCTCGAACCGCCGACTTAGCCATGTCCCCCTCGACGAAATCCAAACCCGCGTCGGACGGCTCACCGCCGACTGGCGACGCGACTGAGGACAAGGAACCGGCCGCCAAGGACACCGACGAGAAGGTCGGTCGCTCGAACGTGGAGATCGAGCTCGAGGTCTCGCGTCAGCGCGCGCTGAGCTGGACGATCTTCGGGATCATCTTCGGCGCGCTCCTGATCTGGAAGCTCGGCACCGTCGGCGTGTGGGTCGGCGTGCTGCTGGTGGTGCTCGGCGTGTTCCGCGCATTCGAGCTCGTGCAGACGTTCATGCACCCGCCCGGCACCATCGTCGTGAGCGAGACCGAGGTCGTGCTCCCGCGCGGCCTCTCGATGGGCAAGCCGGTCAAGGCGCCGCGCTCCGACGTGACGAGCGTGTACTTCCTCCGTCGCAGCGTGCCGTGGAATCGCTCGGCGCCGGTGCTCGTCGTCGAGCTCGGCCAGCGCGCGTTCGCGTTCCCGCGCGATTGGTTCGCGTCCGAAGCGGATCAACGCCACGTCGTCCACGCGCTCCTACGCGGCATCGAGGGCGACAAGGCGCCGCCCGAGGACAAGCCGCACCACGACGACGACCGCACGATCATGTGGGCGCAGCTCGTCGGCGGCATCGTTCTCCTCGCCGGCGGCGTCGCTGCCTGGAGCATGGCGTCCACGCCGATCTCGAACGCGCAGTACGGACTGTACGTGACGCCCATCGTCGCGGGATGGATCTTCGCGTGGCGCGGCCTCATGCGCTGGTAGCCGCGTTCGTCGCGCTCGCTGCCGTCGCGCCCGCACACGCCGAGATCATCGATCTGCCCGACACGCGCGCGGAGCTCGTGCTCGACACGCGCACGTGGCGAGCGCTGACCGTACCGCCGGTGGGGACGTCGTCGGGGCTCGTGTACGGAGCGAGCACGGATCGCGAGCGGCTCTCGATCACGCGCGCGCAGGTTCCCAACATCGACGCGTGGCGGTCCAAGACGCGCGATGCGTACGTCGAGCAGATCGAGAAGGGCCTCGCCGCTGCTGGCTACAAGCCGACATCGAAGAAGCTGACGACGATCCAAGGCGTGCCTGTCCTCGATCTCGAAGCAACGGTCGACAACCGCGCCGGCGCGAGGTCCGCGACGACGTCCGACGCGAAGACGGCGAAGCGCGAGCCGATCGTGATGCGCGTGATCTTGTTTCGCACGTACGCGCTCACGCTCGCGATAGAGGGCCCGTCTTCGTCGCGCCGTGCGCTTCGCGCGATCGCGAAGACATTCGTGCCGCCGCCCGCGCGCCCCGAAGGCTCGCCGTGAGCTGCGCGCCTTCACACGTCCTATCGCTCGAGGCGAACGACGACCTCGATATGCGCTGTCTGCGGCATGAGATCGATCGGCCACGCATCCGTCGCGCGATAGCCCGCACCGACGAGCTTGTCGAGGTCGCGTGCGAGCGTCGCCGGATCACACGAGACATAGACGATCACGCGCGGTGAGAGGCGCACGATGCCCTCGAGCGCATCGGCCGCGCCCACCCGCGGCGGATCGAGGACGATGGCATCGACCGGCGCGGCGATGGTCGCGAGGACGTCCGCCACGGGACCGACGCGAAAGCCGAGGAGGCTGCCCGACGCGCCCGTAGCTTCGATCGAGTGCTCCGGATCTCGCGCCGGCGGCTGGATGCCGTCGGTGGCAATCACATTCCACCCGTCGGCGACGAGGCCACGCGTGAAGTTACCCGCGCCCGCATAGAGCTCGACGAGCGTCGCGTTCGTCGATGTGCCGAGCGATGTGCCGAGCGATGTGCCGAGCGCTGCGCGGACGCGTGCGATCAGCGCGGCGTTGCCGGCGGCGCTGGATTGCGCGAAGTCGTTCGGGCCGCCCCACAGACCGGGCTCGATCTCGATCACGCTGGCGCCGTGCACCGCCGCGTCCTCGGTCGGCGAGCGTCCCGTCGTGACGCCCACGATGCCCGCCTTGCCCACGAGCTGCGCGGCGAGCTTCCACGGGCGCGCGACACCGACGACGATCTCGCCACGATGTCCGAGGAGCAGCGAGAGCTCGCCGTCGGGCGGCGATGCTCCGCGCACGAACGCGAGCGCCGCGTCGAGGGCGGGCTCGAGCTGCGGGCAATGATCGATCGGCAGCACCGTGTGCGAGGACTCGACGTAGAGACCGAGCTGACCTTGTGCGACGTGAAAGCGCGCGCGGCGACGCCAGCCGAGCGGCAGCGCAGGATCGGCGATCGGGTGCAGCGT
>JAEYYV010000254.1 GCA_023428295.1 Pseudomonadota bacterium
AACCCGGGGCCCTCGATCTTTTCGGCGTCCCGCTAAAAAGATCGTAACGGCACGATCTTCGGCGCCGCGACTATCCGGCCGATCGACCTCAGGGTCAGAACGCTACGAACTCAGGCGGCCATCAACACTGTCGCGCCGTCTTCCGCCGAGTTTCGCGGAACAACCTTGCCCGTCGATGCAGCGTCCGGGTGCTTTTCGATGGATCACGAACGCGAGCGTGCGTGATGTGCCGTGGATCGAGGATCGGGTTGGAAGGATCCGTCGGTGTCCTCTCGATAATGGGCTGGATTGCGAGCGGGTATCCGATTGCATTCACCGAGAGCGCGACGACGATCGTACTCGTCGCGGTCTCTGCAGCAACGCCCACGTGGGCACGAGCTGAGCAGAGCGTCGTGCAGGCGCAAGAAGGTTCGCCCACGACGAGACCCTCGGTGTTCTCGAGACGGCCGAGCACGATCCTCGTGATGCACTGCGCGACCGACGTGGGCCACGCGAGCGTTCCGCATGTGTTGGCGTCGGATGCCGTCGCGCCGTCTTCCGCCGAGCTTCGCGGAACAAGCTTGCCCGTCGATGCAGCGTCCGGGAGTTTCTCTGTGGATCTCGACCACGAGCGTGCGGGATGTGCTGTGAATCGAGGTTCGGTTGGAAGGATCCGTCGGTGTCCTCTCGATAATGGGCTGGATTGCGAGCGGGTATCCGATTGCATTCACCGAGAGCGCGACGACGATCGTACTCGCGGCGGTCGCTGCAACAACGGCCCACGTGGGCACGAGCTGAATACGTGGGCACGAGCTGGAGCGTCGTGCGGCGCCAGAAGGTTGCCCATCGAGAGCCGGTGTTCTGGTGACGGCCGCACACGATCCTCGTGATGCCCTGCGCGACCGACGTGGGCCACGCGACCGATTCGCGGGTGTTGCGTCGGATGCTGTCGCGCCGTCTTCTGCCGAGCTTCGCAGCAGGAAGACATCTCGCGACCGACAGAAGGCATGGTCTTCATCCAGGCGTCCAAGGAGAGCGCGCCTCGAGAGGAGCGATCTCGCCGAGGAGTTTGTGCATATCGACGAAGAATTCGCTTGACGAAAATATCGCGCGCTGAGATGCGCTGTGCGCGACGAAATCGAACGCGAACGAGAAAAATGTCTCGCGCGCTCGAACACGCGCGCAGATCGAAGCACATCGCCTCTCGACGACAATCTGACGACGCAGCGAGACTCCGCGACGTCCGCGCCGAAAAACGTGCGTGGTAAGACAACGCATTCTTCGACGAGGAGTGTGTGATGTTGGATGGAACGGTCGAGTACGGAAGCGCGGTCGAGAGCGCGGTCGAGAGCGCGGTCGAGAGTACGGTCGAGAGTGTTGCTGCAACGAAGCAACAGGTCATTCGTCGCGCGACCATTGATAGTCGCAGGACCGACAAACGCGCGACGACCGACAAACGCGGGTCGACCGACGGATGCGAGGCGACCGAGGGGCGCGAGGCGACCAGAGGACGCGTGACGACCGATGGCTGCGAAGCGAGCGTTGGATCTTTCCAGAAGGTGAGCGAGCGCTGGCATGTCGTTCATGCGGAGCTGAGGAACATCGCGGTGCGCAAGGCTGCGCTCGACGCAGAAGAAGCCCGATGGCTACGTGAAGCCGAACAACTCCAGATCTGGAAGCGCTTCGCCATGGTGTCGATGGTCGACTACCTCGAGCGAGAGGTCGGCTATGCGCCACGCACGGGTCACGATCGTATGCGCGTGGCGCGCGCCCTCGGCGATCTGCCCGAGCTGAGCGAGGCGCTGGCGAAGGGCGAGTTGTTTCACTCGTCGATCCGCGAGCTCGTACGCGTCGCGACGCCGCGCACCGAGTCTGCGTGGCGCGATGCTGCGCGCGGCAAGAACGTGCGCCAGATCGAGAAGCTCGTCGCGGGGCATCGGCCGGGCGACCTACCCGACGATCCGCCCGACGAGCAGGCGCGCGTTTATCGCGTGGTGTTCGACGAAGTAGACGCGGCGACCTTTGCGTTGATGCGGCAAGCGCGGCTGCTTCTCGACGAGGAGCACGGCGCGCGCATGACCGATTCCCAGGTGCTCGCGGCGATGGCGTCGACGATCATCGATGGCGCACCGCGCACGGAGCACTCGGGGCGCGCGCGCAACCAGATCTATTACACGGCGTGTCCGTTCTGCGATCGCGCGACGCAGGAGGGCGCAGGCGTGCAAGTGCCGATCAGCGCAGCCAGGCTCGAGCAGGCGCGGTGCGATGCGCAGCACATCGGCTCGGCCCACGTGGGCACACCGGGTCGCGCCACGCAGGACATTCCGCCCGCGACGGTGCGCCTGATCTGGCGTCGCGACGGGGGTGTCTGTCAGACGCCGGGATGCCGCTCCGCGCGTGGGCTGGAGATCCACCACATCGTCGCGCGTGCGAATGGTGGATCGCACGACCCGTCGAACCTGACGCTTCGATGCAGCTCGTGCCACACGGCGCATCACGAAGGGCGCATGACGATCCGCGGAGTCGCGCCGCATGCGCTCGAGACGATTCGCAACGTCGTGGTGCTCGAGCACGTTGCGAGACAGGGGCTCGAGACGCCCCGCAGCGTCGTGGTGCCCGAGCACGTTGCGACAGAGGTGCTCGAGACGCCCTGCAACATCGTGGTGCCCGAGCAGCTCGCGCCGAATGCCCGCCACGAGGTCCGCGACGTCGTCGCGGCGAAGCCGGGAGGTCCGCAAGCGCTCGACACGATCCGCGACGTCGCGGAGCCCACCTCGGTCGAGCGCGCGATCGCAGCGCCACACTCCCTCGTGCGGGACCATGCAGCGCGACAGACCGCCGTGCGCGAGAACGCACCGCTGCCATTGTCGCCGAAGTACGAGACCGTGGTGCAGCGGACCGAGCTGATCAAAGCGCTCACGACATCGGGTTGGCCATCCTCGGTCGCACGCGCGGCGGTCGCTGCAGCGAGGAGTCACCTCGATGCAAACGCGACGTTCGAGGAGCTCTTGCGCGAGTCGTTCCGACAGTGCGCCCAGCGGTGAGCGCGTGAAAGGGCGCCCTCAAGCCCCTTGTCGCACTGATCGCCGGGCACGGTTGGCGCGTCGTGTGGTCGAGTGAAGACCCGCGCTATGACGGCCACGGCACACCGCCGGTGGTCACGCGCGCGCATCGCGATTCCCGCCCGCGCCGCCGTGTGGCTCGCACCCGACGAGCACGTTACCGTCGCGCACGAGCGCGCGGCGAGGAGCAGCCACGAGCGCGGCCCTCTTGTCCTTGTCCTTGTCGCTCTTCGCGAGGCGGATCGACGCGGCGCTCATGTTGTCGGCGACCGCGGATCGTTCGGGCGCAGTTTGTTCGTTTCGATGAGCGGCGGAGAACCTTGCGGTGGGCTATGTCGTCGCGAGCCGGTTCTTCCTCGAGCGCGGGTGCGCATGCGCGCGAGACACGATACCAACGCGCGACAGACGCGATGACAACGCGCGCCGCCGACGACCGCAGACGAGCGTCGACAGGCTCTGTCGACGGAGCTTCGTCGACGATGCAACGTCGCTCGATCGGACTGCGCATGCAGTAGGGATTGTTCGCGCAGAAGTGATGTCGCGCTCTCCTCGTCCACAAGCTCGGCGAACGGGGGCGCGTAGCAGCGTCGAAGATGCGAACCTTGTAGACAACGACCGAACGACAGCGCAAAGCCGTGTCCGAGTCAATCACCCTCCTCGCGCTGACTCGCGCGAGCGATGCATCGAGAAACGCCCGACGCTGCATCGCCGCGCGAGGTCGCTTCGCGAAGCTCGGCGAGAGACATCACCGGCGACCCGCGGATCTGTCGAGTCGGCAACTCTTCAGAACAGCGAGGTCGATCGACGAGCGAAGCTCTTACAGTGGTCCCTATCGGACGCCGAGCTCGCGCCCACGTGTGCCGTTGTTGCAGCGACCGCCGCGGGGAAGTTCGTCGTCGCGCTCTCGGAGCATGCGGTGACACATGCGTTTGCCCTCGGCGCACGGTTGAGAGGACTGCGACGCAACTGATCGTCGATCACGGCACATCACGCACGCTCGCGTTCGAGATCCACGGAGAAACACCCGGACGCTGCATCGACGGGCAAGCTTGCTTCGCGAAGCTCGGCGGAAGACGGCGCGACAGCATCCGGCGCCAACACCCGCGGATCGGTGGCGTGGCCCACGTCGGTCGCGCAGCGCATCACGAGGAACGCACGCGGCCGTCCCCAGAACACCAGCTCGATGGGCAAGCCTTCTTGCGCCCGCGCGACGCTCACAGCTTGTGCCCAGGTGTTCAGCTCGTGCCCACGTGGGCCGTTGTTGCAGCGACCGCCGCGAGTACGATCGTCGTCGCTCTATCGGTGGATGCGCCCGCGTACGCGATCGCGATCCTGCCCACTCTCGAGTGGACTCCGACGGATCCTTTCAATCCGATCCTCGATTCACAGCACATCACGCACGCTCGCGGTCGAGATCCACAGAGAAACACCCGGACGCTGCATCGACGGGCAAGCTTGTTCCGCGAAGCCCGGCGGAAGACGGCGCGACAGCATCCGACGCCAACACCCGCGGATCGGTCGCGTGGCCCACGTCGGTCGCGCAGCGCATCACGAGGAACGCATACGGCCGTCCCCAGAACACCGGCTCTCGATGGGCAACCTTCTGGCGCTGCACGACGCTCAGCTCGCGCCCACGTGGGCCGTTGTTGCAGCGA
>JAEYYV010000317.1 GCA_023428295.1 Pseudomonadota bacterium
CACCGCAGGTCGACGCGCCCGTGAGCGCACCCGACGGTGATGCGGCGGTCGTGGATCCACTCCTCGCGCGCGCCGAGGTGCTCGAGCTGCGCAGCGCGCTCGCCGACGATCCGGCCGCGCAGTCCGCGTGGGAGCTCGATCGCGCCGAGGCTCTCGAGCTCGCGGGCCGGTTGCGCGAGGCCGGCGCCGTGGTGACTGCCGTCCTGAAGACGCAGCCCGGCGATCTGCGCGCGCTCGAGGCGCTGCGCCGCATGGCGAAGCGCGCCGACGACAAAGCGACGTGGGCGCACGCGAGCTACATGCTCGCGCGCGCGATCGGCGATGCGCAAGCGCGGCTCGCGCTGCTTCGCGATGCGGTCGGCGTGTTCGACGGCAGCGATCTGCCGGACGCCCCGGCGCTCACGCTCGCCGCGTACAAGCGCATCCTCTCCGTCGATCCGGGCGCACCCGAGCTCGATCGCCTCCTCGCGATCCTGCGCGAGCGCGCCGACGTGAAGGGATTGATCGCGGCGATCTCGGATCGCCTCACGCACCTCGAGGTGAGCGAGTCGCCCGATCCCGCGGCGGCGGTGCCGCTGCTCCTCGAGCGCGCGACCGTGTTGCATGGCCTGGGCGACGCCGACGGTGCGATGGCGGATCTCGATGCGCTCCTCGATCGAGCGGCGAGCCACGTCGAGGCGCTGCGCTTCCGCGCGGATCTGGCGCTGCACGCAGGGGATGTGGAGCAAGCCGTCGCGCTGTGGCGCCGATGCATTGCCGCCGAGACGCGCCCCCAGCGCCGGCGAGAGATCGAGCTGCAGCTCGCGCAAGTCCTCGCCGAGAACGTCAACGACGTCGCGGGCGCGATCGAGAACATCGAGCGCGTTGTCGAGGGGCAGCCCGATGACATCCAGCTGCGCGAGCGCTTGCTCGGGCTGTGCTTGCGCGCGAACGACTTCGAGCGAGCGGCGCGAGAGCTGCGCGCGATCGCGAAGCTGCGTCCGGCGCCCGCGGACAAGGCGCGCGACGAGTTGCGCCTCGGCCTCATGCTGCGCGATCGCTTGAACGATCGCGGCGGCGCGCGGCTCGCGCTCGATCGCGCGCGCACGCTCGATCCGCTGAACCTCGATGTGGTGCGAGAGCTGTCGGAGCTCCTCGAAGGTCCCGCGCGCGCCGGCGTGCTGGCCGCGACCGCAGCAAACTTCCGCGCGTCGATCGCGCAGAGCCCGGGTACGGCTGCGCTGTACGAACGGCTCGCGCAGGTCACCGGCTGGCAGTCCGATGTGGATGCGCGATGGCTCGCCCTCGTCGGGCTCGAGGCGCTCGGCGCGCCATCCGCGGATCAGCGCCAGGTCCTCGCGCAGGGACGCCAGAAGCTCTCGGCGCCGAGCAAGGTGAAGCTCGACGACACATCGCGCGCCGCGCTGCGAACGCCCGTGCCTGCCGCGCTGCGCGATCTGTGGCGCGCGATCGGTCCCGCGGTGCAAGTCGCGACGAGCATCGATCCCGCGAAGCTCGGGTTCGTGCGCGGCGACAAGATCGCGCTGAAGAAGATCGGCGACAAGTACGAGGCCCTCGCGATCGCTCTCGCGTGCTTCGGTGTCGACGATGTCGAGATCTATGTCTCGGCCTCGCGTGTCGGCGTTGCACGTGCGTTGGCAGGAGAGACTCCGACTCTCTGCGTCGGCGCGGATGTGGCCAGTGCCGCGATGCCGCAGCATCGGTTCGCGCTGGGGCGCACCGTAGCGGTGCTCGCCGAGAACCTCGCGGGCCTCGCGAATCTGCGCGAGGGCGAGCTCGGATGGACGATCGCGGCCGCTCTGCGCGCCAGCGACGTCGCGATTCCGACGACGATCGCGGAGAACATCGTCGGCGAGGAGTCGAGCATCGCCGAGCGCGCGAAGGTCATGAAGAAGGAGCTCGGACGCAAGCAGAGGGCGGCCGTGGCGGAGCTCGTGAAGACGAAGGCCAAGGACCTCGCCGCGTTCGAAGATCTGCATCGCGCTGCGATCGCGATCGGACAGCGCGCGGGACTCCTCTGGTCCGGCGATCTCGCCGTCGCGCACGCACAGCTCGATGTCGGCAAGGGCGGCAAGGCGCTGTCGGATAGCCCGATGGCGCTCGAGCTCACGGCGTGGTCGGTGTCCGAGGATCATGGAGAGCTGCGCGAGCGCCTCGGCGTCGCGATCAAAGGAGCGCGCTAGTGTCGACGGGCAAGCCACCGAAGGGCGGAAAGCCATTCCTCGCCGACGACGACCTGCTCGCGGAGCTCGATGCGTGGGATGCCACGTTCGACGCCCTGCACACCGAAGAGCCGTCCGCGGAGCCTCCGAAGCCCGCGATGGAGTGGCCCGCGGCGGATCCGACGCTGCTCACGCAGGTGCCGAGCGAGGCGAGCGCGACCACGGCGTATGACGACGCCGAGCTCGAAGCGCAGATGACGCTCGATGCGGTGCTCGACGATGCGAGCGAGCCGACGATGGATCGCTCGTCTGCGAATCCGTCGGCCGCGTCGTTCGCCGATACGTTTGACGGCGAGCCCGACGAGCCCAGCGCGTCCGACGAGACCGACTTCTCGGTCGCGGGCGTGAGCGGGACACCGGCGGCGCTCGGCGAGATGCTCGGTCGTCCGTCGACGCTTCCGCCGATCGACGATCTCGACGATCCCCAGACGCAGATCGATCTCGGTGCGTCGCATCGCGCGGCCACGCGCCCGCCGACCGCGAACGAGGACGAAGAGGTGTTCACGTCGGCATCGCGCACTCATCGCGCGCCGACGCGAGTGAGCGAGAACGACTTCGAGGATACGCTCGCGCCGCCTCCTGCACCGGAGGTGGCTCCCCGCCGGACGCCGGCGATCGTGCGCCGCGCGACGCCGAGCATCCCCGCGATCAACGTTCCGCGCGAAGAGAAGCTCACGCCCGCGCGCGGCGTCGACGTGTCGGCGTTCGCCGAGGACACGCGCATTCAAGATCTCGACGACGTCGAGTCTCGGCGCCAGGCGTCCAAGACGCTGCCTCCGCCGATCGAGGAAGACGAATACGAGCTCGAGATCGGCGGCGGTGACGATGACGAGTCGGCGCCGATCGTCGCCGTGGAGATCGATCCGGTCTCGCGTCCCACGCGCACCGCGCACGTCGTCCGTCGACAGGACACGCCGACACGACCGCCTCCCGTCGTTCCGCAGCCGATCGAAGTCTCCGAGGAGGACGAGGTCTCGGTGCAGATCGACGCGGACGAGCCCGATGACTTCACGCCGCCGCCGATCGAGCCCGCCGACGAGGATGACTTCTCCGATGTGGCTGCTGCGGTCGGCGCCAACGACGACGTGCTCGCTGCGTCGCGGCCGACGATCAGCCCGCGCCCGCAACAAGCGTCGGGCATCACGCCGCTTCCGCCGCACGACATCAGCCCGCGTAGAGACGAGCTCGACGATGCGTTGTCGAACCTCGATCTCGACGACAGC
This sequence comes from Pseudomonadota bacterium, assembly GCA_023428295.1. GTDB lineage: Bacteria > Myxococcota_A > Polyangia > Haliangiales > Haliangiaceae > JABFXX01. The sequence goes on from JAEYYV010000317.1 coordinate 3,446, forward strand.
GAGCGCGATCCGACGCCACTTCCCGTTCCGCAAGCGGCGGACGACTTCGATCTCGATCCCGGGGCGACGCTCGCAGGAACCGCTGCGCCGTCGCGACCGAGCCGTCCCCCCGCGCTCGTGGATCTCTATCCGCGCGTGAAGACCCCGACGTCGGTCCCGCCGCTCGGGCCGCCGCCGTCCACCTTCGACGAGGGCAACGACGCGCAGACCGTGGTCGCCGCGCGTGCGATCCGGCTGCAGACATCGATTCCGGTCGAGGTCGAAGCGCCGGAGCCCGAGCCCGAGATCGATCTCGAGGCGGCGGTGCGCGGTTGGGCAGAGCAAGTGCCGCCGCTCCCATCGTCGTCGCTCGACGAAGCGGCCGCGCAGTCGCTGCTCGTGTACGAGCGCGAGCTCTCGACGCTCGACGACAGCGCGGCGACCGCCAATCTACGCATCGAAGCGGGTCGCCTGTGCGAGCGACTCACCGACGTGGATCGCGCGCGCGCTCATTACGACGCCGCGCTCCTCGCGGATCCGCGCGCCACGGCGGCGTTGCGCGGCCTGCGCCGCATCGCGCGTGCGAGCGGTGATCTCGACGAGGCCGTGCGTCACCTCGACGCGGAGATCGAGGTCGCGGGTGCACTCGAGCGACGTCCGCTCGGGCACTACCGCATCGATCTGCTGATGGCCACCGGCGACCAGGATCTCGCGCGCGTCGCGGTGGGCGAGATCCTCGACAGCGCGCCCTCCGACGTGCGCGCGCTCCTCGCGCACCTCGAGCTCGCGTTCCTCGACGGCCGCGCGGACGAGTTCGGCTCCGCGCTCGAGCAGCTCGCGCACGCGGTCACGGACCCCGCGCTGCGCGCTGCGGTGCAGTCTGCGCGCGGTGCGCTCGCCGCGCATCACAACGATACGAACGCTGCTGCGACGTACTTCGCCGCCGCCGCGGAGTCGGATCCGACATCGCTGTCCGCGCGCATCGGCGCTGTCCGTCACGCTGCGGCGCAAGCCGATGGCGAGAAGGCAGGCCGCGCACTGCTCGATCTCGCGCGGCAGGTCGAACCGGTCGATCCGATCACGGCGGCCGCGGCGGCCATCCGTGCACAGCAATGGATCGCGGGCGAGGTCGCGCTGTCGGCAGCTGCCGTGGCGACGGGCGCCGCGCCGGCCGATCCGCTCGTCGCGCGCCTCGCGGC
>JAEYYV010000420.1 GCA_023428295.1 Pseudomonadota bacterium
ACGTCTCGTCGACGACGCCGTGGTGGTCCTCGACCCAGGTGTCGCCGACGAGCGCGGACCTGACCACGAACGTGTCGTCGCCCAGCCCGCTGTGGGGATGGGCCCTGCGTCCCGGCACCGGGCGCTCGATCAGCATCTCCGGCTACGAGGACCACTCGATCACCGTCGACGGCAACGACCAGCTCATCGTCTACGACGACTCCAACGTGTTCCTCGATCGCGACGGGATGATCAACTTCAACACCGGCGACACCGACTCGAGCGGCCTCAACGTCGTGGACGCCGTCGACTCGATCGTCCGCTCCGGCAACTCCGGCGACGGCGAGGGCGGCGACGACGACGAAGACGAAGACGAAGACGAAGACGAAGACGAAGCGGAGGGCGGGCGAGGCCGGTACATTGCGCGGTACGCGAGCGAGGTTCTGATCGCACGGGCGAACGCAGGGCTCCTCGATGGGCGCGTGGCGTCGCTGATGCGTCCGATCCTCGGGATCACCGCGCGGTACGAGCGTCGACGCACGAACGCGGTGCAGATTCTGGGCGCACTGCGCGAGAGGGAGAGCGTTCCCGATCTCGTGCGTGTGCTCGAAACATCGCTCATCATGTCGATGACCGACTCGATCACGAAGGCGGCCCTCCTCGCGGCGACCGCCGGCGCGCTCGGTGCGATCGGGGATCCGGCCGCGATCCCGGCGCTCTGCTCGGTGATCACGGAGGACCCGTCGCACGCCAACGATACGAGGGCGCCCGCCGCTCACGCGCTCGCGGCGTGCCTCGCTGCCGCACCGGAGCCGCGCGACGTGCCGGGCGCGGTCGTGGATGCGATCCTCGAGACCATCGCCAAGAGCAATAACCTCGAGCTAGAGAACGAGCTGTACCTCGCGTACGGCAAGCTCGCGCGCCTGGTGGAACCGGCGCGGCGCACCGAGCTCTGCACGCGCCTCGCCGCAGACACGACGAGCAAGACCCGAGCCGCGCTGGCGCGCGCGGCCGCGTTCACGCTGGCGGGCGACGCGAAGCACGACGAGCTGCGCGAAGGTCTGCATCGCGCGCTCGGGCAGATCGGCTACGACCACCGCTACACGGTCTGCGCTGTTCGGTTGGCGCTGCGGATCGCCGCGTACGTCCCGGAGCTCGTCGACACCGCCGACCTCGCGTGGCTCGTGCGCTTCGAGGAGGCGGACATTCGCACGCGGACGCACGCGCTCCTCGAGGAGCTCGGCTCTCCCATCCCCGAAGCACCGAGCTTCGATCCGACGAGCGTGGGACTCCTCTCCGACGACGAGCTCGAGCGCTTGATCGACGAGCCGCACCTCGTGGGTCGCGCCTCGCTCGTGGCCGAAGCGGGCACGCGAGCGCTCGCTGCTGCGCGGCCCGCGATCATTCGCGCTGCTCACGCCGCGATCGATCGCGCACGGGCCAATGGCGCCTTGCTCGATCCCGACAGCAAGCTCCTCGGGGCCGCGGTCGACGCGCTACGTGAGGGCGAGCTGGACGCGGACACGATCACGCTGTTCGATCGGATGCTGCGGCACGCGAACTTCCACGTGAAGTGGGCGCTCCTGCAAGATCCTCCCGAGGACGATCGGCTGATCGGGGGCATGTTCGTCGTGCTCGCTGCCAAGTGGGGTTGGCAGCATGGCCGCGCGAAAGAGTGGCTCGCGGCGCGGCAAGGGACCGACGCGTTCGAAGAAGAGCGCAAGCGCGCGGGCGTCGCTGCCGCTGCCGCCGACGATGGCGACGACGACGATGGCGACGACGAGCAGATGAACTGAGCTACGCGATGATCTCGGGCGGCGGATCGTCGGTGGCCGGCGGATCCTCGATCGGCACGGGCTGGCGCGGCTCTGGTTGACCCGGATTCGGGATCTCGGGCGGCGTCTTGTGCGGCGCCTGGTCCGGCGGAATCTCCTCGGGAGGCGGGTCCTGGCGAGGCGGCTCCGTTGGAGGCGGATCCTCCTTGGGCGGGTCCGGAAGCCTCGGATCCTTCTTCGGCGGCTCGGGCTGTGGGTCCTTCACGGGCCCGGTCGGTTCGTCAACCATGTGGAGAGCGTGCGGGCGGAATCGCGATGCGGCGAGCACCGAGAGCGTGAGGCGACGAGGAGAATGTTAGTCTCCTCCGACCGCTCGTGACGCTCGACCCTGAACGTGACTACACGGTCGAGCTCGGGCTCGACGAGCCCGACGACGCGACCGCGCTGACCAGGCAGCTGTCCAAGCAGCTCGAGATGAGCGTTGCCGCGCTCGGAGAGATCGAGCTGCGCAAGCGATCGATCGACGCGCGGCGTGGACGCATTCGGTTTCACATGGTGGTCGGGGCGAAGCGCGACGACACCATCGGCGGAGCACCGCTACGCGAGACGAGCGGTGAGCCTGTCGTGATCGTGGGCGGCGGGCCGGCCGGACTGTTCTGCGCGTACGAGCTCGCGAGGGCAGGCGTGCGCAGCGTGATCGTGGATCGCGGCAAGCCGGTGCAGGCGCGGCGGCGAGACCTGAAGGGACTCACGCAGCACGGACGCGTGGATCCCGATAGCAACTACTGCTTCGGCGAAGGCGGTGCTGGCACGTACAGCGACGGCAAGCTCTACACGCGGAGCCACAAGCGCGGCGACGTACGCGACGTGATCGAGGTGCTCGCGCTGCACGGAGCGCCGCGGGACATCCTGGTCGACGCACGCCCGCACATCGGGAGCAACAAGCTGCCCAAGGTGATCACCGCTCTCCGCGAAGCGCTCGAGCGAGTCGGCAGCGAGGTGCGGTTCGGCGCGCGTGTCGTCGAGCTCGTCGTGCGCGAGGGCCGGGCGATCGGCGTGCGCACCGCGGATGGCGGCGAGATCCTCGGCCGCGCGGTCGTGATGGCCACGGGCCACTCGGCGCGCGATGTTCACGCGCTCCTCGCGAGAGCGGGCGTGAAGCTCGAGGCCAAGCCGTTCGCGATGGGCGTGCGTATCGAGCATCCGCAGCCGCTCATCGATCGCATCCAGTACGGCAAAGCGGCGGGGCACCCGAAGCTGCCGGCGGCGCCATATCGGCTCGCGTTCACGCCGAGCGACGGACGTGGAGCGTTCTCGTTCTGCATGTGTCCCGGTGGGTGGATCGTGCCCGCCTCGACGGAGCCCGATGGCCTCGTCGTGAACGGCATGAGCCTGTCGCGCCGCGATTCGCCGTACGCGAACTCGGGCCTCGTCGTCGCAGTGGAGCTCGCGGATCTCGATCGCCTCGACCTGGCGCGACCGACGGGCGGCGTCGAGCTGCAAGCCACGCTCGAGCGCGCGGCGGCACAGGCGGGCGGTGGTGAGCTCCGTGCGCCCGCGACGCGCGCGACGGACTTCGTGCGCGGCAAAGCGTCGTCGACGGTGCCGGGCACGAGCTATCAACCGGGGCTCTTTGCCACCGACATCGGCGAGGTGCTCGACGCGACGCGCATTCCGCTCGCACAGCGCCTGCGCGAGGCGCTCTCGCACTTCGACAAGCAGATGCGCGGCTTTCTGACCGAGGAGGCCGTGCTCGTCGGTGTCGAGTCGCGGACGAGCTCGCCGGTGCGCGTGCCTCGCGATCCAGAGCGCCTCGAGTCGCCGGACCTCGCGGGCTTGTATCCGTGCGCGGAAGGTGCGGGCTACGCGGGTGGCATCGTGTCGGCTGCGTTGGACGGTGCCAGGGTCGCGCGCGCGATTCTGCTCACTGTACGAACTTGAGACCGAACGCCACGCTCGCCGCTGGTGATTGCGATGCGTTGACCTGCGCGAACACGCGCAGCTTCCACAGGTTGATCTGCAGCCCCGCGAGTGCGCGGACCGTCGCGGGCGATCCGGTAGAGGTGCCATCGCCAGTGACCGTCACGGTACCGAGCTCGCGACCGTCGTCGGAGCGCGCGATGCCATTCATGTCCGCGGTGAGATCCGCGTTGCCGATCGTGACGTCGACGCCTACGCCCGCGTAGAGCGTGGCGAGCCACAGGATGCGCAGGCCCGTGGTCGCCTCGAGCGGAACGGTCATCGATCGCGTGCGCAGATCGAGCTGGCCCATCAGGTCGACATCGACGTTCGCGGTGTTGCCGCCGCTGCCGACGGAGAAGTCCGTCGACAGCGTGTCCGTGTTGCGGAGGCGCCACTGCGTCAGCTCGAGTCCCGTCGTGGCGCGCAGGCCGATCCATCGCACGAACGTACCGGTGCCTCCATCGGCCGGCGCCGGGATCACCGTGTACTGCACGTGAGCGCCCGCGCTGAGGATCGAGCCGTCGAGCCGCTCGAGCTCCGCGTTGCGATAGAAGCCGTTCGCGTAGATCGTCCAGCGCGGCAGCTTCCACTCGGCGAGGTTCATGCCGAGCATCAGCGCGAGGTTCGCGGCGAGCCCCGCGGTCGGACGCTCGTCGGAGCGCAGCTCTTGATTGCCAGCCGCGGCGACGTTCACGGCGAAGCCTGCGATGAAGCCCTTCGGCAGCGACGCGTAGTCCACGCCGATGCCGCGCGCAGAGAACGACGTCGCGTCGACGAAGTCCGAGAGAAACCCGTCGATGTTCGACGTCTGATACGCGTTGTCGATCGCCGCCTTCACCTGCGCGGCGAGCTGCGCAGGTGTGACGCCGAGCTCTCGCGCGAGCTGATCGCCGTCGCGCGTGAGCTGCACGTTCACCGCGGTGTCCGCGCGCGCGGCTGCTGCACACGCGAGCGCGCTGACGATCACCGCGAGGCGCAACAGGCGCGCGGCCGCTCGCTCTCGCGCACTCAAGGCGCCGCGACTCGCAACGGAGGCGTCGCACTGCCACGCGGCTCTGCACCGGTCACGCGACGAATGCCTTCGCGCACGCCGACGCGCGGTGCCCATCCGAGGACGTTCTTCGCGACGTCGCTTCCGTAGTGCATGCGCGAGAGCGCCGACTTCAAGCGATACAGCGCGATCGGGCTCGGCTTGCCGAGGGCACCGAGCGGCAGCTCGCTGAGCTTGCCGAGCGCGAACACCACCGCGCGTGGCAGCTTGAGGAGCGGCTTGTTCTCGCCGGCGAGCGCGAGCACGTCCGCCTGCGTGAGCTTTTCGGGATCGATCAGCTGGATCACCTCGCCGCTGACGAGGCGCTTCTGGACGGAGCGCATGATCGCGTCGACGACGTCGTCGATGTAGATCAGCGGCAGCTCGATCGTCGCGTCGCCGAGGACGAGCCAGCGCCCGCCTGCGTTGCGCGCGACCGCGCCGTTGATCAGCGGAATACCGCCACCAAAGATCTGGCCGGGGCGCAGGATCACCGCCGGGAACCCGCCGGCCGCAGCGTCGCGCACGAGCTTCTCGGCCTCGAGCTTCGCGCGCGTGTACGCGCCGCGCTCGTCGGGCCGCGGCTCGACCGCGGTGCCCTCGTCGACGTTTGCATTCTCGCTGCCGGCCCAATCGACGACCGACATCGACGAGATGTGCACGAGCTGGCGGACCTCGAACTTCTTGCACGCATCGATCACGTTCTGCGTGCCGACCACCGTGCCGCCCTTGTGCTCGGGCCAGCCGCCCTTCATCGCGGCGCCGCAGTGAATGACGACCTCGGCTCCGCGGATCGCCTTGTCGACCGCCTTGGGATCGCCGAGGTTTCCGAACACGTACTCGACGCCTTCGCGCGGTGTCACCGGAGTCCTGCGTTGGAACACGCGCACGCGATGTCCGTCCGCGAGCAAGCGGTCGACGACCGCCTTGCCGAGGGAGCCCGACGCACCGGTCACCACGAACGGAATGCGATCGCTGGTCTGAAAGCGCGACAGGTTTCGCGCGTGATCCGCGTCCGCCGCACGCGCGACCTTCTCGACCCACGCGACGACGTTCGCGGCATCCTCGACGGAGACCGCCGGGTCTTTGCCCGCGAGCAGGCGCCCGTAGAAGTCGGCGACGAGGTCGCGCAGGCCCTGGTACGCCTGGATCTGCTTGCGCACGAACTTCACCACGTTCGTCGGAACATCGACGAGCGGCTGCAGCGAGTCGGTGAACGCATTGATCAGCCGCTCGGCTGCCTTGGGCAGCGGGGTCGATGCGCGCTTGCCGTGGAACATCGCGAACAGATCGACGCGCAGCACGCCCTTCGTGCCGTGGATGATCAGCTGGGACTGCATCGGCTTCGTGTTGTAGGAGATCTGCAGCTGGCCGAGGCCGCGCTTGCAGGTCACGAGGGCGCGCCACTCGTCGAACGCGAGGTTCGGATCGCCGCCGAGCGAGCGCCACTTGGCGTCGACACCCGTGATGGGACCGAGCAGCTCCTGGATGAGATAGAGGCAGTGAACGCCGATGTCGCGGAACGGATAGCCAGCGTCGCGGTACCACGGCGGCAGCGGGCCACCTTCGTACGGCGGGTACTCGCTACCGCGGAGGATATCGACGCCGACGATCTCGCCGAGCTTGCCGGCGCGGACCATCTCGAGCGCGCGCACGATCTGCGGATCGAACAGCAGCGAGTGGTTGCAGCTGATCGTCAGCCCCTTCTGCGCGGCGAGCTCGCCGAGCGCGTGAGCTTCTTCGGCGTCCTCGGTGATCGGCTTCTCGACGAGGACGTGGCAGCCACGCTCGAGCGCCGCGCGAGTGATCGCCGCGTGTGACGAGGGAGGCGTGAGCACGTGGATCACGTTGGCACCGGCTGCGACGAGCGCGTCGAGATCCGCGTAGGCCGTGGTGCCCCACTTCTCCGCGTTCGCCTTCGCGCGATCGGCATCGAGATCCGCAACGCCGATCAGCTCGATGTCGCTGTCGGGCATGCTCGCCAGCTTCTTTAGCGCGGCGACGTGGAACTCGCAGATGTTTCCTGCGCCGACCATGCCGGCGCGCAGCTTCTTGGTGCTCATCTTCCGTTCATCCTCTTTGCTTGGCTGATCTCGTCGACGGTTCGCATCACGTCGGCCACGCGAGCCGACCAGGTCTCGGTCTTCATCGATTCGCTACGCACGCGCCGTGCCGTCGTACTGCCGTCCTTCAGTGCGGCGTCGATCGCGGCGACGAACTCGCCGCGAGTGGGTGCGATGCGGCAGTGCTCGCGATAGCGCGCGACCTCGGGCACCGGCGTCGACACGACGGGAACGCCGGCCGACAGGTACTCGCGAAGCTTGAGTGGATTGACGAACGCCATACGGTCATCGATCCGGTACGGGATGATGCCGACGTCGAACGCCTTGCAGTACGCGGGCAGCTCGTCGTGGCGCTTCTGCCCGAGGAGGTGCACGTTGGGCAATCCCGCGACAGCGCTCGCATCGCACAGCACCTGACCGAGCAGCACGATCGACCACGCGGGGCGCGCCTTCGCCACGTGCGCGACGAGCTCGAGATCGACCCAGTCGCGGATCGTTCCGTAGAAGCCGATGCGCGGGCCGGAGATCGACGCGATGTCGGCTGGGACCACGGTCGCTTCGTCGAGCGCCTGGGCGAACAGCTCGTGATCCACACCGTGCGGGCTCACGAACGTCTGCGCATTCACGCTGCGCTTGGCCTCGGCGAGCGCGTGGTTGATCGCGAACACCGCATCCACCTTGCGCAGCAGCTCGCGCTCGGCGGCGACGGTCTGCTCGCGATCGAGATACGAGAACAGCGACCACTCGTCGACGCAGTAGTAGACGCTCGACTCCTCGCCGAGCGTGCCGACGTACGCCGCGCTGTTCGGCAAGAACGTCCACAGGTCGAAGCGATCGATGCCGAGCCTGTAGCGCAGCCCGCGGATGGTGGCGCGCAGCACCTGCTTGTTGATCGACCGCGCCCATGCGTGGTGTGGCAACGGCAGTACGAGCGGCGAGAACACCCATAGATCGTTCTCGACGTTCTTCGGGCCCTTCGCGAACTCGACGAGCTTGCGCTTGATCTTGCCGAGGTCGCGACCGCTCGCGAGGCTCGGCGTGCGCGTCGCCAGCGAGTTGAGCCACAGCACGCGGCGCGTCTTCGCGAGCTCGCGCAGGACGTGATGATTGGACGTGGGGTCTTCGTGCCAGTCCTTCGCGAACGCGATGATCGGGAGCGACTCGCGACTCGCGTGCTGCGTGGTCACACGTGCGCCGGCGCGCGCGTCGCTCCGCGCGTCCTCGCTCGTTCGACCGTCTACTACCGGCGAGAACCGAGTCTCTACGCGGGTTGGCGTTGCCATCGGCGTGTGGCTCTGCGATTTGTGGGCCGGCTCGCGCCTTGCTGCGCACGAGTCGATGTCGCGCGTCCTCGCATGTGCTCTCGCGCTCGCCTGCGGATGCAGCTCCGCCAACGCGACCGATCCCACACCTCGGGTCGCCGTCCTCGGCGAGTCCACCCGCTATCGGATCGGCGATCCCGTTCCGCGCACCACCCCGTGGTTCGACGGCGTTCGCGTGTCGCTCCTCGCCGCGCGCGGCGAGCCGATCGGGCTCCAGATCATCGGACGCGGCGCTCGGCTCTCCATGAAGGCGCTCGACGTGCGCACGTTCGATGTCGAGGCGTTCGACGTGAAGCGCCCATCGACAGCGCTGTGGGGCGGAAGCCACGGCAAGGGCCGCTACGCTGACGGGCTCGTCGAGCGCTCGGCCTCCTCGGTCGACGCCGGGATCACGTACGTCGAGCTGCACGTCCCGCGCGACATGCCGCCCGGCGTGATCGCAGGCGAGCTCGTCGTGGGAAGCGCGACGTACCCGGTGGAGCTCGAGATCGCGACCGTCACGCTGCCGGTGCACGCGCCGCGCGTGTGGGCCTACGCGGATCCGCGCGAGCTCGCATGGAACGCGAACGTCCCGGGCAATCCCTCGCGTGCGGTGCCGAGCTCCGCCGAGCGAGCGTGCACCGCGCTGTTTCGCGAGCACGACGTCCTCCTCACGCCGGACCTGCACATCGATTGGTGGGCGTCGCGCAAGCCGGACTTCGCAGGCATCCGTGACGTGCCGGTGGTCATCTCCGCCGATCCCGCGAAGGCCGGCGACGAGGTTCGCGCGTGGATCGCGGCGACGAAGGGCACGGGCCACGTTCCGTTCGCGATACCCATCGACGAGCCGCGCACGCCGAAGCGCATCGCCGAGGTCGTCGAGCTGGGCAAGGTGATCCGCGCCGCCGGCGGTGGCCCCGACACGTTTCGCTTTGCTGTCACCGCGAACCCACGCCCCGAGTGGCTCGGCCTCGTCGATCAGTTCGTTCAGCTCCAGCCGGCGGCGCACAGCGGCGCGTGGGCCTACAACGGCTTGCCGCCGTGGTCGGGCGCCATGGTCCTCGATGCAAAGACTCCCGGCCCGCGCACGTGGGGATGGATCCAGCACCGCGATGGAGTCGCGCAGTGGTACGTGTGGGACGCGCTGTACTGGCACGACCGGCACAATCGCAAGGGGGCACCGCTGCCCGGACGCGCGCTGGACCTCGGCGATCCGATCAGCTTCGACGATGGCGAGGATCGCGGAAACCTCGACGGTGTTCTCGCGCTGCCGGGCGATCGCGGATGTCGACCGACGTTGCGCTTGGCCGCGCTTCGTCGAGGGCAACAGGATCGCACGCTGCTCGAGCTCGCGAACGCGTGCGATCCGATGCGAACGGCCCGGGTCGTCGCGCGCACGATGCCCACGCGCGGCTGGTCGAACGACGAGCGTGTGTGGGAGGAGAGTCGCCGCGAGCTGATTCGCATCGCGACCTGTCGTCGCTAGTCGTCGACCAGCACCGTGCCGCCGATCTTGCGCTCGCCGATCTGATCGATCGCGGCGCGTAGATCACGGGCGGTCGAGCGACGCGCGCGAAGCGCGAGCAGGACCGTATCCGCAGCGTCGGCCATGAGATTGACGTCGGCGGAGCCGAGCACGGGCGGGGCATCGACGACGATGTGGTCGTAGCCGGCGAGACGGAGGCGCTCCATCGCGATCGAGAACGCGGGCCCGTCGAGGAGTTGACCGCGCTCGAACTTCGGATTGACGGCGCCGACGTGCAGGTACAGCTCGGGGATGTCGACGAGCGTCCACGAGGTCAGCGGATCCTTGCGGTGGAGGAGCAGCTGGTCCGCGAAGCAGCGCGGCGGCACGAACTCGAACACGCTCGCGAGCTGCGGGCGGCGCAGGTGCGCCTCGACGAGGAGGACCTTCGCGCGTCCACACTCGGACAGCGCTGTCGCGAGGTTGATGGCCGTGGTGGTCTTGCCATCGCCGCGCTGTGGGCTCGACACGATGATGCACTGCGGGCGACCGAGCTCGAGCAGGTGGTGACGCAGGACGCGAAACGCGGCAGCGCGCTCCGAGTCCGGCGCGAGCGCGACAGCGAGCCGGCGATCGGACTTGGGATGGCGCGGCAGGTGGTGCTGCATCACCTGCACCTCCGTGGTCACGGTGTGCTGCGGGCGCGCGTCCGTCGGCGCGATCGCGACGGTGGGCCGCGGGTCGACGGGCGCCATCGAGCCACGGACCAGCGTGCTACGCGGGTTCTGCCCGAGACCGATCGCGGTCATCGACAAGCTGGGTCGCGATGTCGTGCTCATGTGCGCTTCTCTTTCTTCTTCTTCTTGTGGAGCTGCTTGAGGGATGCAGCGGGCGGAATCACGGCGAGGACGCCGATCCCCAGGTTGTCGAGATCGATGCGGTGGTAGATGCGGTCATCGATCATCGCGAGACCGAGCGAGAGCCCGAGACCGAGGGTCAGGAACAGGATCATTCCTGCGAGGAGGAAGATGGTCTTGCCGGGGCCCGTGGGCTTCACGGGCTTGAACGCGGGATCGACGACGGAGAGGCGCCCGCCTTGCTCGGCGAGCTTCTGGCTCGCGTCGATCTGCGCGCGAAACACCGACGCTGCGAGGGAGCCAACGCGCTCGCGCTGCTCGCTCACTTCACGACGCAGGATCGCGTGCTCGGTCTCCAGCTTGACGACCCAGTTCGTCGTCTTGTCAGCCTGCGACGAATCCTTCTTGGCGCCGCCCGACTGCATGTTCGCGATCTGCTCCTCGAGGTTCGCGAGCTCCTTCTCGAGCTTATCGCGATCCTCTTTGGTCGCCGGCGCGACCGCTGTCTCGACGAGCGGCGGGATCGCGGCCTGTGCGTTGCGATAGCGCGATTGCGCACTCGCGAGGTTCGCTTGCGCTTTGATCACCTCTGGATGCTTCTCCGTGTAGCGGCTCATCGCGCTGTCCAGCTCGCGCTGCGCGGAGACGAGCTGGCGCTGCGCTTCGGTCGCCGCGGCCTCGGCGGCGACGCGCTCCGGTGTGGGCGGCGCGACGATGCGCACCGGCGGTGCATCGGGGCTCGCGGTGAGCCGCGCCTGGATGCGCTGGCGCTGCCGCTCGAGCGCGTAGAGCCGGCTATTGCCCGTACGCGAGACCTGCTTCGGCTCGCGGATCGCGCGGATCGACGCACCTTCGGAGTTGCCCTGGTTCGTGTCTTGCGCGAACTCGGGATGCGCCGCGAGGAACGTCGCGAGTGCTTGCTCGCTCTTCGCGAGCTCCTTCGCCGCCGCTTCCTTCTGGCTCGTCGCGAAGTTGACGGTGCGCTGTGCTTGATCGTTGCGCAGCTCCTCGTCCTTGGCCTGGAGCAGCGCCGTGAGCTTCTCGGTCACTCGCTTCGCGCGCGCCGGATCGGAGTCACGATAGTTGATGCGGAACGCGTTCGCACCGCGTGCCTCGAACTTGATGAGCTTGCGGAGCTCGTCGATCTTCACCTCGAAGTCATTCTCGTCGGGGAACGGGTCGAGCGCAGGGTCACCGACGATCTGCTCGAGCTGTGACCGCGCGAGGAGGAGCTCGCGATAGCGATCGCCGATGTTGCGCTGGACCATCTCCTCGCGGTTCGGCGACATCAGGCTCGACTGGATCCGCTCCTGATAGAACAACGTCGACCACGACTGGTAGTTCTTCGGCTTGAACACCGCGAACGCGAGCGACAGTGCGCCGCCGGCGAGCGCGAACAACGCGATCATCCACCAGTAGCGCGCCGTCTTGCGAGCGAGGTCCGTGATGCGTTGAAGCTTGTCGCGAGGAGTTATCGGTGCGAGTGCCATAGTCTTGCCCCTGCTGAACGTGTGCGGCGAAGGCCGCGCGATCGGGTGAAGCGCGATCTGAGTGATCCGATGCGGTCACCCGCGAAGGCGGGAACGTGACCGAGGACGGGAAGCCCGAGGCGCTCGACGTCCTCGGTGTCGTGGACGCGCGAGTCGAACGTGCTCACGATCATCGCCGACGCGATCAACGCGCCCGTCGCGACGACGCACAGCACGAGGACGAGTGCGAACGTCGACGTCATCGGGCGATCGGGTCGCTTCTCGGCGACGACCTCGAGCGTGATGTCGAGGCCGGCCGCGGTGATCTCGTCGGCGATCGCGTCGCGGCTCAGCGTGAGCTGCGAGAGCTGCCGCGCGAGGTCCTTGTGGCGCGAGTCGTAATCGGCGAGGTCGACCATCAGCGCGGCCGCGAGCCCGGTCTTGTTCTTCGCGTGCGCCGTTGCGATCGCTGTCTGCGTCGCGCTGATCTTTCCCGCGAGAGATTCGAGCTCCGTCTCGATCGTCTCGCGCATCAGCTTCACTTGTGCGGAGAGCGCACTCGTGAGCTTCAAGCGCTCGGCGTCGTGGGTTCGAATCATGATGTCTGCCAGTGCGCGCGCGATGCCATATGCGCGATCGGGATCGGTGTCGATCACCGTGAGCCCGATGCGCGCGGACTTGCGCGCGTTGGACTCGGAGTCCCGGTAGTACAGGAACGTGTTCTTGTAGACCTCGAGCTCGAGCTGCTCGCGGAGCTGGGTGATCGCGTACTGCATGCCCATGTGCTTGCGAATGCGATAGAGGTCCTGCGCCTCGATCACCTTCGCGACGTTCTTGTCGGACAGGAGCACCGAGGAGACGTACTCGCGTAGCTCCTGCGCCTGGAGCCCCGCGCGGTCTGCCAGCGTGCCTTCACTGAGCGCGAGGACGACCTCCGCTTCGAGCTTGCGATGCTTGGTGACGATCACGTACGCGAGCGCGCCCGTGACGAATGCCGCGAGTGCCAGCGTCAGGAACGGCCGAGCCGCTGCGCGCCTGCGCACGCGTCGCAGCTCGGCGATCATTCCGGTGGTGATGCGCTCCTCGGACGCGTACCACCGGTCACCGAGCTGGGAGAGTGACGGTCGGTCCATGGGGTCCCCGCTTGCGAAGCACTCGCCGCGCCAAGTAGGACCTGGTGTAGGGCTTGTGCACTTGCGTCCCAACCGCCACGGGAGCCGAGAGAAGCGACCGTGGCGGGGATGTACGGTGTGCGCAGCGCGAGCGCGAGCGCACGTGCGAGCGCGTCGGGATCGCGCGGCGGCACGAGCGCGCCCAGTTCGCCGCGGGTGATCAAATCGGGGATGCCGCCGACCTTCGTGGCGACGACGCGGCGTCCGGAGGCGAGCGCTTCGAGCACGACGTTCGGCGTTCCTTCCGCATGACTCGGGAGCGTGATCACGTCCGCGGCCGCCATCCACAGCGGAATCTCCGCGAGCGGCCGCGGTCCGACGAGCCTCACGCGATCGCCGAGCGGTGCGCTGGCAGCGGCGAGCTCGTCGTGCGCAGGGCCGCCGCCGATGATCGCGAGTCTCGCCTCGGGCATGCCGAGGCGCGCCCATGCAGCCACGAGATCGAGCACGCCTTTGTCGGCCTTCAGGTTGCCCACGTACACGGCGAGAGGCTTCTCGTCGAGCCCGAGCTCCACACGTGCGCTCGCGCGATCGCGTGGATGAAACAGCGACGCGTCGACGCCGTTCATGACGATCTCGATCTTCTCGCGCGGCACGCCGATCGCGACGGCCTCGTCGGCGAGCGCACGGCTGACCGCAACGACACGCGCGGCTCTCGGGAGCGCCCACGACAGGAGCGTGCGAGGTCCCGGCAGCTTCGCGATCTGATTGATGTCGCTCCCGTGCAGCTTCACCACGCACGGCACGCGCAGTGCGTGCGCTGCGAGCACCGCCGCGAAGCCGTCGGGGTACGCCCACGAGCCGAGGACCACATCGACGCGATCGCGATAGCGCATGACGGCGCGCGCGATCGACGCCGCGTAGAGCGGGCCCCACGTCGCGTGTGCGAGCCGCGGCACGAACAGCGTGCGTGGATGCGTCACGTGGATGCCGTCGATGACCTCCTCGGCGGGAACATCGGCGAGCTTGCCCGCGCTCGAGGTCTTCACGAGGCTCGCGCCGGGGAACCACGGGATCGTCGCCATGACCTCGAGCGAGCAGCGCTTCGCGAGTGCGGAGAACTGCTGTCGATTGAATGGCGCGGATAGAGGTTCGAGCGCGTTCGGGAAGATCTTCGTGATGGCGAGGACGCGCAGCATCTAGAGATCGAAGACCTTGTCCATGCGCAGCAGCTTGAAGATCGCGAGCGGCTGATCGCGCGCTCCCGAGATCGCGATGCGTCCACCACCGCTGCGAACGCCCTTGTAGAGCTTCACGAGCGCGGCTACGCCGGAGCTGTCGATGAGATCGAGTGGTGTCAGATCGACATCGACCTTCGCCGGCTTCGTCTCGATGATCTTGTCGATCTCCTCGGCGAGCGCGGGTGCGGTGTTGATGTCGAGCGAGCCACGCACCACGAGGCGCGTCGCGTCGACCGAGCGTGAAACTTCATAAGGCGTCATCATCAGGTCCTCACTTTCGATAGCCGCCACTTGTTGGGTGGACCGGGCTGATACGAGACGTCGTCGAGCATCGTGCGAGCGATGTGAATGCCCATGCCGCCCTCGGGGAGCGACGCGTCGTCCATCTCCGACGGCAACGCGGGCACTTTCGATGGATCGAAGGGCCGACCGTGATCGAGGACTTCGATCACGATCTCGCGGTGCCCCGCGGTGATCGAGATCTCGATGCGTCCGGTCGCTTCGCGTCGATACGCGTGGATCGCGACGTTGTTGAAGATCTCCATGAACGCGCTCACGACCGCCGTGTCGAACGGGTCGCGTACATCGCTCGCGAGCAGATCATTCTCGTCGCGCCGCGCGGATCCCGAGACCAGCCGCGCCGCTTCTGCGACGACGCGCACCGCGACCGCGCGGTAGCGCAACGATCCTGGGACCGTCAGCCAGATCTTGTCGGCCATCGCGGCGGACGTACATCAACACTCGTGCCACGCGACCCCGTGAAGCTGCGGGCTTTCACGCACGGCGTCCGTGCGCGCGGATCGCAACGTGCGCTTCTGCATCAGCATCCTCGGCGTGCTGCGTGCGAAGAGCGCTTGGTCTCGCGTTCGCATGAAGAGCGTCTCGTGCGTAGACCCGTTCAAATCGCGAAGCGTGCGATCGACATCCTCGGTGCCACCGTCGGCATGGTGCTCACCGCTCCACTCCTGCCGATCATCGCCGCGGCTGTCTATATCGACTCGCCGGGCCCGGTGCTGTTCAAGCAGCGCCGCGCCGGTTCGCTCAAGAAGGTCACGCACGAGAACGGCGTGCGGACCTACGAGTTCGAAGAGTTCGAGATGCACAAGTTCCGCACGATGATTCCGGACGCGGAGAAGTTCACCGGTGTCGTCGTGGCGGGCGCCGACGATCCGCGGATCACCCGCGTCGGCAAGTTCCTGCGCAAGTCCCGGCTCGACGAGCTGCCGCAGTTCTGGGACGTGCTGCGCGGAAAGATGTCGCTCGTCGGTCCGCGTCCCGAGCGCCCCGAGCTGTTGCAGCAGCTGTCGTACGCGATCCCGCTGTTCGAGGAGCGCATGCGCGACGTGAAGCCAGGCATCACCGGGCTCGCGCAGATCTCGCTCGGCTACACGGGCTCGATCCCCGAGGGCAGCGAGATCGGAAAGCTCGCCGCGACGCTACAGAACCCGTGGAAGCTGGACGAGACCAAGGGCTCGCTCGCCGACGACATGAGGATCAAGCTGCTCTACGACCTCGCGTACACCGCGTCGCTCGAGAAGCTCGGGACGTTCCTGCGCACCGAGCTCGGTATCATCGCGAAGACGCCGCTGGTGATGCTGCGCATGACGCAGGGCCGCTAAGCCGAAACCACCCCTACGCGACTACCCGCCACGTAGGACGATCACCGTCAGACCGTCAGGCCCTTCTTGTAGGCCAAGAGCTCCTTCTGCGTCTTCAACAGGAGCTGGTTCGTCTCGAGGAGCTCCTTGGTGCGCGCGCGGACCTGATTGGCCAACCGCTCGCGCTCGCGGGCTTCCTTCTCGAGCATCTCCTGATACTTGACCTGCACGACAGCCTCGTCGGTGACGTTGCGCTGGATCTCGAGCGCACCCACATGGTTGCCGTGATCGTCGGTGATCGGCACCGCCGAGAGGATGAAGCGAAGCTTCTGGACCTCGCCGACGATGGAGCCGCTGATCTCGTCGAGGCGGACGTGACGGTTGTCGCTCCAGCACTGCTGCGCGATGCACTCGGTCTTGCAGATGTTGAGCTCGAGCACGTCGTAACAGTGCTTGCCCTTGAGCCCGCGGGCGAGCTGCCGAGGGAGAAGCGCGAAAAAGGCGCGGTTGAAGTCGACGATGCGACGGTCGCGATCGACGACGAAATAGCTATCCACGATGGCGTTGGCCGTACGCTTGAACTCCGTCAAGAACTGCGTCAGGGCCGCCGGAACCTGGTCCACGGCCGAATGGTAGCAGTTCTACCGGTGCTGTCATAAACTCGTCGACGGGATGGCCAAACGAGGGGCAAGCCTGTCGGTCAAGATGATCTTGACCACGACGCTTCTAATCGTCGTGACAGTGGTCGGCAGTGGTGTTTTGAACGTGATCAACGTTCGCAAAGCATTTGACGATTCGACGCAGCGGCAGATCGAGACGTTCCGAGCGGGTCGAGAAACGCTCGGCGAGTTCGGCACACCGCTGTTCGCACGCGCGGTGAGCCAGCTGCTCATCGATCGCGGTCGTGATCCGGACATCCTGTCGCTCGTCAAAGAGACCGTCGAGCAGGACACCAAGGATGGTCCCTCGAGCAAGAAGGACTTCGGGCTCAAGCTCGCCTACGTGCTCGATCCGAACCAGAAGGTCGTCGCGTACTGCACGGAAGCGGCGAAGCTCGAGTGCGCGCTCGGCAATCACGAGCCGATCACTGCGGCGATCGGACAGCTCGCGGTGGACTCGTGGCGCCAGGCCGAGGACGCGTGGAAGACCGCAGCGGCGGGTAAGGGCGAGGCGCTCGTGCGCTTCGATCTCGCATCGGCAGGATCGCAGCATCGCGTGTTCGCGTTCCCGGTGTTCATCGGAACGCCGGCGACCGCCGCCGGCGCGCTCGCCGCGGAGGCGCCGGATGCGCGGCTCGGTTACGTGGTGCTCGGGTATGACCTCGCGCCGATCGAGTGGTTCGCGTCGGCGGCCGAGGAGAGCAAAGCAGCGGCGTCGGCGCGTGCGGCGCTCTACACCGGCGCGGTCGGTGGTCTGTTCGTGTTGATCGGCACCGTGCTCGCGATCCTGCAAGGACTGTCGATCACGCGCCCGATCAAGGCGCTCGCGTGGAAAGCCGATCAGATCGCGCGCGGTGATCTCGATGCGCGCGCCGAAGTCACGAGCGCCGACGAGATCGGCTTCCTCGGCGAGAACTTCAACTTCATGGCCGAGCAGATCTCGATCCTCATGGTCCAGACCGCCGAGAAGGCGCGTCTGGAGCAAGAGCTCGAGGTCGCAAAGACGATCCAGGAGACGCTCGTTCCATCGATGGATCCCGTCGACAAGGGCATCCTGAAGTTCGCGGGCTTCTATCAGCCGGCCGCGCAGACCGGCGGCGATTGGTGGACATGGCACGAGCTCGTCGGCGGGAAGTACCTGCTCGTCGTTGGCGACGTCACGGGGCACGGTGTTCCGTCCGCGATGATCACCGCCGCGGCGAAAGCAGCGTGCGACGTTGCGCGCCACGTTCACAACGACGACGTCACCGTGACGCGTCTCCTCGAGATCATGAACCACGCGATCTTCGAGAGCGCGCAGCGTCGGTTCGTGATGACGTGCTTCGCGTCGATCATCGATACGAAGCAGCGCACGATCACGTACGCAAATGCGGGACACAACTTCCCGTACCTCTATCGAGCCGGTGAAGGCAAAGGCGAGTTCGGCTCGCTCATGATCCGTGGCAACCGCCTCGGTGACGATCGCGCGTCGAAGTACGAGGCCAAGACCACGGAGCTCGTCGCGGGCGATGTCCTCATCTGGTACACGGACGGCATCGTCGAGTGCGAGAGCGAGGCGGGTGAGGAGTACGGCGAGAAGCGGTTCCGCGCGAGCGTGAAGCGCGCTGCGATGCTCGACGCCGGTGAGATGCGCGACTCCATCGTCGCCGACGCGACGAACTTCTTCGGCGAGGCACCACGCAAAGACGACATCACCATGATCGTGGGGAGGATCCATTGAGGACGTGGACGTCAATCGCAGTAGTGGTGGCGAGTGTCTCGGTGGCATCGGCTGCGGTCGAGGACGACCTGCGCGACGGCGATCGATACTTCGAGGACGGCAACTGGCAGAAGGCGGCGGCTGCATACGACCGAGCGATCGACAAGGCGCCGGGCCAGGTCGCCGCCGAGGCGTACGGAAAACGCGCCGCGATCTTCATCATCCTCAAGGACTACAGAGGGGGCCTCGCCTTCATCGCCAAGGCGAAGAACCGCTCGAGCGCGCTCGTCAGCTCGCCGGAGCTGGGCGAGCAAGAAGCGCTGATGCTGTGGGAGACGGGCAGCAAGGACGAGGCGATCATCGTCGCCGAGAAGGTCGTCGCGGCCAAGCCCAGCACGTTCACGAACCAGAAGCTGATCGGCGAGTACTTCGCGAGCCGCGATCCAGCGAAGAGCGCCGCCGCGTACGAAGCGTATCTCGCGAGCCGGCCGAGCGAGCTCGAACAAGGCGACGTGATCCCGCGCATCCGGCTGGGCTTCGCGCACCTCTCGACCGCACGGCAATCGATCTCCGATGGCGATGATGCGACCGCGCAGAAGATGTACGCGAAGGCGGTCGAGCAGTTCGAGACGCTCTCGCGCCGGCTTGGCAAGCGCCCCAACGCGCAGGTCAACGCGGACAACGGTCTGTGCGCGGCGTACACGGGGCTCGGGCGCTTCGATAAAGCGCTCACGGTGTGCGAGCGCATCGTCGAGGATCCGCGGAGGATCGATGCGGGCGGCGCGGTGTGGTTCAACCTCGGCACCGCGTACCTCGCCCGCAAGCAGACCAAGAAGGCGCGCACGGCGGCCACGGAGTTCACTAAGCTCCGCAAGACGGAGGCACGTGGCTTTCGTCTGATCGGCGACACGTACTTCGCGGATCGCGATTGGCCGAACGCGCTCGATTACTACCTCCGTGCGGAGAAGCTGCTCAAGCCAAGCCAAGGGCACGAGCAGGTGACGCTGTCGATCCAGCTCGGCAAGACGTATCGCCGCATGCCGGGCTCGAACAACTTGCCGCTCGCCATCGAGAAGCTCGACGCGGCGTACTCCGCGAACCCGGCGTCGACGGAGCTCGCGATCGAGCTAGGCGGCGCGTACCTCGAGGGCAAGCAAGACGCGAAGGCCGCGGCGCTCACGGACAAGCTGCTCGCCGGCAAGACGCTCGAGCGCGCGGCCCCCGAGACGCGAGCTGCCGTGATGGTGATCGGTGGCAAAGCGCTGTTCAATCAGAAGAAGCTGCGCGAAGCACGCCAGCGCTTCGAGGCTGCGCAGCAGATTCGTCCGAACGACGTCTCGATCCAGCGCAACCTGATCCTCACGTTCAACGAACAGGCGTTCAGCGAGAGCGCAAAGGATCCGAAGGAGGCGCGCGAGCTCTTGGAGCAGGCGCTGCCGATCGATCCGCAGTCGCCGGTCACGCTGACCAACCTCGCGATCCTCGCGATCGATCGCGGCGATTGCGATGGCGCGCAGAAGCAGCTGCTCAAGCTCGCCGGGATCAGCGGTCGCGACGAGGTCGTTCGCACGCGCCTCTTGGCCAAGACGTACATGTGCAGTCCGCGGCCGGACAAGGCGCGCGCCGCTGACGCGTACGCCAACGCCGAGCGCGAAGCCAAGAAGGCCAACGCGGCGGTCGCGCTCGCGGAGGTCTACACCGAGTGGGCCCCGCTCACGTGGGACCAAGACATCGATGGCGCCGTCGACAAGCTCGAGATCGCGGTGAGCGCCACGTCGACGAGCCCCGAGCTCAAGCCGCAAGCGACCGCCGCGAAGCGCAACCTCGCGCTCGCACTCTATCGCCACGGCTGGAAGGCGATGCGCGAGGGGAAAGCGTCGGACGCGTCGAGCGACTTCGAGCGCGCATTGCGCGATCCGAGCGTGCTGAAGGGCACCGAGCCTCTCGCGTTCGAGTTCTCCTACGCGCTCTCGCTCCTCGACTCCGGCCGCAGCCAAGAAGCCGCAAAGCTGTTCAAGCAGATCGCGGGCAAGGGAAGCCAATCGACGTACCTGCGCGGTCCGTACGCCAAGGTCGGCGCGCAGTTCTTCGGTGCGTACGCGAACTATCGCAACGGTCCGCTCGCCGCACGCCAGCAAGCCGCTGCGGAGCTCGCGCGTCTAGGTGGCGAAGGTCTCGGCGGAAAGCTCGACGAGCTGCTCGCGTCGGTGTGGGAGCTGATCGCCTACGACCAATGGCGCGCGGGCCAAGTCGGAGCGGCGTCGAAGTCGCTCGCGAACGCCGAGAAGTATGCGACGGGCGACGCGAAGCGCCGCATCCAGCTCGACAAGGCAGCGCTCTCCCTCGACAAGAGCGACCTCAGCACGCTCGAAGGCATGAACGGCAACCCGCCCGAGGCGCTCGTCAACCTGGGCATCCTCTACGATCGAGCAAATCGCCCCAAGGACGCATACGACGCGTGGGTGCGAGCCAAGGCGCGCGGCGTCCAGTCGCGTGATCTGCAGAAGTGGATCGACGCGAAGAAGAGGATCTATGGCTACTAACAAGCTCGTCCTCGCCGCCATCGTGCTCGCCGCGACGAGCGCCTCCGCGCAGCCAGCGCAGAAGATCACGGTCGGCATCTACGCTCCCTCCGTCGAGTTCGGCACCGCTCAAGCGCGCCTCGCCTACGTGCAAGGTCTCGCGAAGGCGATCGAGCAGAACACGGGCGTGAAGACCGAAGCGCAGTCCTACGCGAGTCTCGGCGCGCTGAAGAAGGATGCGGTCGACTTCGCGATCATCGACGGCCAGTGCTACGCGACCAACCCGAGCTACAAGCTGCTCGCGTCCGCCAACATCGGCGGCGGCACGTCGCGCGCGTGGGCGCTGTTCTCCAACGCGGGCGACCTCTCGGCCCTCAAGGGCAAGAAGCTCGCGTTCATCAACACGGGCTGCAACGACGCAGGCTTCGTCGACAATGCGATGCTCGAGTCGGAGGTCGATCCGTCGCACTTCGGCTCGCGCGTCGGCAAGCCTGACCTGAGCGCGGCAGTCGCCGAGGTCGCGTCGTACAAGACGGCGCAAGCGGTGTTCGCTCCGACGGGATCCGCGAAGGGGCTGACCAAGCTGTTCGATACGGGCAGCGTGCCGAACCCGGCCTTCGTCGATCTCGGCGGCAAGCTGCCCGCGAGCACCGTCGAGAAAGTCTCGTCGGCAGTCCTCGGCTACGGCGGTGGCGGCGCGATCGCGAGCTGGCAGAAGGGTGACACGTCGAGCTATCGCGGACTCGCGAGCCGCCTCGGCAAGGTGACCAAGCAAGGCGTTCTCGTCTCGCCCGAGCTCGTACGCATCGACGCGAAGGACGTGCTGTCCGAGCCGGCGACGCTCAAGGACACCGCGTCCGCGGACGTGCGGCACCACTTCCTGCGCTCGCCCGGCGCGCGCATGGAGTAGCGATTACTTCGCGTACTTCACGTTCAGATCGACGTAGACCGAGTCCTTGATCGTCGGATACGCGCCCATCTCGTCGGTGAGCAGCGACGCGAAGCCCGCGCCTGCGTGGACGACGATCGGGCCGAGCTTCACGTCGAGCGCGGCGCCGAGATAGACACGGCCGCCGTTCTTGGCGCGCAGCGAGATGTCATCGCCGGTGAAGACACCGATGTCGGTGGAGAGCTTCACGAGCGAGCCGAGCTTCAAGATCAGCGACATCGGAACCTGGATCGCCGTCAGGTTCTCCATCTCGCCGGTCTGGAACACGAACTTGGGGAGCAGCGAGAAGTCGACCAGGCTCGACAGCTTGATCTTCATGATCAGACCGCCCGCGAGGCCGGGATGGAAGTCGCCGACGAAGAGCGGGTAGTCCTTGTCGCTCAACAGCATCGCGCCTTCGCGCATGTACGCGGCGGCGAGCTCGATGCCCATCTCGGTGTCGTACTTGATCATCGGCATCTTCGGCACGGACCACTTGCCCTCGAGGCGCAGGTTGATGCCGCCGACGAGGCTCGGATCGCGTCCGTCCATCAGCGTGCCGGGCTTCTTCACGGCAAAGGGGAGCTCGCCCGCGACGAAGACCGAGTCGAGGAGGTAGTAGCGACCGTTCGCGTCGAGAGCGACCCAGTTGAACGAGTCGAAGGCGCCCGCTTCGTCGGGGCCGCTCGGAAAGCGGAACTTGCCGCCGACGTCGAAGTCACCACGCCCGGGCTGCTTCGGGCCCTTCGTCTCGGGAGGCGGCGCAGCGGCCGCGACGCCGTTGCCGCCCAGCGGATCGGGTGCAGGCATCGACGCCGTCTGCATCGTGGCCGGTGCCTGCGGCAGCGCGGGTGCTTGCGGCAGCTCGGGTGTCTGCGGCAGCGGCGGCGGTTCTGGAGTCGGAGCTTGCTGCGCGAGCGCAGAGCCCGCGGTGAGCGAAACGAATGCGACGAGCGTCAGGCGCGAGATGCCCATATTGTGAATTCCCCCAGGGCCACTACACGGGAGATCGCGTGTGGGCATCCAGCGTGCTCACCGTGAGTCACGGGTGAGCGTTTCGGGTAGCGATGGGTGAAGATGCGGTCGTGAGGCTGGCACTTGTAGGCGTGGTGGTCGCGGCATGCGCGCATCCCCCAGATCCAGGGTTGCGCTCGATGACTGCACCGTCGGGGTCGCGCACCGAGATGATCGAGACCCGCGATGGAACGAAGCTCGCGGTCGTTCGCTGGAGCGCGAGCGCGGAGCACCGCGGCGATGTCGTGATCGTCCACGGTCTCAAGGACCACGCGCTTCGCTACGCGGTGTTTGCGGAGAAGCTCCGCGCGCGGGGATATAGCGTCACCGCGTTCGATCTGCGCGGGCACGGACACTCGTCGGGACCGCGCGTGTCGCCGCGCACGTGGCGCGAGTACGTCGACGATGCGGTGCTCGTCCTCGGACGCGTGCGAGATCCCGAGAAGCCGATGTTCGTCTTCGGGCACAGCATGGGCGGTGCGATCGCGACCCTCGCGGTGATGGATCCCGCGGCGCCGGTGGCCGGGTTGATCCTCTCGGCGCCCGCGCTCGCTGTCGATGCGTCGCCGCTACTTCTCGCCGCCACGCGAATGGCCGGTGCGCTCGCGCCGAGGGCGAAGGTGCTCGATCTGCCGAACGCGGAGTTCTCGTCGGATCCGGCCGTCGGCAAGGCGATGGATCGCGATCCACTCGTCGAGCAAGAGCCGGGACCGGCACGCACCGCCGCGGGACTGTTCGACGCCATGCGCGAGATCTGGGAGCGCACCGGCGAGCTGACGCTGCCGATCCTCGCGCTGCACGGAACGCGTGACGCGCTCACTGCTCCGTCGGGAAGTCGCGAGCTCGTTCGTGCATCGGCGAGCAACGACAAGACGCTGAAGATCTACGAGGGCTTGTTTCACGACCTCCTGCACGAGCCCAAAGGCGCGCAGGTCGCCGACGACATCCTCGCGTGGCTCGACGCGCACACCGGCGGTGACGCGCTCGTCCCGACGCCGATGTTCCCCGGGCGCTTGCGCGGCGAGCCCGGTGAATGGCTGCAAGCGATCTCCTTCTCTGGCGGCGTGACGGGGCTGGGAAGCGGCGACATCGGCTTCGCGGGCCTCGGCGCGATCCACCTCGGCAAGCTGCGTCCGATCGGATGGCACGGAAGCGTCACGGGCCAGCTCATGGGCGAGTACAAGGCCGCAGCGCTGCGTCCGCTCGGCGTGCAAGCGAGGCTCGGCGCCGCGGCGATCGGTCTCGACGGCGGTGTCTCGGTGATCACGAACACCAAGCTCGCGCTCTCGTTCGGCGCATTCGCGGAGCTGCCGCTGGGCCCAGCGCACGTCTCGCTGTTCGCGTCGCGCGAGCGCGGCATCACCAACGACAACGATCATGGTCCGCTCGCGGCGGATCTACTGCTCACCGCGCTCTCGATCCGCTACGGCGGTGATCGCTACTACGGGCCACATGCGGTCGCGGGCGTCGGGCCCATCGTGACGGGTGGTATCAGCTGGACCAGCTCCGCAGACGCCGACTTCTTCGTGACCGTCGGCCTCCAGCTCTACGGTGCTGACTAACCCCAAGGATCGAAGACTCGCCACCCCAACATCCCTGCGAGCTCCACAACCGAGCTCTGGGGTTAGAGAACATCGAACAGCACGCGCACGCCGAGCGTCGCGTTCATCGCCTGCGGCGACCGGACACCGATGTCGAAGCGCGCGAAGAGGTCGAACACCGGTGTGCGGTGCTTGCCGATCGGCGTCATGCGGAAGCCGAGCTCCGGTGCGACGATCAGGTTGTTCTTCGCGCCATCTGCCGCCGGGAACGAGCCCGCGATGGACAGGCCTGCACTCAGCTTCGAGAAGACGCCGTAGGCGAACAGCGCGCGCAGTTGGAATCCCTCCACGTCGCCGAAGTTCTTCTGCCCTTCGAGGAGGAACGTGAACAGCGGCTTGGGAAACGTCTGGGAACCGTACGCGCCGTCGAGCACGTCCGCGACCACTTTGTCGACGATACCCCGGATGAGCTCGTCGATATCGGGCATCTGACCGCTCGAGACCGCCGCCGCGAGCTCGGCCTTCACGCGCTCCTTGATGACTTCCTTCAGCTCGAAGCCGGTCGGCACGTCGAACGTGTAGAGACCGAGACCGAACGTGACGCCTCCACCGGAGGCCGAGTCCTTCGCATCGATCAGCGCAGCGCCGCCCACGTGCGGACCGATCGCGATCGCGCGGCGAGCACGACCGACCGTGGCCCTCGCGAGCGCCTCGGCCACCTTCTTGTCGAGCCCCCACTGGTCGAGCTTGTCGGCGGCGCGACCGGCGAGCTCGGCGACACGAGACGCGGTGTCTGCAGACGCGGGAAGAGCGAGCGAAGCGACGATCAACGAAGCGAGAAGAAGTCGGTGCATGAACCCTAGGTACCTTCGCAAATCGAGGCGGCTTACCCCGATCACGTGATCTTCACGTTTCCGTGAACTGGCGGATACGCGCGAGGTGACTCGTTTTTTCACCCTCGTGCAGTGCCTACCCCAGCGCGTGCACTACTTGGTCAAGACGAGATACGCCAAGACGGCGATCGCACCCAACAGGATCGCGATCAGCACGAACACGAGCGCGTTGGACTTGGACGGCGCCGCGATGCGCGGGTCCATGGGGCCCTGCGCGGCAAAGCCGAAGCTGTTGCTCGAGGGCGAGCCTCCCGTGTGGAAGCCTGGCGGACGCGAGCCACCGGGGCCCGTCGGAGGCTTGCTGCCGAGATTCGGGCGGCTCGGCGGCTTGAGGTTGGAGTTACTGCCCGGCGACGAGCCAGGACCCGAGCCGTGCTTCGAGAGCACCGATGCGGGCTGCGTGCTCGTGCGCTGGATCGATGGCAGCGATGGAACGCTGGGCTTGGATCCACCCGAGAGGTTCGGTTGGCTCGCGCGCGAGCGGACCTTCTTGCCGCCACTCGAATCGGTGTTCGAGCCACGACCGAGGTCGCGCATCGCGCCGTTGATCTTGTCGGGCTCGGCGAGCTTCTTCTGGTTCGAGAGGAACGCGAAGTAGCTGTCGGGCATGTCGTCGAAGTCCATGACGAGATCGCACTCGTCACAGCGACACGTGGGCGGCTCGTGCGGCGGCGGACCCATGTCCGTGGCCTCGACGAGAAGAACCTTCTCCTCGTCGCACTCGGGGCAGAAGTACGGAACGTAGAAGCTCTTCACCACGCCGTTGCCGGTGAAGTTGTTGACGAGGTTGATCTGCGCGACGATCGCCGGCGAACACTCGACGAGCACCGAACGCGTTCCGTTTGTCTCGAGCTTCGAGAGCCAGTTCACCCAGTCGCGAACACCACACGAGTTGATGCGCTCGATCTCGCCGAGATCGATCACCGCGGTTCCCGTCGGAATCTTGTCGACAAGATCCGCGAGCTCGTTGTCCTCGTCGATGACACCGCCGAGCTTCACGTAGCTGACGTCACCACGATGCTGAACTGAGGCTTGGAACTTCTGGCTCATCGTTCCGCCACGTAACGACCGTAGTTCTGATTACACCGCTCCCGCATAAGCCGCACGCACAACTCTACTCCGAGGAAACGGAGCGATCCAGGATGCCTAAGTAGTTTATATGCCTACACGGTTCCGGTGAGGGAGTCGCGTAGCTGCTGGTAGTCGTCGGAGAGATAGAACCGCACGAGATCAGGGCCCCCGAGCACCGAACCCAGTGCGACCGTCGCGTCGTGGCTCGAGAGCTGCTCCCCGGACAGGCGGGCCACGGCCCAGATGGCGGCGGTGAAGTCGTCGCAGGCGAGGAGGCCGGCGCGCTTCGCACACGCGTGCATCCCGTCGATCCACGCTCCTGCATCGACGTCGCGCACGCCGGCGTGACTCTCGAGAACCTTGTGTGCTTCGGCGCTCGCGTTGTTGATGAGATCCGCGGCGGGGCCCGTGAGATCGACGTCAGCGGCGAGCAGCCCCCGCAGCAATGCAGCGATCTCTCGACGCTGGCGCGCACCGAGCTGTAGCAGCGATGCGTAGCCTCCGCGGATCGCTTCGAATGCGTAGCCGAGGACAAAGCGCAGCGCGAGGTCGCTCTCGACGAGCAGCGTGCGATCGATGACGAGCAAGCGCGTCGGGTACGCGGTGATCGCGATGAGACCGGGCACGCGCTCGCCGACGAAGATCTCGGCATCGACTTGATACAGGTAGCCGAGCTCTTGCGCGAGCGCCTCGAGACGCGGCTCGTTGCCCTGCGCGGGCAGGAGGTTCTCGCCGAGCGAGGGCTGCGCGAGCATCGCCGACAGCTCCTCGGCAAACGCGCTGAACACCTCGCCGAGCGGCTCGCGTGCGGCGGGCGTGATGAGCCAACGTTCGCGGTTCTCGTCGTCCATCGGGCGGCGCAGCTTCTCGCTGCGCCGCGTGGCGCGCAGCCGTTGTGCCGCGGAGCGATCGGTGTCCTCGGCAAAGCCGAGCAAGTCGAGCGCGGTGAGCACGCGCGTCGCACGCTCGTGGTCGCCCATGCGCGAATAGAACGACGCGAGCAAGCGATACGCGGGCGCGTGGTGGATATCGCGATCGAGCACCTTGCGGAGCTCGCTGATCGCGCGACGAGGATCGTCGACGGCGTAGATCTCGGCGAGCGCGACGCGATCGCTCGGCGAGTCGGGCTCGACGTTCAAGATTCCGCGGTACGCCTCGATCGCGGCGGGGCGATCGCCCGATGCGAGCAGGATCCGGGCGAGGCCGCGCTGCAAGGGGACCGCGGCGCGCTGACCGCCTTGCGCCATCGCGGCGTGCGCGGCGTCGAGGAGCAGCGTCTCGGCCTGGCGTTGATCGCCACCGTCGGCAGCGCGACGCGCGAGGACGAGCGCAGGTGGTGCGTAGCCCGGGTCGTACTCGATCGCGCGGCGATACTGCGGCGCCGCGGCGCGATGGTCACCAGACGCGTCGAGGATGCGGCCCTTGTAGTAGTAGTAACGCGCGAGCGCCGCCGGGATCAGCGGTTGACCCGCGGCGGTAGCGAGCTCGATCACGCGATCGATCGCGGCGCGCGCGTCGGCGTGGCGACCGATAAGGTAGTACTGCTGCGCGAGCATGTAGTACGCGTCTTGATGGGAGGGATCGCTCTTGATCACGTCGCGCAGCACGCCGATCGCGCGCATCGCGTCCATCTCGCCATCCGCATGGATCGCCGCCATGCGCATCCGCGCGCGCAGGCGATCCTCGGGCGAGGCTGCGTTGGTGTTCACGAAGCGCTCGATCGCGGTGATCGCTTGGGTCCAGTGGCGCGTGTCCGCGTGGAAGTCGACGAGCGACGACAACACGACGAAGTCACCGGGCGCGAGATCCACGGCTTCGCGGTACAGCTCGGCGGCGCCGTCGAGATCGCCGTCTCGCTCGATGATCGAAGCGCGCCCCACGTGTACGCGTGCGAGTAAG
The DNA here is from genome assembly GCA_023428295.1 of Pseudomonadota bacterium. GTDB lineage: Bacteria > Myxococcota_A > Polyangia > Haliangiales > Haliangiaceae > JABFXX01. The sequence goes on from JAEYYV010000420.1 coordinate 28,079, forward strand.
TGGTTCGCGTCTTCGCGCTTGCGATACAGCTTCTCGAGCTCGCGATACGTGACGTCGAAGTCCCACGCATCGGGACGCTCGCGCGCGAGGCCGCCGAGATTGTCGAGCGCTTCGGCGTTGAGCGGCTTGATCTCGAGCGCGACAATGAAGCTCTCGGCGGCCGATCGCGGATCGCCGGTCTTCCACGCGACGACGCCGCGGCGGCGATAGAAGTCGGAGCGCGTCGACGGATCACCTTCGCGCATCGCCTTCTGTGCGAGCGCGTTCGCGAGCGGCTGCGCCTTGTCCCAATCGCTGGTGTCGAAGTAGTGCTCGAACAGCGCTTGATTCGCCGGCAAGCAATCGGGATCGACGGTGAGCGCGCTCTCGTAGAACTGCATGGCGCGCTCGGCATCACCGAGTTGCTTCTCGTAGATGCGGCCGATCTGCGCGAACACGCCGGCGCGCTCCTTGTCGTCCTGCCAGAGCTTCACCTCGAGCTCGAGCGATTCGATGACGCGCGGCCACTCCTCGCGGCGGCGATACAGATCGCGAAGTCCGTGCACCGCAGGCAAGCACGCCGCCGACGTCTTGATCGCCGCGTCGTAGTACCGGATCGCGTCTTGCTCGCGACCGAACTTGGCTTCCATGACGGAGCCGCAGCGGAAGTAGAGCAGGGCCTTCGTGTTGCGATCGTTCGTGACCTTGATCAGCTTGCGCGTGACGTCGATGAACTCCGCCCACTGCTCGGTCGATTCGTAGATGCGTCCGAGCGCATCGAGCGCGTCGCGGTTCTCCGGCTGTAGCTCGAGAACTTTCAGGTAGTGCTCGGTGGCGGAGTCGACGTCGCGCGCGCCTTCCTCGGACACGCGCGCGATGCGCTTCAACAGCTCGACGGACTCCGTCTTGTCGCGCGCCTGTGCGAGGCGCATCTTCAGCACGTCGACGAGCCCGCTCTTGTCCTGCTCGTCGTCGTAGTGCTGCTCGAGGCTCGACATCGCCTCGGCGTCGTTGGGATCGACCGTGAGCAACTTGCGCTGGAGGCGCAGCGACATCCGGCGGTCGCCGATGTTCTTCTCCGCGAGCGCGGCGGCGGCGCGAAGTGCGTCCGCTTTGCGCGTCGGATCCTTCTGCGTCTCGGCGCGCTTCTCGTACGCGGAGATGAGCGGCTGCCAATCACCGCGGCGCTCGCACAGCTCCTCGAGCACCTTCACCGCGGCCTGCGGCTGCGAATCGACCTCGACGACCTTCAGGTAGCTCTGCATCGCTTCCTCGACCTGACCGAGGAAGTTCAGCTGCACGTTGCCGCGGCGCGAGTACAGATCGCCGAGCCGGTACGCGCGTGATGCACCGCTCTCGACGTGCGCGATCGCGCTCTCGTAGAGCTGCATCGCTGCCGCCCAGCGCTCCGCCTTGTAGCAGACACGCTCCATCGCGGTGAACACGTCGCGGTTCGTGGGGTCCGCGGCGAACGAGGCGGTGTACGCGGCGAGCGCGCCCTCGATGTCGCCGCGGTTCGAGCGGAGCGTCGCCACGCGTGCGAACAGCGCTGCGCGCGGCAGCGGATCGAGCGTCGCTTCGGCGCGGCCCTCGAGGATGCGCGCGAGCTCGCGATCCTTGCCCGTCTTCTCGTACAGCGTCTCGAGTGCGGTCAGCGCGATCGAGTTGTTCGAGCTCCGCTCGAGCACGCTCTCGTACGCGGTGACGGCTTCGGTGGCGCGATTGAGCTTGTTCGCGCGCAGATCGGCGAGCTCGAGCAGGATGTCGAGCTGGCGCTGCGTGTCGGTCGAGCGGACGTTCGGTAGCTCGCGCTCGAGCACCGCGGCGACCTCGGGCCAACGCTGCATGCGACGAAGCAGCTCGAGCAGCTTCGCGTTGCGCTTGTCGTCGGGCTGCGCGGCTTGCGCGATGAGCAGCATGCGCACGGCGCCGTCGATGTCACCGAGCTGCTCCTCGTACAGCTCGGCCAGCTCGGCGGCGCGGCGCGCTTTCTCTTGCGTGGTCTCCGCTGCCTCGAGCTGCTTGCGGCGCACCTCGACGAGCTCGGACCACTCGGCGATCTTCGCGAGCGCTTCGGCGAGCACCTCGATGTTGCGCGAGGTCTGCGGTGCACCGCGGAACGCGCGCGCGAGCTCGTCCCACAGGCCGAGCCGGCGCGCGGGCTCCTCGATCCCCGCGAGCGCCTCGGCGTGCGCGGGCTCGTACTCCAGCACGTCGAGGTACGCGGCGACGACGGCCGCCGGCTCGCGACCGAGCTCGGTGAGCAGCTGCGCGATCTCGTTCTGCAGCACGATGCGCCGCTCGATCGCCGGATCCGTGGCGAGCTCGGCGCGCACGATCTCGAGCGCTTTCTCGGTCTGTCCCGACGAGCGGAGCAGGCGAACTTGCTGCGTGCGCGCGCCCACGTGATCGTTCTCGGCGGCCTTCTCGAGCGCGCGAATCGACGCTGCGTGATCGCCGCGGCGATCCTCGGAGCGCGCGATGTCCATCCAGATCTCGCCGCGCCGCTGCGGCGTGGGCGCGAGCTCGGCCGCCTTCGTGCGCAGCTCGATCGCGCGGGGCCATAGCTCGTCGCGTTCGCACAGCTTCGCGAGGGCGAGCATCACCTCGGAGTCCTCGGGGCGCTCCACGAGCATGCGCTCGAGCGCCGCGCGTGCACCCGCGCGATCACCGAGGTGCTCGTCGAGGAGCTCCGCGTGCTCGCGCGCTGCCTGCGCACGACCGTCGCGGCTCGTCAGCGATGTGGCCAGCTCGGCGAGCACGGTGGCCAGCGCGTCGTAGCGTTTGCCAGCGCGATACACCGCCGCCAGCGCCGCGCGCGCGAATGGGTCGCTCGGGCCGAGCTCGCGCGCTCTCTCGAGCGACTCTTCGGCGTCGACAAAATCGCCGCGCGCGAGATCGACGATGCCACGCGCACACCACAGCGCCGCGGCGTTGCGCTGGTCGGTCTCGGCGCGCGCGCAATCGGCGTACGCATCGGCGAGGCGATCCTCGTCGGCACCGCGATACAGGCGCACGAGGTGATCGCGCGTCGTGGGCAGCTCGCCGTCCTTGGCCGCGCGCGTCCACAGCGCGAGCGCCTTCGCGAAGTCGCCGCGGCGCTCCGCGATCGCGGCCGCCCACCGCACGTACAAACCGCCGCGCTCCTCGAACCGCTGCTGCGTCGCGGCGTTCGGCGAGAGCAGCTCGATACGATCGAGCCAGCGCTCGGCCACGACACGATCCACCGCATCGACGACTGCGACCGCGAGCTCGCCGAGCGCTGGATCGTTTGTCACGGCTGCGAGCTCGAGTGCGCGCCACGCGTGAGAGGTAGAGACCTCGACGCACGTCGTGTCGACGGCGAGCGCGCGATGCGCGGCGAGCGCCGTCGCGTGCTCCTTGGCACCCGCCGCGGCCCACGCGAGGCGAAGCTGTGCGACGCGCTTGGCGGCGTGGGGCAGCGCCGACGACGGATCCTCGGCGAGCTGCTGCCACACGACCGCGACCTGGGCGTGCTCGCGATCGCGCTCCAGCTCGGCGGCCACGGCGTGACGCGTCGCGAGTGCTTCGATGCCTCCGCCCGCGAGCGTCGTGAGGAGCTCGGCGCGCTTGTCGAGCAGCTCGAACCTGCGTTCGTCGTCGAGGATCGTCGCCGCGATGATCGCGATGTCGAAGCAGCGCAGCCACCCGAGCGCCGTGCCAGTCACCGTCGTACCGGGGCGCGTTCCCGGACCCGGATAGAACTCGAGCTTTGCCCAGCACAGGCCGAGCGCTGTCGCGGGATCGTCGGTGCGATCGAGGACGAGCGCAGCCGTTGCCGCCACTTCCTCGGGCTCGCTGTCCGTGGTCAGTGCGCTGCGCCTCAGCTCGACGACGCGCGACCAGTTGCCTGCCACCGCATGTGTGAGCGTGGCGAGCTCGATCGCGTGGGTCACGAGGGCGGGCGAGGGCTTCGCGGCGAGCGCGAGCTCGATGGCCTCGGCAGCGCGTGCGGGTCTTCCGTGCCGCCACAGCCAGGCCTCCGCTGCTTCGATCAGGAGGTGCGCGTCACCGCTGATCGCGGGCAACACGGCGTCGAGCGACGCCTCTTCGCTTCCGACGAGCGCCGCCGCAAACCGCAACCGTGGAGCGAGTGGATGACGCTCCGCGAGCTCGAGGAAGCGCATCGCTTCGTCCGCTTGGTGCAATGCGTCCCAGCTCGCGAGCGCGGTGCGAACGTTCAGATCGGCGAGCCGCCCGTCGCGATCGTGGCCGGTGAGCAGCGCCTCGCCTTCCGACGCCACCATCTCGAGCATTCGCTCGACGAGGACTTCCGCGTCGGCAACTTCGAGGTTGCGCGTGTCCTCGGCGAGATCCTGTTCGTCAGCGATCGCCTGAATAGGCACGACGTCCGTGCGCCCGGCTGCAGGTGCAACCGGGACGCGCGGAAGCGGCGGCGGCTTGGTCCCCGGCCGTCGGATCGGTGGCGGATCCGCCATGCGACTGCCGAGCGTAGCAGGGGTGACGTCACAGGGGCCAGCTCGTGTATCCTTCTCGGCCGATGAGGCTTGGTCGTGCGATCTGCGTCAGCCTCGACAACGGAGTTTGTCAGGTAGTCGCCGACGCGCTGTCCACAGCCGGTCTGACCGTCGAGCACGCCACTTCTATACCTACCGACGTGACCGGGGCGGTCGCCGTCATCGTCGATCGAGCGACCCGCGTCACTGCGGGCGACAACCTCAAGTCGCTCACCGTCCCCGTCGTTGTCGTCGGAGACGACCTCGACGACGATGGTCTCATCACCCTCATGCTCGAGGGTGGGCCGGTGAGCCACCTCCTGACCGATCCGGGGGACAAGCAGCTCCAGATCACGTCCGAGAAGCTGGCCACCGGCGATGTGTTCGGGCTCGAGAAGTACGTCTCGCCGGGTGTCCCCGTCGGAGAACGGATCCTCAAGACCGACACCGACAAGCGTTACGCGATCGACGAGGTCTGCGCCTGGGCCGAGGCCTCTGGCGCTCGCCGTCCCGTTGTTGCCCGCATCTCGTCGGTCGTCGACGAGCTGGCCATGAACGCGCTCCGTGAATCCGATGGCGATCTACGCAGGCGCTCGCGCGGGGCCGTGCTGCGGTGGGCGAAGGACGACAATACGATCGCGATCTCCGTCGGAGATCGGTTCGGCACGCTGCGCCAACACGATGTCATCGATCACGTCCGCCGCGCGCGAAACGAGAAGGGCCGGCCGCAGTCGTACGCCGAATCGCAGGGCGCGGGCCTCGGTCTCTACCTCGTGCTCGCCAACGTGGCGTCGCTGATCGTGAACGTCACCCCCGGCGAGCAGACCGAGGTCGTGTGTCTCTTCGATCTCGCGGGGCCGACCAAGCGCGGTGCCGTCGGGAGCGGTGTTCGCTCACTTCACGTGTTCCAGATGGTCGGGACCTGACCCAACGGATCGAAGACTCGCCTCCCGACACCCTGCGACCACGGTTGGTCGGATCGACGCGACCGAGCTCTCAGGGCAGCTCGGCGGACGGACGACCGAGCAAGTAGCCCTGCAACAGATCGCAGCCGAGCGAGATCAAGCAGTCGCGTTCGCCGGCGGTCTCGACACCTTCCGCGACGACGAGCGTCCCGACCTCGTGGCACAGCGTGCACAGCGCGCGGATCGTGTGCTGCTTGAGCATGCTCGTGTGCACCGCGCGGACCAGCGACATGTCGATCTTCACGATCTCGGGCGTGAGGTCCGCGAAGCTCGTGAGACCCGAGTAGCCCGCGCCGATATCGTCGACGGCGAGGCGGAAACCGAGCTCGCGCAAGCGTGCGACGCGATCGGTCAGCACTGGAGACGACGTGAGCGCTTCACGCTCGGTGACCTCGAGGATCACGCGCGGCGCGATCTGCGTGAGTGCGGCATCTGCACTGATGAGGTCGATGTCCGTCAGATCCTCGGGGTGAAGGTTCACGAACAGCACCGGCACATCGGGTCGCGCGGCGAGCGCGCTGGCGCTGAGCTGGCGCACGCGACGGCCGAGGAGCGGCAAGCGACCGAGCGCGGACGCCGTGTCGAGGAGCGCGCCCGGATGAGGGATCGATGGCTCGCGCGAGCGCATGAGCGCCTCGACACCATAGAGCTCGTTCGTGCGCGCATTGTAGATCGGCTGGAAGGCCATCCACAGGTTCTCGAGCGCGTGCTCGAAGCGAACTTCGAGACCCGCACGATCGGATGCTCCGACGCTCCCACCGTTGATCGTCGACGCTTGACGGCGAATTCGTGCGAGGGCGCGTGCTCGCGCGGCTTGTCGAACGACGCGCTCGAACGGCTCGATGTCGATCGGCTTGGTCAGATAGCGGAACGCGCCGAACTCGAGGGCGGTCGCAGCGGAGTGAACGTCGGGCTTACCGGAGACGAGGATGACGGGAAGGTCGAGATCGTAACGACGCACGCCGCGCACCACGTCGAGTCCGTCGCCGTCGGGCATGTGCACGTCGGAGACCACGACATCGAAGCGCTGCTTCTCGAGCTCGGACAGTGCGCGCCGGCCGGAGTCGATATCGACGACCTCGAACCCAGCGCGGCGCAGAACACGCACGAGCATCTTGCGAACATCGGCATCGTCGTCGACGACGAGGACGCGCGGTTGCATCGCCGGATCGGAGCGGCGCGCGGGTGCGATCGCGCCCGTGAGGTTCGCGACAGCTTCGCGGAGCTGCGCCGGGCGGAACGGCTTGGCCAGGAGCGTGGTGCCGGTCGGAGTATCGAGCGTTGTCGCGGGATATCCCGACGTGAGCAGCACCTGCAGATCGGAGCGCAACGCCCGAAGCTCGTCGGCGAGGAGATCGCCACGTCCGTCGCCGAGCAGCACATCGATCACCGCGACGTGAATCGTTCCGTCGTGCGAAACGCAGAGCTGGCGCGCAGCCGCGGAGGTCCCTGCTTCGAGCACCGTGCAACCGGCGTCGGTGAGGATGCGCGAGGTCGCGGTGCGCAGCTCGCGGTGATCGTCGACGACGAGAACGGTCAGCGGTGGCAAACGCGCAGGTGGTGGCGCGGGGACTGGCTCGAGGAGATCCATCGGACGCGCCTCGGTAGCGGGTAGATAGATGCGGAACGTGGCGCCGTGGCCGGGCTTGCTGAACACCGAGACCGCTCCTTGCGCACCACGCACGATGCCATGGACGATCGACAGGCCGAGGCCCGTACCTTGGGTCGCGTCCTTCGTGGTGAAGAACGGGTCGAAGATCTTGGCCTGCACGTCGGCATCGATACCCGCGCCGGTGTCCGTCACGACGAGCACGACGTGGGGGCCCGGCTGGAGACCGAGCTCGGCGGCACCGTCGGCGTCGAGCTCCACCGCGTCCGTATCGATCGTGAGACGGCCGGTCCCACGGATCGCGTCGCGCGCGTTGATGGCCAGGTTCATGAGCACCTGCTCCATCTGACCGGCGTCCGCAAAGACCGGCGGAACGCGGCCCGAGCTCACCTCGATCCCGACGCGCTCTCCGACCAGCCGGACGAGCATCGGGCGGAAGTCCTCGATCAGCGTGTCGAGGTTCAGCGGCTTGGGGGACGCCACGCTGTTGCGGCCGAGCGCGAGCAAGCGCCGCGTGAGTTGGGCCGCGCGCTCCGACGCGAGCCGGATCTCCGACGCGTCGGTGTGTCGGGCATCGCTCCGATCGAGGCTCTCCTCGAGCATGCACGCGTAGCTACCGACGACGGTGAGGATGTTGTTGAAGTCGTGCGCGATGCCGCCGGCGAGGCGTCCGAGTGACTCCATCTTCTGCGCGTGATGGAGCTGCGCCTCCGTCTTGCGCAGCAGCTCCTGTGCGCGCTCTCGCTCCGTGACGTCGAGAAACGTGACGACGCGGAGCGCTTGCCCGTCGATCACCACGTCGTTCGCGGAGACCTCCACGCGCAGCAGCTCCCCGTCCCCGCGTTGCATGATCCGGACGATCGGGGCCACGAAGCCACGGCCCGTGGGGACGTCGGGTGGGGGCTGCTCGGCGCACAAGCGATCGTACGAGTGGCCTACGACGTCTGCTCTCGGTCGTCGCGCGAGCGACAGCAGTGCTTCGTTCGCGTCCGTCACGAGCTTCGTGCCGAGGACATACGTGAACATCGGGACGGGACTCGCGTGGAACAGCGCTTCGTACTGCGCTTCGGTCCGCAGACGTTGCTCGCGCTTCGCGTGGAAGAACGCCGAGCCGATCGTCTTGCTGCGGAGGTCGACGAGCGCGGTCATTCCCACGGCCACGAGCTGCTTCATGGCGGCGCTCTGCCCGGTCATGAGCGGGATGATCCGGTCGCGAATCTCGTCGCGCTCCATGCGCAGGACCTCTGTCCACGTCTCGTAAT
>JAEYYV010000008.1 GCA_023428295.1 Pseudomonadota bacterium
GTGTCACAGGATCCCAAGAAGCTCACGCCGCGCCTCGAGGTCACCACGGCTGACTCGTCGGCGCTCCGTGGCGACATGGTCCACATCGAGGGCCGCGTCACCGCCAATGGGACGGCGATCGCCGACCATCCGATCGATGTCTTCCTCGCACCCGCGGGACGCGGCGGCGCCGATCCGATTCCGCTCGGCCGCACCGTGAGCGACAAGACCGGCGGCTTCCGGCAGGACTTCACCCTGCCCGGTTCGCTGAACCTCGCGACGTACGAGATCTATCTCGCGAGCCCGGAAGACAGCTACTACAACGCGTCGCTGTCGAACTAACAGCTGGGCTAGAAGATCTGCGTCGAGCAGCCGAGCTGGATCTTCACGTTCGCCATCTCGTCCGCTTGGATCGTGCTGCACGTTGTTGGGCACAGCACGATCTTCGTCGGCGCGGCGTTGTCGTCGTAGTACCAGTCGCCGCCCGCGCAATCTGCGGCGCTCTGCACCTGCGTGAGGATATCCGCCGCGCCCATGCCGCCGGCTTGATACGTCACGTTCACGCGGTTCGGATCGATCATCTCGGAGCCGGTCGGCTCCGGAATCTCGATCTCGCACGCGACCTGCGATCCGGCGACGACCGCCGCGCTGATGTCGGTCAGCACCTGCGTCCAGTCGTCGTTGCAGATGACGCCGCGCGCGCCCATCGTGTCGGCGACGAGCTGCGTGTACACGGTTCCGTCAGACGCACCGGAGCCGAACGCCCCCGAGCACCCGTTGTTGCCCATGCCGTAGGCGTAGATGCCGTGGACCTTGTACGTCGAGAACATTCCCGCGGGCGCGAGCGCCGCGACCTGATTCTTGAAGTTCGTCGCGGACAGGTTGCTGTTGTCGTCGGTGACGAACACGATGTGCTTCGCCGCGTCGAGCCGCAGGAAGTCCGAGAAGCGCGAGTATTGCGAGATGAACTTCGCGGGTCCGTTGGTGCTGCCGATGCGCTCGTCGACGAGCCGGAACAGCGTGCTGTTGCCGCACGACGCACCGCCGAGCGGCGGCGGAACGCAGATCGCGTTGGAGCCCGACGGCGACGCGATCATCGTGACGCGGTAGTCGATGTTGCTCGCGCTGATCGACGCGGCGAAGTTGTTGATCTGCGCCTGCACGTAGGCGGTCTCTTGGTTCATCGAGCCGGACTGATCGACGACCCAGATGATGTCCGAGGGGCGCGACACGAAGCTCGCACTCACCTCGCCCGTCGCGCACGCGGCGACACACGTTCCTTGAAGACACACGGGCAAGTCCGTCGGACAGTCGGCCGCCGTTTGACAGGTGCCATCCGGGTTCATGGTGTCGTCACCACCACCTCCGTCGTCGCCACCTGGACCTCCGCACGCAGCAAGAACGAGAACGGACGCGATGCACAGCTTCATCGCTACAAACGTATACCGCCTGCGCTCGTCGGGGTACCGACGAACCCTGACTTCACGTTGCCTTCGCTGTCTGCGCTAGAAGATCTGCGTGGCGCAGCCCAGCTCGACGGAGATGTTCGCGTTGGTGTCTGCCTGCACGTCACTACACGTCGACGGGCAGAGCGTGATCTTCGTCGGAGCCGACGGGACGTCGTAATACCAGCCACCCGCGGTCGTACACGCGGCCTCGTCCGACACCTGTGGCAGCGTCACACCTGGCGGGGTGCCGCCCATCTGGTACTTCACGTTGACCTGGTTCGGATCGAGCGTCCCCGTCGCCGGCGCGGGGACGTTCAGCTCGCACGAGACCTGCGATCCGGAGATGACCGCGGCGGTGATGTCGGCGAACACCTGCGACCAGTCGTTGTTGCAGATGACGCCACGTGCGCCGCCGCTCGTGGTGATGAGGTCGGTGTACACGTTGCCCACCTTGGCGCCGGTGCCGAACGCCCCCGTGCACCCCGTGGACAAACCGTTGCCGTAGGCGTAGATGCCGTGGACCTTGTAGTTCGAGAACATGCCCTGCGGCTGGAGCGCGGCGAGCTGGGTGCGGAAGTTCGCCGCCGTCATCGAGCTGTTGTCGTCGGTGACGAAGATGATGTGCTTCTGCGACTCGAGGCGGAGGAAGTCGGAGAACGCGCTGTAGTTCGATAGGAACTTCGCCGGTCCGTCGGTGCTGCCGATGCGCTGGTTCACGTGGCGGAAGTTCGTGTTGTTGCCGCACGAGCCGTTCGACAACGGCGCCGGAACGCAGATCCGGTTCGAGCCCGAGTTCGAGATCGCGATCATCGTCACGCGGTAGTCGATGTTCGACGCGCCGATGATGTTCGCGAAGTCGTTGATCTGCGCCTGCACGTACGCGGTCTCTTGGTTCATGGAGCCGGACTGATCGACGACCCAGATGATGTCCGACGGCATCGTCACGAAGTCGGCCGCGATCGCGTCACCGGCGCACGACGCCTGACAGGTTCCGTTGCCGCACACCGGCAACTCCTCCGAGCAGTCCGCGCTCGTCTCGCACTGCACGCAGCTTCCGACGTCGTTGCAGATCGGAAAGTCCGAGGAGCAATCCGCATCGGACGAGCACGTCGGCCCCTCCTCGATCGAGGCGTCCACCCCTGGATCGTCGTCGCCGTTGGCTCCGCCGTTGGTTCCTCCGCACGCACCGAGGGCAAGCACCACACAGACTGCGCTGAGCTTCATGGATCCCCACCGTACCGGGTCGCACGCAAAAACCTCGACCATCGCCGGGGTAACGCTCGGTCTCGCCTCGGTGAAGCAGACTACATGTCAGCTGAGCGTGACCGGCAGCGACACCGATGTAGGCGCGCCCGTCGCCGGGAACTTCATCTTGCCGAGTGAGCGTTGCACGCAGCCGAGGAGCCCCTTCGCGAGCAAGTACCGCGGGGCGTGAATCCGCGACTTCGTCACCCGCCCATCGGGCCCGACGATCATCTTCACGGTGATCGTCGCTTGGAGATCCGTGTTCGTCGCGCTGTTCACCACGCAGCTGCGAACGCCACCGGCCTGCGATCCGATCGTCGCGTTGATCTCGCTGTCGTCGAGCGGACGCGCTTCCTTGCCACCCGCCATGTCGATCTTCGCCGGCGGCAGCGTCACGTCATCGCCGCGCCACTCGAGCGCGCGATCCGAAGCGCTCAGCTGGGCGAGTGGCTCCGTCTCTTCGTAGTCGCCATCGCTGTCGTGGCCGAACGTGCCATCGATCGTCGGCAGCTCGCCGGGCGCGGTGGTCCCCGGGTTCTTGGCCCTGCGCTTCCTCTTCTTCTTCCCCACCGGACTTGCATCGCTCGGCGCGGCCGAGACAACGCCCGCGTCGATCGGCGCCGGTGCAGTAGTGGCACCGCCGCCCCACGGTGGACGCAGCGCGAGATACATTCCACCGGCACCGACGACAAGTCCGATGACGATTCCGACAGAGCCTCGCACGAACCGCTTGTATCACGCGTCGGAGCCGGCGGCCGCTCGTGTCCGCGACCGTGGGGCGTTCTCCGCGAGCCGCGCGGCGATCGTCCTCGCCGTCACCTTCGGCACGTATCTCGTGGTCGCGTCGCTGCTCGCGACCGCCGGTGCGGATCTGCTCCTGGTCGTGGTCGCCGGAGGCGCGGTGCTCGTCGCCGTCCCCGTCGTCTTCATGCGTCTCGAGGGTGGAGACCTCGCGATGCTCGGCCTCCGCCGGCCCGCGACGCGGTTCGTGATCGCGGCGCTCCTCGTCGGGTCGTCGCAGTGGTTCGTGAACCTCGTGATCGTCGACCGGCTCGATCACTGGCTCGGTCTCACGCGCGATGGAAGCATCGATCGATTGGCGAAGGTCGCCGTGGATCCGCCGCTGCTCGTCTCGCTGTTCGCGATCGCGCTCGTTCCCGCCGTGTGCGAGGAGGTGCTGTTCCGTGGCGTCTTCGCGCGCGGGCTAGCGACGCGCTTCGTCCCCATCGCCGCGATCAGTGCCTCGGCGATCGTGTTCAGCCTGTTCCACCTCTCGCTCGTCCAAGCGGTGCCGACGCTCTTGCTCGGCATCGTCTACGGGTACATCGCGCTGGCCGCGCGCTCGTGCGTGCCCACGATCCTCGCGCACCTCGTGAACAACTCACTCGCGATCATCGTCGCGCAGGATGCGATTCCTGGGCTCGCGGACGCGATCGGTTACAACACTGTCGTCAGTGCGAGCGTCGCACTCGCCCTCATGGCGAGCGGCCTCGTGCTCGCACTCCGAGGTCGCTCTTAAGCTATGGCCGAGTCGAAGCTCTCGTTCACCACGCTCGTGCTGCGCCGCACGCTCGCGTCCGATCAATCCGAGCTCGCGCCCGTCACGGCGCCCAGCGTGCTGGCGTACGGCCCGGAGGATCGCACCACGCAAGAGCTGCAGCTCGCGCTGTCCGAGCTCCCCGACGAATCGCGCCCCACCACGGTCGCGCGGTTGCTGCTCCCGGACGGCGTGCGCCTCGAGGAGGTCGAGGTCGAGATCCCGCGCGCGAACCTGCCCGGCAAGCTCGGCCGCCCCATCACCGTGACCATCTCCGTCGTCGTCGTCCCGGAGCCACGCCCCGCAAATGCCGGCGGTGGCGTCGCTGGGCATTGGGTGTTCGTTCCGCTCCTCCACCACGCGTGCTTCGTCACGCCCAAGCAGGATCTCGCGCAGCGCGTCTCCGACGAGATCAGCGTGTTGCCCGCAGCGCTCGCGCTCGATCTCGATGGCTGGCGACGCCTGATGTCGTGGGCGCCGAGCTCACTCGAGCCGCTCGAGGTCGAGCTGTCGACGACGCCGCTGTCCGAGGTGCAGGGACGCAAAGCGCTCGCGGAGCAGGAGCGTCGCCGTCACGCGGTCGCCACGCTCGACGGCGCAGGTCGTCGCGTGACGCCGCTGGAGCATCCGCCGCCGGTCGTGGGGCGCGACGGGCTCGCCGACGACCTGCATCGCTTGCTCGACGGTCCCGTGCGGCGCAGCGTGCTGCTCGTCGGCGAGGAAGCCGCCGGCAAGTCCGCGCTCGCTCTCGCGTGGGCCACCAAGAACCCGCAGCGCATGATCTGGGCGACCTCGGCTGCCGAGCTCGTCGCTGGAGCGAGTGGCCTCGGTGAGTGGCAAGAGCGCGTGTCGGCGGTGACCGCCGCCGCGGAGATCCTCGACGCGATCCTGTACTTCGACGACTTCGGCGCGCTGTTCGCCGACCGGCCCGCCGAGGGAGGCATCGAGCTCGGCGCCGCACTCCGCCGTCACGTCGTCGACGGGCGCATCCGCGTGATCGGCGAGCTCACGCCGGTCGCGCTCGATCGCGCGGAGCGCCGCGATGTCTCGCTGATCGGCGCGATGCTGCGGCTCACCGTTCCGCCGACGGATCCGGACACCACGATCGCTGCGTGCCGCGCGTGGGCGCACTACTGGGCGAAGACGCAGCGCCACCGCCCGCAGATCGCCGCCGATGCGATTCCACTCGGCGTCGAGCTCGCGCGTCGCTACCTGCCCTATCGCGCGTTCCCCGGCAAAGCCGTGCGTCTGTTAGAGGAGCTTCGCGTCGCGCACGATCAGGATCGCGACGAGTACGGGCATGGAAAGCTCCTCGGTCCGTCAGAGTTGTACGCGGCCTTCTCGTGGTCGACCGGCGTCCCGGTCGCGCTGCTCGCCGACGACAAAGCGCTCTCGCAGACCGACGTGATCGCCGCGCTGCGCAAGCGCATGATCGGCCAGGACGCTGCCGTGCGCCGCGTCGCTGAAGCGATCAGCGTGGCCAAGGCGCGGCTGCAGCCCGCCGACAAGCCGCTCGCCACACTGCTGTTCGTCGGTCCCACGGGCACCGGCAAGACGGAGCTCGCACGCTCCGTCGCCGCGTACTTGTTCGGCGACGCGAACCGCATGGTCCGTCTCGACATGAGCGAGTACACGGATCCGTGGGCGGCCGAGCGTCTGTTCGGCGGAGACGGTGGCGATGGACGGCTCACCGCTGCCGTGCGCAGTCAGCCGTTTGGCGTGGTGCTGCTCGACGAGATCGAGAAAGCGCATCCGTCGGTGTTCGATCTCTTGCTGCAGGTCCTCGGCGAAGCGCGCCTCACCGACGGTCGCGGCCGCACCACGTTCTTCCACAACGCGATCATCGTCCTCACGTCGAACCTCGGCACGCGTGGCGCGAAGGGCTCGCTCGGACTCGGACGCGATCGCACGGACGCCGAGAGAGCCGAACGAGAAGAGCGGCGCTTCCGCGATGCCGTGTACGGCGCGTTCCGTCCCGAGCTCGTCAACCGCCTCGATCAGATCGTCGTGTTCCATCCCCTCACGCAGGACGAGATCACCGCGATCGCGCGCATCGCGATCGAGCGGCTGACCGAGCGCCGCGGGCTCACGCAGTCCGGCGTGCTGCTCGATCTCTCGCCGCGCGCCCTCGAGGTGATCGCCGAGCGCGGCTTCTCGCAAGAGCTCGGCGCACGCGCACTTCGGCGCTACGTCGACGCGGCGATGCTCGCACCTGCCGCGCGCCTGCTCGCCAAGGCGGGCGCGGAGGGTCACGGCGGTACCTTGACGGTGCGCGCTGCCGACGAGCCTCCGGTGACACGTCCCGACGGCCTGCGCATCGGCACCGTCGCTGGCGATGACCTCGTGGTCGGGCTCTATCGGCGCAGCGCTGCCACGGGCAAGCGCATGGTCCGCTCCGCGCTCGCACTCGGCGAGCTTCGGCGCGGCACCGATCGCGACATGGCGATCGACGAGGTGAAGAACGTGCGTGACCGCATCGCGGAGATCGCGGCCACGCTCGCGACGGTGGCAGAGCGCAAGGAAGGCCGCAACAAGCTCTCCGGTGCAGACATCGCGCGGCACTCGCAGCAGCACGCTCGTCTGTCGTCGCTGCTCGAGGCGTGCTCGAAGGGGCGCGCCGACCTCCGCGTCGCCGAGGAGCTATGCCTCGAAGCGCTCGCGCGCGATGTCGACGCGATCGATCTCATCGACGGTGCGATCCTGCAACGCCAGCAGTTCCGTCGCGATTGGTTCTGGCTGCGCACCGCACTACAACCGGTTCGCCCCGGCGCGACGTTGCTGGTGCACTCGCCGGATGCGCGCATGGCCGTGACCGCCTACGTGAAGATGATCGCGGCGGCGGCCCACGCGCACGGCTGGCCGATCTGGATCCACTTCCATGACGAGAAGCCCGCAGGTTGGAAGTGGCACTGGGGCCCCGCCAAGGACCGCACGTGGATCGAGGAGGACTTCACGCCGAACCGCGCGCAGACGGCGGCGCTCGTACGCGTCGCGGGCCCCGGCGCGGATCTGCTGTTCGGCCTCGAGAAGGGACTGCATCGCATGCACGGTGTCGCTGGCGAGCCGGCACACGTCTGGGTCGATCTTCTCGAGCCGCGCGCCGAGATCCTCGACGACGAGTGGGACTCGTTGCCCTGCGCGCCGAGTGATCGACCCGCGCGCGGTGCGCCGGCGTTCGAGGTCAGCGTCGGAAAAGATGGGGTGTCGGAAGTGCTCGGCACCGACATCGACATCGGGTGGAGCGAGCTCCCCGCGCGCCTCGCCGAGCGTGCCGCGTGGACGCTCGCGCTCACGCCGCGCGAGACTCACGAGCTCCATTGGGTGTGGGAGCGTCCCCTGCAGGCCGTCGAAGCCGCCCGGAAGGCGAAGAAGGAGACCCCATGAGGATCGACTTCCGCGTCGGGGTGTATCAGAAGAAGCGCGACGGCGAAGAGGAGTGGACCGCGCTCACGCCGTCGGGTTCACCCGCGTTTGTCTCGGGCCACGGCGAGGTGAAGCTGCGCGAGCGCCTGGTGGAGCGGTTGCGCGAAGTGCTGCGCAAGGCGCGGCTCGATCAGCTGGACCTGTTCCAGCTGCCGCTCGGCACCGAGCTCGTGCGCGTCTCTGTCGACGTGAGGCTCGACAACGGCAAGCTCCAGGGCAACGTGCCGTTCATCGTCGAGCCGCGGTGGACTGGCGACGACAAGCAGACGTTCGTCGTCTATCACCCGCTGTATCGCGAGCATTGGTTCAGCGTGTCGAGCCGCGACGATATCGAGGGCATGGTGCCGACGTTCTTGCGCCACCACTTCGAGGATGCACACGAGGACGACATCGAGGAGATGGGCACGGACGGCAAGGATCGCCTCGTGCCGATCGCGTTCAGCGCGGAGCCGAACTCGCTGCTCGACATGCTGCCGTCGCGCAAGAAGGACAACCGCGCCGCGGCATCGTCTGCGCGCACCGAGCGCGTGCTGCAGGATCTCGGCACCGACGAGACGCGCCACGCGACCGGCGATGGCGTGCGCCTCGGCGTCCCCCGCTCGCCGTATCGCGAGCGACTCTCGTACTTGCTCGGCGGACAGCGACCGCGCTCGACCGCCGTGATCGGGCCGCCGGGCAGCGGCAAGACGATGCTGATCCGCCAGTGGATCGCGGACCGCCTCGACGAGGATGGCTTTCCGATCCACAAGAACCTCGATCGCGTGCATCACGTGTGGCGCCTGTCCGGCAAGCGCGTGATCGCGGGCATGTCGTATCTCGGCCAATGGGAAGAGCGCTGCCTGTCCATCCTCGAGGAGGCGCGCAAGCACCGCGGCATCCTGTGGATCGAGGATCTGCATCTGTTCGGTCGCCTCGGGCAGTCGCGCCAGAGCGAGCGCAGCTTCGCGGACTTCTTCCGCGGGCCCGTTCGCCGCGGCGATCTCGCGATGCTCGCCGAGATGACGCACGAGCAGTTCGCGCAACTCGAGCGCGACGCACCCGGCCTCGCCGAAGCGCTCGCCACCGTCGTCGTGCCCGCTGCCTCTCCGCACGAGACGGCGGTGTTGCTGCTCTCGGAGCTGCGCGAGCTCGAGACGGAGATCGCAGGCGCAGAGACGCACCCGTTCGTTCCGCGCACGGCGCTCGAGCTCGGCAGCGCCCTGTTCCCGTGGCGCGCGCGTCCCGGCGTCGCGATCGAGCTCGTGCGACGCGTCGTCGAGGAGTTCGGCGAGCTGGGCATGGTCACGCCGCAGAGCGTGCTCGCGTATCTCGCGCGAACCACCGGACTCTCCGAGAAGCTGCTCTCGCTCGACGAGACGCTCGACCCGGCAGAGATCGAGGCGTCGTTCTCCGCGCGCGTGATCGGCCAGCCCGCGGCGACCAAGGCCGCGACGGATGTCGTGCTGCGCATGCGATCGGGCCTCGCCGATCCGCATCGCCCGATCAACGTGATGCTGTTCACCGGGCCCACGGGCACCGGCAAGACGGAGCTCGCCACCGCGATCGCGGAGTACCTCTATGGCTCGACGGATCGCTTGCTGCGCATCGATATGGGCGAGCTGTCGGGGCCGGATGCCGTCGCGCGCTTGATCGGTGATCGCTGGAGCCCCGATGGTCTCTTGACGTCACGTGTGCGCGCGCAACCGTTCTGCGTGGTGCTGCTCGACGAGATCGAGAAGGCGCACTCGCAGGCGCTCCATCTGCTGTTGCAGCTGTTCGACGAGGGCCGCCTCACCGACGCCAGCGGCGAGGTCGCGAGCTTCGCGAGCGCGGTCGTCATCATGACCTCCAACCTCGGCAGCCGGAACGCCGCCCCGATCGGCTTTGGCGAGACGCGCGATCGCGTGCTCGCCGACGTGGCCAAGGCCGTGCGCGAGTTCTTTCCCGTGGAGCTGTTCAACCGCATCGATCAAGTCGTTCCGTTCGAGCCGCTCACGCCCGAGGTCGCCGCGCGTGTCGTCGACAAAGAGCTCGCGAAATTGCTCGCGCGGCGCGGCCTCCGCGAGCGCAACACGTTCGTCTACGCGGGCGCAGCGGTGCGCAAGCGAGCGGTCGCGGACGCGTTCGACACGCGCTATGGCGCGCGCACCGTGAAGCGCTGGCTCGAGGACAAGGTCGGTGGTGCACTGACCGATCTGCTCGCGACCGCCTCGCCCGCGCGCTTGCGGATCGTTCGGCTCGCCGAGGACGCGGGCCAGATCGCCGCGACGCTCGAGCCGCTCCGCGAGCGCGACCCCGTGCCGGGGCCATACGCGCTCGAGGGTGCGCTCGATCTCGCGACCGCTGCGCTGGAGCCATCGATCGCGCTGGCGACGGCCGCGATCGATCGCGTGCGCACCTCGAGTGCGATCGCACGCGCAAAGGACACCGCGAGCGGCGAGCTTCGCTACTACGTCGACGAGCTCGAGCAACGCATCGCCGCGCTCGTCGAGCTGTTCGGCATGCCCGAGATGAAGCACCTGCCCGACCCCTCGGATCGCGACGACGACGAGCCGATGTATCACGAGCGCGTGCAGAACCTCGGCGACTATCGCCCGGGACGCGTGGTCCGCGTGCGCATGCGCTCGAACCCCAAGACGATGCGTCCGCCAGCTCCGCGCGACGTGCTGATGTCGGGAATCGCCGAGGCGCTGCTCCTCGAGCGCGCGCTACCGCGGCTCCTCGACCCCGACGAGCACGCGGTCACCATCGTGTTCTCGCGTGTCGGCACCACCGCCGATGCGGCCGGCATGGTCGTCGCGACGCAGACGATCGCGCAGCCCGCGTGGGTCGAAGGCGCCGCGTCGCTCGACAAGGACGGCATCGGCACGCTCGACAAGACGCACCTCGAGTGGGGCAAGGACGCCGCTCGCGATCGCAGAGTCAAACCGCGCTTGCTCGACGCGAGCGACGTCGCGTTGCAGCTGCGTGGCCTGTTCGTGCGCACCGCGCTGGAGAACGAGCACGGCACGTGGATGGTCCGCAGCGCCGCCGCGGAGCCGGACGTGATCCGCGTGGAGCTGCGCGCGGGGATCCACGGCACTGCCGAGGACGTCCTGCGCGAGCACGCGAAGGCGCGCGAGGAGCTCGAGCGCGTGCTCGAAGAAGGTGGTGCGCTCCCGCCCAACCCCGACGCCCTGCTCCCCGTCACACGCACCGTGACGTATCGCGTCCCGCTTCGCGCCGGCGAGTCGTATCACGTCGAGATGGAGGACTTCGCGACGGGCTGGGTCGATCGCGGCAATCACCGCACCATCGAGGGTGCCGTTCGCCGTGCGTGGTACCTCGCGTGGTCGCGCCAGGAGGCGCAGCGATGAAGCGACCGTCCTTCCGCGTGTTCATCACGCATCATCATGGTGGGCTCGTCAGCGCGATCCTCCTGCGGCGCTATCGCGTGCTGTTCGACAAGCCCCCGCCCGCCGCGATGGCTCCCACGGTCGACGAGGCGCTCGATCGCCTCGCTCCTCACGCGGCGTTGCTCGTCGACGATCGTGCGTCTGAACGCTACGAGTGGACCGAGGATCTCGAGCTGCGTCGCATCGACGTCGACATCCATCCCGGGCGCCCCGATCCGCGAGGCTACGTGATCGCGGCCTCCACGGTCCCGATCCGCCTCGGCTACGCGGCGGCCAAGCTCGACGGCGCCAACCTCTATCGCGTGATCGTGCCGCGGTTCGATTGGACGTTCGTCGTCGAGGATCTCGTGGCAGTGCCCGACACGATTCGCTCGCTCGTGTTCGCGGGGTTGATCGGGGACAACACCGCGTCGCTCTACGACATCCGCCGCGAGGTCGACGAGGAGATCCGCGCGTGGGCGCCGATCGATGCGGCGACGAAGCAGAAGTCTCGCGCGGAGGCCTCGCGCGCATCGTCGCCCGCACTCGAAGCCGTGGCCGAGGATTGGGTCGCGCTCGCAGATAAGAGTCGCTTGCGCGCCACGGTCGGTGTCGATCCGGTCTACGACGACCATCAGTACATCCTGAATGTGGAGAAGCCCCCGAGCATCCTGCTCGTCGGTCCGCGCGGTTCGGGCAAGAGCACGTTCGTGCGCCGCCTCGCGCGAGGTCTGCTCGAGCGTGGTCGCGGCAAGAACGCGACGCGGCGCGCGCTGTGGGCCACGAGCGCGGATCGCATCGTGGCGGGCATGATCTACCTCGGCATGTGGCAGCAGCGCGTGCTGCAGATCGTCGACGAGATGGCCGATGGCAACGACCTCCTGTTCGTCGATCGACTCGCCGACATCATGTCGCCGATGTCCGACGGCGCGTCGATCGCGGACTTGCTCGCGCCTGCCGTGATCGCAAACGAGCTCTCGCTGATCGCCGAGTGCGACGAGGCCGAGCTCGTGCGCGCGCGCCAGAAGGCGCCGGCCTTCATCGACGCGATGCAGGTCGTTCGCGTGCCCGAAGCGACGGGCGCGCAGACGATCGCGCTGCTCGAGCCGTACGCACAGCGCACGAAGCCGCCGACCGCGCTATCGCACGATGCGGCGCGCCGACTCGTCGAGCTGCTCGCTGCATTCCGTCGCGACACCGCGTTCCCCGGAAAGGCGCTCGCGTTCCTCGACTACCTCGCGACGCGCGTGGAGAAAGCAACGCCGCGCGAGGCTCCCGTCCCGCTCGACGTCAGCGAGCTGACCGAGGCGTTCGGCGCGTGGTCCGGACTGCCTGTCGAGCTGCTCGCACCCGAGCGTGCGCTCGACACGGCGGCCATCGCGGCGCAGCTGCAGAGGGGCGTCATCGGTCAGGACCACGCGTGCACCGTGGCAGCGCGCGTGATCGCTCGCCTCAAAGCGGGCCTCGACGATCCGCAGCGTCCCGTCGGCACGCTGTTGTTCGCGGGCCCGACGGGCGTGGGCAAGACGGAGCTCGCGAAGCAGCTCGCGCGCTACTTGTTCGGCGACGCGGACCGGCTCGTGCGCGTCGACATGAGCGAGCTCGTCACCGGCGGTGCGATCGCACGTCTCATCACGCCCTCGCCTGCCGGCACGTCGCTCGCCGATCGCATTCGCCGCCAGCCGCTCTCGGTCGTGCTGTTCGACGAGATCGAGAAGGCAGACTCCGCCGCGTTCGATCTGCTCCTCGGCGTCGTCGGCGAAGGTCGGCTCACCGATGCGCTGGGTCGCCTGATCGATTTCCGCATGGCGGTGATCGTGATGACCACGAACCTCGGCGCCAACGATCCCGCGCCCGCCGGGTTCTCGTCGCGCCCCGATGCGCCGCCCGATCCCACGGCGGCGCTGCGCGGCTTCTTCCGTCCCGAGCTGCTCGGCCGCATCGACTCGGTGCTCGCGTTTCAACCCCTCCCCGCGGCAGCGCTCGAACGCATCGTGGAGCTCGAGCTCGACAAGCTGCGCAAGCGGCCCGGTCTCGTCGCGCGAAACCTTCGTCTCGAGATGACGCCGGCGGCGCGCGCCCGACTCGCGCAGCTCGGCCACGATCCGAAGCTCGGCGCGCGCCCACTTCGTCGCACGCTCGAAGACCTCCTCGTCGCTCCCATCGCCGAGCGAATGGCGAGGTCCCCTACGTGGCGTGACGCGACTGTTCGCATCGCTACGGCTGGCGAACAAAGTGACGCAGATATCGTGGTTTAGCTCCGGTCAGGCCGATCTCCGCATTGGTAATGCCGACGACACGGGGCATCACCAATGCAAGCGGTGATACATTTCGCCCGTGCCCGACCCGAAGCGAGTTCTCTGGTACCTCCGCAAGGTACCGCTGCTGGCGGACCTCGGCCCCGATGCGATCGCGCGGATGGCCGAGCGTGTGGAGCTTCGCGAAGCGCGCCGCCGTGATGTCATCTATCTCCCCGGCGATCCCGGACGTTCGTTGTTCTTCGTCCACGGCGGACGGATCAAGGTCAGCAAGGTCACGCGCGACGGAAAGTCGCTCACGCTCGCGTATCACGGTCCCGCCGAGCTGTTTGGCGACTCGTGTCTCCTCGATGGCGGACCGCGCACCGAGATGGCCGAGGCTGTCGAGAACGCGCTGCTCTCCGAGATCGATCGCGTGCACTACGAAGAGCTGATCCACTCCCATCCCGCGCTCGGTCTCGCGATGACGCGGCTCATGATCGTGCGCCGTCGCGAGCTCGAGAACAAAGTCGAAGCGCTCGTGTTCCGCGACGTGTCGAGCAAGCTCGCCGAGCTGCTCGTGAAGCTCGCGTCGGAGTACGGCGTCGACGACGCGCGCGGGACGTTGGTCGCGCTCAAGATCACGCATCAAGAGCTCGCCAACTTGATCGGCTCCACGCGCGAGACCGTGTCGCTCACGCTCTCGCAGTTCAAGCGCAAGCGCCTCATCGCCACCGAGGGCCGCAAGGTCATCATCTCGGACTCCGAGGCGCTCAAGGCGCTCTACTAATGAACCCCAGGGAGGTTCGTCGGAAGTTTGCCC
Organism: Pseudomonadota bacterium; assembly: GCA_023428295.1. Classification (GTDB taxonomy): domain Bacteria; phylum Myxococcota_A; class Polyangia; order Haliangiales; family Haliangiaceae; genus JABFXX01. Next base: position 14,046 of record JAEYYV010000008.1, read on the forward strand.
CATTGCCGCGCGCGCTCGTGTGGCTATGGTGCTGCGATGGCTCGGGTGTGGATCGTCGCAGCGATCGCGATCGGACTCGCGATCGCGTGGGCTGTCACGCCGCTGCGCGAGCTCGTCGATCCTCGTACGCTGCTCGACGCCGCCGATGATCTGCGCGCCACCGGTTGGGGCATCGCGCTGATCGTTCCGCTGTTCGTCGTGTTCAGCGTGCTGATGGTCCCCGCGTCGCTGCTCCGCTGGACCACCGTCGTCGCGTTCGATCCGTGGATCGGCGTTCCATGCATGCTCGTCGGATCGATCGGCGCGACGTTCATCGGCCACGCGATCGGCAAGCGCGCCGGGGCCGAGCGGCTCGCATGCATCGGTAGCGAGCGGGTCGCGAAGATCCGCGCGCGCCTCGAACGCGCCGGCGTGCTCGGTGTTGCCGCGATCCGCCAGGTGCCGCTCGGACCGTCGATGTTCGTGAACGCAGCCGCTGGCGCCGCGGGCGTGCGACGCGACGTGTTCCTCGCGGGCACGTTTGTCAGCATGCTGCCGAGCACCGTGCTGATGGTCGTGGCCGGCGCCTCGTTGCGCGCGTGGCTCCTCGGCTAACTACTGCGCGAGCGCCATGGTCAGCGAGTCGAGCATCCGCGCGTCCACGCGATACGCGCGACCGACCTCGACGAGGCGCATCGCGGTCGCGCGGTCTCCGCGCTGGAGCGAGATGGTCGCGGCGCTCTCGATGTGACGCGACAACGCGGGATACGAGTACTCGCTCGTCGTGCCCGCGCACAGCATGGGAAGGTTCAACAGCGCGACCGCCTTGGCGCTCATCGGATCCTGCGCGGTGGCGTACTCGACCTCGTTGTCGAAGAAGTGAATCACGGCGGTCGCGCGGATCAGCTCGTCCTGAGGCGAGCACGTCTCGGGCTGCGCGGTGAGCATCACGCAGCCGTAGCCCTCGACCTCCGGCACGGGTGCGCGGGTTGCCACCTGCAGCGCCACGGCGGATGCGAGACCCGCGACCAATCCACCCGCGAACAGCCAACCGTACGAGCCACGAGATGCCAGGCGCGAAAGCATGATGGGGAGTATGACGCGCGAGGATGCCCGATGCATCTACGCGAGAGCCGCCTTAATTGAGGTTGTGTGCGTCGAGGGCGTGCCGTAGCAGCTCCTCCCGGTCGCAGATCTCCACGGCTTGCTCGTGGGTTCCCGCCAGAAACACCGGGGGTGCGACACCCGCCAGGAACGCCTCCTGCCATCGCGCCGCGCAGACGCACCACCGGTCTCCGGGCCTCAGCCCCGCAAACCCGGGACGTGGCGTCGACAGGTCGTTGCCGCGCGACGTGGAGAACGCGAGGAACTCCGCCGTCATCTGCACGCACACCACGTGGCGCCCCGTATCGTTCTCGTCGGTCTCGCAACACCCCGTGCGAAACCATCCGGTCATCGGGTCTTCCGAGCACGTCTCGAGCGGCCGACCGAGCAAGTTGCGCTGCGACATCTCCGAGAAGGTATCGCGCGTCCCTGCGATGCGCACGTCGCGCTCCCGTAAGCGCATGCAGGTAGCGCTGCCGCCACCTCCCACGCGACCATCCATGGATGCGGTGTGTGGCGGTCGTTCTCCTCGGTGGATGTCTCGAGCTGCCCCCGCCTGTGGTCATCGAGAACATGGCGGTCCTCGACGTGGTCATCTCCCCGAGCGGCCTGATGGTCTATGCCGAGTCGGAGGCGGCCACCTGCGCGTCGCGCTTTCCGAACGTCGGCACGGTCGTCCGCGCCGACGACTCCGCGCAGACCTGCGAGCCGTCGCTCTTCGGCTGCATCGAGCGCATCACGTATGCCGGCGCGACGTACAAGACTCCCTCGACGAACCGGCCGCTCGGCATTCCTGCGCCACCGTCCGGTCCGACGCTCGTCCTCGAAGGCTGCGGCGTCTCGTCCACCGTCGCGTTGCCGGTCGTCTCGCTTCCGTTCGCGCCGCCGCGCGTGCACGGCGCGATCATCCATGACGCCGAGCATCGCGTGATCGACGTCGCGTGGGATGGCGATCCGCGCGCCGCGACGCACCTCGTGTCGCTCGGCTCGTCGCTGTGGTCCGAGGTGCATCACGTGAACAGCGGCAGCGATCAGTTCACGACGCCGTACCTCGGGAACCTCGTCACGACGGTGCAGTCGCTCTTGCCCGGTAGTCAGCGCATCTCGCCGCACGGTCTCGTGCGCTTCTGGCCCGCGAGCGATGCGATCACGACGACGCTCGACGCATCGAGCGAGTGATCAGCGGCGGCGCGCGCTCATCTCGAACGCGAGTGACACCGCGCGCTGCATGCTGATCGTCCGCGCGACACCGCGTCCGGCGATGTCGTACGCGGTGCCGTGATCCGGCGACGTGCGCACGATCGGTAGGCCGAGCGTGACGTTCACGGCTTCCTCGAAGTCGACGAGCTTCACCGGAATGAGCCCCTGGTCGTGATACATCGCGACCAGCGCGTCGTACTTCTGGTCGAGCGCATCGCGAAACGCGACGTCGGGGATCAGCGGTCCGGACAGCCGTGCCGGCGGCAGAGGCTCGACGAGCGCGGGCGCGATGATCGATGCATCCTCGCTGCCGAGGAGGCCACCTTCACCGGCGTGCGGGTTCAGCCCGACGATCCCCACGCGCGGCGATGCGATGCCGAAGTCGCGAACACACGACTCTGCGAGGAGCTCGATCGTCTCGCGCAGCGAGTGCGTCGTGAGCGTTCGCGCGACCTCTGCGAGCGGCACGTGGATCGTCGCGAGCGCGACCTTCAAGCGCGGGCCCGCGAACAACATCACGACATGCTCCGCGCCGAAGCGCTCTGCGAGCATCTCGGTGTGTCCGGGAAATGCAAAGCCCGCGCGCTTGGCCCATGTCTTCGAGATGGGCGCCGTGGCGATCGCGGAAATCTCACCGCGCGTGGCAGCCGCGACCGCCGCTTCGAGGTAGCCGACTTGCGCGGCGCCGCCCTGCTCGCTCGGATGGCCCGGCTCGACGGACGCGCCGGTGCCGTCGCCGAAGATGGTGACGTCGGGCAGCGCGACGCCCATCGCGCGCGCGCCGCGCTCGAGCGGCTCGCGATCGCCATAGACGACGATGCGCTGGCGCCATTCATCGGACGCCGCAGCGAGGGTCGCCGCGACGATTTCGGGACCGATGCCGGCTGGGTCGCCCAGCGTGATGCCGAGCTTCGTGACCCGTTCCACGCGGTGACGCTATCACTGCTTGCCAGGACCCGCGGTTTGCCTCAACCATGAAGCATGGGGCGCGCACTCTTGTTGGCCTGTCTTGTCGGGTGCGCGGGCGCGGACGCCATGACCGCGCAGGATCCCGGGCAAGTCGCTCCGCCGATCGAGGCGCAGACCGTGCTCGGCATCAACCCTGGCGAGACGATGGCGTTCGAGGTGCATCTCGCCGGCGTGCTCGCAGGAGAAGCGCAGCTCGCGGTCGGCGAGATCGGCGTCGTCGACGGCAACGAGGTCGTGATGGTGAAGTCGCGCGCTGCGACCGCGGGTGCCGCCGCGCTGATCAAGAAGATCAGCGACGAGGCGACGACGATGATCGATGTCGCCACCGGCAAGCCCCTCTCGCTCGACGCGACGCTCGTCAACGGCGACAAGCGCATGACCGCGACCGCGAAGTTCCATGGCTCGCGCGCGGATGTCACGTACCAGCGCGCGAACGATCCGGCGCCGAAGCAGCTCGTGCTGAACTTCGGTAACGTCACGGTGTTCGACGCACACACGGCGATGGCGCAGCTGCGCGGCTGGAAGGGCCACAAGGGCGCGCAGCGCACGGTCTACGTGATCGGCGGCCGCCGTCTGTGGCGCGTCGATGTCACGCACGCGGGCGACGCGGAGATCGGAACGAGCCTCGGAAATCGGCGCGCGGTCGTCTATCACGGCAAGTCGTATCGCGCGAGGCCGAACATGCAGCTCGAGACGACGAAGGCCGCGCGTACGTTCACCGTGTGGCTGTCGGACGACGCGGACCGCGTGCCGCTCAAGGTGGTCGCAGCGACCGAGCTCGGCGACATCGTCATGGAGCTGACGGACTACACCCGCCCGTAGTCGATCACTCGCTCTTGCGAGCGGGCTCGAGCGTGGCCTCGATGACGTGCGTCGGGCCCTCCTCGTCCGCCGAGAACTCGGTCGATGCGTTCGGCGGCGGAAGGTCCGCCTCGATCTCCATCTGCACCTCGATCTCCGGCTCCGTCGGAGGCCGCGACTGCGCTTGCCGCGGCATACTCGCGCGAACGGCGGCGAGATCGACCGCAGGTCGCTCCACCGTATCGCCGTCCTCGGAGACTCCCGTGGAGCCGAGCGGACGCACGACGCGCTTGGGCTCGGCGTCGATCGGCGGCATCACGGGCGCCCTCGTGCCGGGCGGCAACGTCGCGGCGAGCGCATCGGGCGACGTGTCATGCGTGGTCGCGCGCGCGATCGCAGTATCGACATCGCGACGCGTCGCTTGGTTCGCGCGTGACTTCTGCCGCTCGGCGATGATCGCCGCGAGGCTCTCGAGGAGCGCTTCGCCCAGCTCGGCGTCATCCTCGGTGAGCTCGCGCCAATCGTCGCTGCGGATCGCGATGGCGCGCACGTCGCTCCGCGCGACCGCGATGTCCCCGCGATCCGGCGGCGCCGATCCGGCGACGAGCGACTCGGGATAGATCAGCGCGCCCGGCCCGCACGGCTCGCCCTCCCACGCGACCTCGCCCTCGACGATGATCCACGCGACGCGATCGCCGAGCGTGTGCGCCGGGAGCTGCGCGCCCGCCGCGTGGTCGCGCCAGATCGCGATGCGCAGCGCGCGCAGGCGCTGTTGCGGCGAGACCTTCTCGGTCCACAGCTCGCACAAGCTGATCGAGAGGTCGTCGCGCCGGCGCTGCTCGGCGGGCACCGGATCCTCGCCCGCTTCGAGCACACGAACCACGACGGCCGTCGCGTTATCACCGCCGCCGCGCTCGAGCGCGAGATCGACGAGCTTCTGTGCCGCGCGCGCGGGGCTCGGCTGCTTGGTGAGCACCTCGCCGACCTCGTTCTCTTGCACGTACTCGCTGATGCCGTCGCTGCACAGAAGGAAGCGATCGCCGTCCGCGAGCGGCACGACAAAGGTGGCGACCTTGCACTCCTGGCCGATGCCGAGGGCGTTGGTCAGCATGCTGCGGAAGCGCGCGCCGTCGCCCGAGACGTCGACATCGATGCCTGCGGTCAGGAGCCGCTGGAGCAGCGTGTGATCCTCGGTCAGCTGCATCGCGATGCCATCGCGGACGATGTACGCGCGCGAATCGCCGGCGTGCGCGAACAAGAGCTCGGTGCCGACGACCATCGCGCCGACGAGCGTCGTGCCCATGCCGCTCTTGGCGGTGTCGCGTTCGGCCTCTCCGATGATCGCCTGGTGCGCGGAGATCACTCCGTCGCGCAGCCAATCGATCAGCTGCTTCTTGGCGATCGCCGTGCCGCGGGCGAGCCAGACATCGGCGACCTCGAGCAGCTCGGGGTCCGCCCACTTCTCGCGGATCGTCTTGATGGCGATCGCGCTCGCGACCTCGCCGGCCGCGTGACCGCCCATGCCGTCGCAGACCAGAAACACGCCGAGGTCTGCGTCGAAGAAATGCGCATCTTCGTTGTGCTCGCGCACGTTTCCCACGTGCGTCACGGCAGCACCGACGATCGAGGCTCGCCCCGCCACTTCGGCCATCGTAACTCAACCGCGCATCTTGTACCCGACGTTGCGGACGGTCTCGATCAGAGAACCTTGCTCCCCGAGCTTGGCGCGGACCCGGCGGACGTGGATATCGACGGTCCGTGTCCCGCCCACGTAGCGGTACCCCCACGCCCGCTCCAGGAGCGCCTCACGCGTGAACACCCGCCCGCGGTGCTGGGCGAGGTACCGCAAGAGCTCGAACTCCTGGTGCGTTAGCTCGAGCCGGCGCCCCGCGATCCGAGCCTCGTAGCCCGCGATATCGATGACCAGGTCCTCGATCTTGAGGACCTCGTCGGAGCCAAACGTCGCAGTGCGCCAATCGAGCTGGCGCATGCGGCTGTACAGCTCGGCGGGTACGATCGGCATCAAGACGAAGTCATCGAAGCCGATCGAGAAGTCGAGCGCGGGCAAGCGCGCGACCGTCACCGCGACGAGGATCGGGGTCTCGACGAGCGGCCCATCATCGCGAAGGCGCTTGATCGTCTTCTGTGCGCGGACGATGTCATCGGCGGCTTCGACGACGATGACGTTCGAAGGCCGTTCGGCGATCTCGTCGAGATCGAGCCCGCCCAGATCGAAGCGCCCGAGGGTCACCCGGCACCCGAGGTCCGTGAGGACCGTCGCCACCGAGCCACTTTCGGAGGCTTGCTCGGGGTCCCCGCAGATCACGATGACGCGCACGCTCCGAGTGATCCCCTTCGCATCGCTCCCGCGTCAAGCCGCTCCTAACGTGTACTTCACGGTCCTACCCGATCGTGCCGACGAGTTGTCGTTCGGGGGTATTGCCTGGGCCGCGGAAGATGTAAGAATTGGCGCTGGATGGAAGAGTTCCACTGCTCCTTCTGCGGAAAGCAGCGGCGCGAGGTGCGAAAGCTGATCTCGGGACCGCGCGTCTTCATCTGCGATCAGTGCGTGACTCTGTGCAACGACATCCTCGCGAAGGAAGAAGCGTCAGAGCGTCCGAAGTATCCGCCGCCGCGCGCCATCGTCGAGGAGCTCGATCGCTACGTCATCGGTCAGAAGGACGCGAAGCGTGCGATGTCCGTCGGCGTCTACAACCACTACAAGCGCATCGGCATGCGCGGCAAGTCGTCGGACGTCGAGCTGCAGAAGGGCAACATCCTGCTCATCGGGCCGACCGGTTCGGGCAAGACGCTGCTCGCGCAGACGCTCGCCAAGAAGCTCGACGTTCCGTTCGCTGTCGCCGACGCCACCACGCTGACCGAGGCCGGTTACGTCGGTGAAGATGTCGAGAGCGTCGTGAAGGCGCTGTTCCGTGCGGCCGGTGGCGATGTCGAGAAGACCGCACGCGGCATCATCTGCATCGACGAGATCGACAAGATCGCGCGCAAGGGCGGCTCGCCGTCTCCCACGCGCGACGTGTCCGGCGAGGGCGTGCAGCAAGCGCTGCTCAAGATCCTCGAGGGCAAGACCGCCACGATCACCCCCGATGGCGCGCGCAATCGCCCGCAGCAGGAGCTGATCCAGATCGATACGACGGACATCCTGTTCATCTGCTGCGGCGCCTTCAACGGACTCGAGGACATCGTTCGTCGTCGCACGGGCCAGCGCGGCCTCGGCTTCGGCGCGCAGATGTCCACCGCCGAGGACGACAAGGACGAGCTGCGCCGGCAAGCGCGCACCGAAGATCTGATCAAGTTCGGCATGATCCCCGAGTTCATGGGCCGCCTCCCGGTCATCGTGTCGTGCGACGCGCTCGACGTCGACGCGCTGACCGAGGTGCTGTGGAAGCCCAAGAACGCCATCGCCAAGCAGTACCAGCGCCTCCTCGAGCTCGAGGGCGTGAAGCTCAGCTTCCGTCCCGACGCGCTCACTGCGATCGCGGAAGAGGCCTCGCGCCGTAACTCCGGTGCGCGTGGTCTTCGCGCGATCGTCGAGGAAGTCATGCTGGACGTGATGTACGAGATCCCGTCGCTGACCGGCGTGAAGGAGTGTGTCGTCACCCGCGAGGTGGTCGAGCATCGCGCGCGGCCCGAGCTCGTGCTCGAGTCCAAAGCCGCGTCGTAGTCGGATATGCTCCGCAGGTGGCGGAGCTTCGCAACGTCATCGTCTTCGCGGTGGGCGGAGCGCGCTATGCGCTCGAGCTGCGCTGGGTGCGCGAGGTCGTCAGCCTCGGCTTCGTGACGGGTGTGCCCACGGCACCGGCGGCGCTCGGCGGCGTGTGCAACTTGCACGGGCAGATCCTTCCGGTGCTCGACGTCGGCGCGTTGCTCGAGCTTTCGCCCGGTCCCGCCGCGCGTCAGGGGGACGGCGCGCTCGTGATCGAGACCGATGGTGTGGTGTGCGCGCTGCGCGTGGATCAAGTGGATCACGTCGCATCGCTGCTCGAGACGGATGACGGCGCGCTCGCGGATGCGGGCGGTCGGCCCCTCACGCTGCTCGATCCCGGACACCTCGTCCGGCGAGCGCAGGAAGTGATCACGGCGGCGGCGACGGAGCCCAGCTTGGAACCGGGCGCTCCGGGAGGGCCGTGAGCGAGGGCGAGCTCGACTTCGATCCCGACGAGCTGGCGATGTTGCGTCAGCTGTTCCGTGCCGAGGCGCAAGACGCGCTCGAGCAAGTCACGACGCGCGTGCTCGCTGGTGGCTCGGCGCGCCCCACGCCCGACGCGCTGACCGAGATGATGCGCGTCACGCACACGCTCAAAGGCGCGGCCGGCACCGTGGGGCTCTCCGCGATGGTCGACCTCTCGCATCGGCTCGAGAGCGCGCTCGCGATGTTCTTGCGCGAGCCCAACCCGTGGACCGACAGGACCGCCGATCAACTCGTCGAGGTCACCGACGGACTTCGCGCGTACATGGAGCTCGCGGGAGAGCCAGGTAGCGAGGTGGTCGAGGCGACGCTGCGCGATCAGATCGATCTCATCGCCCGCCCCAACCGCCGGCCGACATCGATGCCGCTTCCGTTTGTCGAGCCGCCGCCCGAGCCCGTGCTCGAGGTTCCGCCGGAGGGCGTGCCCGCCCCCGAGCCCAAAGCGCTCCTTCGCATCGAGCCCGAGCGCATCGACGATCTGATGTCGAGCGCGGGCGAGCTGCTGTTCGATCGCACGCGCATCGAGCGACGCGTGCAGCTCTTGCGAACGCTGGCTCGCGATCTCGCACGCACGCGACAGAGCCTACACGACGCTCTCGACACGCCGAGCACGCCGAATCGCTCGACGCTGGTGCAAGCCGAAGGCGAGCTCGCCGGGCAAGCCGCCCTGCTCTCGCAGACCACGGCGGCGCTGCTCGACGAGATCGAAGCGCTGCGCGGCACGATCGGCGAGCTGCAGCGCGGGCTCACGCGCATCCGCATGGACAGCGCGCGCAACCTGTTCCTGCATGCGGCACGAACGCTGCGCGCGCTTCGGCGCGCCACCGGCGTGATCGTCGAGCTGAAGACCGTCGGCGAGGACACCGAGTTCGACAAGGCCGTCGCCGAGCAGCTCCTGGATCCGATCACGCAGCTGTTGCGCAACGCGGTGGCACACGGCGTCGAGCCTCCCGACGAGCGCGCCGCACGCGGCAAGCCACCCACCGCGACGATCACGATCCGCGCGCGACAAGACGGCAACCTCCTCGTGCTCGAGATCTCCGACGACGGTCGTGGCATCGACACGAATGCCCTGCGCGAGCGACTCGTCACCATGGGCCGGTGGTCACCGACGCGCGCGCAGCTCGCGAACGAGCACGAGATCCTCGACGCGCTCCTCGGCACGGGCGTGTCGATCCGCGGCGACGCCGACGAGCTCGCCGGGCGCGGCATCGGCGTGGGCCTCGTGCGCGAGACGGTCTCCAGGCTCGGCGGCGAGGTGAAGGTGTCGTCGATGCCGGGCCGCGGCACCACGTTCTCCCTGCGCTTGCCGCTGTCCACCGCGCTCGCGCAGGCCATGCTGTTCAAGATCGGCGGGCAGGTCTACGCGATCCCCAATGTCCACGTCGTGGACACGACGATGGTCGACGCGCTCGCGACGACGGCATCGGTTCGCCACGAGGTGCTGCCAGTCCTGCGGCTGGATCAGCTGATCGGGCACGCGTCGGCGACGGAGCGACGGCCCGGCGTGGTCGTCTCCTTCGCCGGCAAGCGGCTCGTGTGCACCGTCGACAAGATCATCGGTCCGCGCGAGATCATCATCAAACCGCTCGGTCCCCTGCTCGCTCCGCTCACGCTGTACGCGGGCGCGACGATCAGTGGATCGGGCAAGGTGCAGCTGATCCTCGATCCTGCGCAGCTCGTGCGGCGCGCGCACCCCGATGCGCCCGAGGCCGCGATGGATCCGGGCTCGGCTCCCGTCGTGCTCGCAGGACGCGCGCTCGTCGTCGACGATTCGCGCGCGATCCGCGAAGCGATGACCTCCATGCTCGGACGCGAGGGCTGGATCGTCGATGTCGCCGAGGATGGCGCGCGTGCATTGCAGATGACGCGCGGCCTCCGCTACGACCTGATCGTGACCGACCTCGAGATGCCCAACGTCGACGGCTTCGATCTCATCACGCGGCTCCGCAAAGAAGAGCGCTTCAAGACCACGCCGATCGTGATCATCACCTCGCGCGCGAACCCGGAGCATCGCCGTCGCGCGCGCGACCTCGGCGTGCACGCGCTCGTCGCGAAGCCGATCACGCGGCGCAAGCTCCTCGAAGCGCTCGCGGCACGGTAGTCGCGCCAGCACGCGAGATGCATGAGCTCGTAGCGTGAGCGGAGTTGACTCCATCACGTGGTCTGCGAGTGCATCTGACGTGGTGCGCGAGGGCTACGCTACGAGCGCGAGCTTGCTGCTACTTCTGCTCGCGACGCTCGCGGTCGCTGCCCTCGTGACGATGGCGTTTGTTCTGATCCGCCACGTCCGCCATCCTCGTCGGCATCGCGCCTAGACCCGCGCGCCACGCGGCGTCACCGCACGTCGTGCTCAGCGGCGCTTCTTGCTGACCGCTTTGCTCGGCTTGCCCCGACCGCGCGGTGCGTCGTCCCCGCCACCACGCGCGGACATGCCGCGGTGCGAGACGCCGAGCATCAACTTGCCGCCCTTACCGGTCGGCTTGCCGCTCGTGCGCTCTGTGTCGCGTCCCGCGCGACCCGCGCGTCCCTGCTGCGCGCGATCGACCTCGCGACCTGCCTTCTTCTGCTTCGCGAGACCGACGCGCGGGTTCGGTGTGAGCTGCGGTCGATCCTTGTTGGACTTCGCCGTCGCGATCAGCAGGAACTCGATGCGGCGGCGCACGACGCTGACATTCGCGATCTGCACCTTCACCTTGTCGCCGAGCTCGATCGAGCGACCGGTCTTGCGCCCGGAGAGGCGCATGTGCACCTCGTCGTACGCGAACGGCTCGTTGCCGAGCGACTCGAGCTTGATGAGGCCCTCGACGTACGGCGAGTCGATCTCGACGAATGCACCGAACGAGGTGACCGCAGAGACCGTGCCCTCGAACTCTTCGCCGACTTGCTCGCGCATGAGGTACGCGCGGTACATCGCCACGGCTTCACGCTCGGCTTCCATCGCGCGGCGCTCTTGCATGCTCGCATTGCGAGCGAGCTCCGACAGCGTCTCGACCGCGGGGGGCGGCTTGGAGTAGCCGTCCCCCGACGGTTGTCCGTCCTTGTGCAGGTGGAACTTGAGCAGCCGGTGCACGAGCAGATCGGGATAGCGACGAATCGGTGACGTGAAGTGCAGATAGTCGCCGGAGGCGAGACCGAAGTGACCGACGGGCACGGTGTCCCAGACCGCCTGCGTGAGCGTGCGCAGCACGAGGAACCCGAGCGCCGCGGCGCCGGGCTTCTCGTTGATCTGATCGAGCACCGCCTTCATGCCGAGTGGTGTGACCGCCTCGTCGACGTCGACGATGATGCCGTACGAGCCGAGGAGCTCCGCGAGCTGCGCGACGCGATCTTGCTTCGGTGGAGCGTGCACGCGCCACACCGTGGGTGCGCCGCGCTTGCGGAAGAAGCTCCCGACCGCTTCGTTGGCCGCGATCATGTACTCCTCGACGAGCTCGTAGGCGCCCTTCACCGCGGGGTCGCCCTTGGACTTCACGACATCGCGCACGAGGCGCGGATCGTCGGCGTCGAGGATCACCTTCGCCTCGCCGATCTCGAGCTCGAGGGCACCGCGTGCGCGGCGCTTGGTGCGCAGCTTCTTGGCGAGCGTGTTCAGGCGCTCGAGCTCGTCGATCCACTGGCGGTACATCTCGCGGCGGCCGCGGAAGTCGCCTTCGAGCGCGGCAGCGACGCCCGGGTAATCGAGCCGTCCCTTCGACTTGATCACCGCGGCGGCATAGCCAACGTCGACGAGCTCGGCGTCGTCGTTGTAGTCGAGACGCACGACCATCGCGCAGCGATCCACCATCGGGTTGAGCGAGCAGATGCCCGCCGACAGCTGATGCGGCAGCATCGGGATCACGCGATCCGGCAAGTACACGCTGACGCCGCGGATCGTGGACTCCTTGTCGAGCGCGTCGCTCCAGCGCACGTAGTGAGAGACGTCCGCGACGGCGACCCACACGCGCGGTCCGCCATGCGGGCCGTCCTCGATGCACAGCGCGTCGTCGAAGTCGCGCGCCGTCTCGGGATCGATCGTGCAGAAGCGCCGATCGCGTAGATCGATGCGGTTCGCGAGGTCGTTCGGGCCGAGCTCCTGCGGCGTCTTCGCTGCTTGCGCGAGCGCCTCCTCGGGGAACTCCATCGGAATCTGCGCGGTCACGAGGATCTTCTCGATCTCCGTACGCGGATCGTCCGGATCGCCGAGCACCTTGAGCAGCTTTCCAGCGATCTCTTTGCGCGCGGCGTCCGGATAGCGCGTGATCTCGATGACGATCGCATCGCCATCCTTGCCCTGCGGCGCGTCGTCGAGGTGCACGCGTCCGTAGTCGCTCGAGATGCGTGGATCATCCGGCTCGAGGAACACCGCGCGACCGACCTTGCGAAGGATGCCGGTCAACCGCGCACGACCGCGAGCGAGGACCTCGGTGACGCGTCCCTCGGTGCCGCGCACGCCGGGCCACGTATCGACCGCGACGCGATCACCGTCGAGGGACAGACCGCGATACTTCGCGGGCACGAACACCGTCTCGCCACACTCCGTCGCGACAAAGCCGTAGCCGGCCGGGTGGACGGTGATGCGTCCGATGATGCGATCGTCCTTCGCGATGTCGTCGGCAAACTCCGGTGTCGCCGGTGCGGGTGCTTCGCCAGGCGCGACGATCTCGCCGGTCTCCGGATCGTACTCGCCGCGATAGATCGTCTTTCCCGACGGCGGACGCGGCGCCTTCCTCGGCGCTGGCGGCGCGACCTTCGCACTCTTGCCCCACGGAAGCGCGCCCTTCTTCGGAGCCGCCTTGGGCGACGTCGGCTTGGACGAGGGCTTCGCGACGTTCGCGAAGGGCTCGTCGGGCGGGTCGTACTCCTCGCGCTCTTCCTTTGGCTTGGGCGCGGTCTTGCGATCCGCGGCGCGTCCCAGCGGAGCGAGCGCATAGGCGCCACCCGGCAGTTGTCGTGCGGTGCCCTCGGCGACGAGGTCCGCGATGACCTTCTTCAGCGTGTTGTACTCGTGCTTGCGTGCGCCCAGCTCGTCGGCGAGCGCGATGAACTTGATACCCGGCGTGACCAGGCGAGACAGGCTTTCCAAGACGGCCTGTCGAGTAATCGTAGACATGTGATTCCTTACTTACTTAACGAAATGCGTGAATATGTGCGTCGTCGCCGGCGACGTAGATGGTGCCGTCGCGACTGATCGCGGGCGTCGTGTCGACGTCGCCACCGAGTGGCAGGTGCCACAACAGCGTGCCGTCGGGCGCGATCGCATAGAGATGTTCGTCCTCGGCTCCGACGAGGATGATGCCGTTGGTGGCGATACCGGGCGTCGCGCTGATCTTGTCGGCGGCCGCGACCTTCCAGCGAACCTTGCCGTCCGGAGCGACGGCGTAGAGACGACGATCGTGACTGCCCACGTAGATCGTGCCGTCCGCACCGATCGCGGCGCCAGCGCGGATGTCGTCTTGCGCGAGCATCTTCCACGCGACGCTACCGTCGGGCTTGATCGCCCAGAGCGCGTGATCGTCGCTGCCGACATAGATCGTTCCGTCGGCGCCGATCGCGGGAGACGCATCGATGTCACCACCGGTGCGAACTTCCCACTTCTTGGTGCCGTCGGGCGCGACCGCGTAGAGCGCGTCGTCCTGACAGCCGGCGTACACCGTGCCGTCGGGGCCGATCGCTGGCGTGGATGCGACGTGCTGGCTCGTCGCGAGCTTCCAACGCAGCGTCCCGTCGGGCCACACGGCGTGAATGCCATCGCCGCCGACGTAGATGGTTCCGTCGGGGCCGATCGTGGGTCCACCATCGACATCGCAGCGCGACGACTCGGGGCCAAAGCCGTTCGGATCGCACGCGCCGAGGCGAAGCTTCCACTTCGCCGTGCCGTCCTTGGTGACCGCATAGAGATGATCGTCGTCGGACCCGACGTAGATCGTTCCGTCCTCGGCGACCGCGGGCGTGCTCCACGACCGATCGCCCATCGCGAACTTCCACTTCTGCGCGCCGCTCGGATCGAACGCGTAGAGCGCGCCTTCATGCGAGGCCACGTAGATCGTTCCGTCGGGACCGATGGTCGGCGAGCCCGCTGCCACACCACCGACCGGTTGCTTCCACAGCTCCTTCGGCGCGCGTTGCGGAGCAGGACCACCGCGCCGTCCCGTGTGCATCGCATCGCCGCCGAACATCGCGAACGGGGGCGCGCCCGCGACGGGCCCCGGATTGGTCGACGCGTCGGGCAGGACGAGTGTCGCGTTCGGATCGTCGACGGCGGAGCGCGGATCGACGCAAACGCCGCGCTCGCAGATCCGCGGATCGCGACAATCCACGTCCTTGCTACAGGCGGCGCTGGGCGTCTGCTTTCCGCTGCACCCGGCGACTACCGCGACCAACAATCCAATACGAAGCAAATCGATCTCGATACCAACGAACGCTGGCGACCCTACCCCGCTACCGCGTACGAGTCACGCCTTTGGTAGGTCGTTGGAGAAGCGCTCGGCCAGCTTCTCGAAGTAGCGGCGCGTCTCCTCGAGCACCACGGGATCTTGATCCGGGTACATGCGGATGCCATGCGCACCGAACGGATCGGTCGTCACCGGACCCACGGGGAGTCCACCGACGATGCCGGTCTGCTCGTGATAGAGGAGCGCGAGGACCTCTGCGTGGTTCTCCGGAACGAGAAAGGTCCTCCGACCCATGTCCGGCTTCCCGTCTTTAAATCCGTCGACCAACTTGGCCATGTCCGACTGGGGATAATTCTAGCGTCCGCGCAATGCCGATGAAAGTCCGTTTTGCTCTCTGATCTGCGTGCTCACCTTCGTCTCGGGTTGTCGGGGTCGCGCACCGCGATGCCCTACACGGCCGCACCCGGCCGTGCAAAGCTCCCCGAACGTGCTGGAGTTGTGGTTCGACTTCTCGTGTCCCTACGCGTACCTCGCGTCGCAGCAGGCATCTCGGCTAGAGGCCCGAGGTATCGAGATCGATTGGCGTCCCATGCTCCTCGGCGGGGTCTTCCGCGGGATCGGCGCAGGGGACGGACCGATGGCCACATTATCGGCCGCCAAAGCGTGTCACAACGCAGCGGACATGCAGCGGTGGGCCGAGGTGATCGGCGCCCCATTCCGGATCCCCGATGCCCACCCCATGCGCACGGTCCGCGCGCTCCGGGTCCTGCTCGGTCTGCCGCGCCGGGAGTGGCCGGCGGCGATCCACGCCCTCTACGCCGCCTACTGGCAGCGGGCCGAGGACATCACGCAGGATGCGGTGATTCGCGCGGCGCTCGCAGGTGCGGGCATCGATCCGGCGTCCGCGTTTGCGACCGCGGAGAGTGACGCCATCAAGGACGAGCTCCGCGCGCGTACGGACGCAGCGATCGCGCTCGGCATCTTCGGCGCGCCCGCGTGGATCGTTCGCCGCGAAGCGGGGCCGCTGCTTCTGTGGGGGCAGGACCGCATCGCGTGGGTGGAGGCCGTGCTCGCGGGGTGGGATCCCGATCGCGATCCGCCGCCCGGTGGCCCACGCACGATCGACGCGTCGCGCGCGCCCGACGGCGCCACGCTCGACGTCTATTTCGACGTGTCGAGCCCGTTCGCGTATCTCGGGCTGACGCAGCTCCGTGCCCTCGCGCAGAGAAGCGGGGTGACGCCGCGGCTCGTGCCGATCCTCCTCGGCGGACTGTTCAAGGAGATCCAGCAAGCGAACGTTCCGTGGTTCGCGATGCCGGTGGCCAAGCAGCGCTACGTGGGGTCGGAGATGGCGCGATGGGCACGCTGGTGGGGACAGCCGTTCGCGATGCCGACGAAGTTTCCGCAGCGCACCGTGAGCGCACAGCGCCTCGCCATCCTCGCCGCGGATCAGTCGTTCGACGATGGTGTGAAGCTCGCGCTCGCGCTCGGTCGCGCGATGTGGGCCGAGCAGCGCGACCTCGAGGATAGCGCGACGCTCGCGCAGATCCTCGTCGAGACGCAGCTGCCCGAGGCGTGGATGGCGCGCATCAGCGAGCCGGCGATCAAGGCGCGGCTCGTCGAGAACACCACCGCCGCACACGCGGCCGGCGCGTTTGGCGTTCCCACGTTCGTCGTGAACGGGACGCATCTGTTCTGGGGGCAAGACCGCCTCGATCTGGTTGCCTGCGCGCTCGCGGGATGGAGTCCGGCATGCTGATCATGCTCACCGTCATCTGCGCCGTGTCGACGCTCGCGCTCGTCGGCGCCGAGGTCGCCGGCAACGACAAGATCCGCGCGATCTCGAAGTTCATGGCGTCCGCGTCGTTCGTGATGATCGGGCTCGAGGCGCTGAAGGTCAGCGCGGCGTACGAGTCGTTCGCGACGTGGATCCTCATCGGCCTCGTGCTCGGCGCGGTCGGCGACATCCTGCTG
This sequence comes from Pseudomonadota bacterium, assembly GCA_023428295.1. Classification (GTDB taxonomy): domain Bacteria; phylum Myxococcota_A; class Polyangia; order Haliangiales; family Haliangiaceae; genus JABFXX01. The sequence goes on from JAEYYV010000008.1 coordinate 30,657, forward strand.
CTCGGGCGAAGTAGCCGCGCGTTCCTCGCAGGGCTCGTCGCATTCCTCGGCGGACACGTCGCGTATATCGTCGCCGCATCGCGGGCGCTGTCGGTCGACGCCTGGCTCGGCGCGGCCGGCATCTTCGCGGCGATTCCGTTGGTCGCAGGTGGCGTCGCGCTCGTCGGGTGGCTGTGGCCGCAGCTGGCGACCAAGCATCAGCAGATGCGCATCCCCGTCGTGGTCTACGTGATCGCGATCGTGGCGATGGTCGTCGCGGCGATCGCGGTCGCGCGCGGGCATGCGCTGCCCGAGCCGCAGCGCTGCCTGTTCGTGATCGGCGCAGCGCTGTTCTTCGTCTCGGACCTCGCGGTCGCGCGCGACAAGTTCGTGAAGCGAACGGTCGTCAATCGGATGTGGGGCCTCCCCACGTACTTCGCGGGTCAGCTTCTGATCGCGTGGACGCTGATCGGGCTCTGAACGAGCTCCAAGCGAGGCGTCACTTCTTGCCGCGGGCTTGGCGGCGCTTCTTGGAGCGACCGAGGCCGCGCTTGTGCGCCGCCTTCTTCTTCGACTTCATTTTGCGGCCCTTGAGACGGCGAGCGATCTTGAACTTCGGGCGATTCTTCAGCTTGCGCTTGGTGCGACCTGCAGACATGCGCGAGTTATCGGGCAACTGCGCTCGGTTTCGCAAGCGATCGGGATCGCCAAAGCCTGTAACCGAGCGGGTCCTCGGGCGTATACCCCAAGCGGTCGGGATGGCCGAGCTCAGAGACCTCATGGCGAGGTACGTCGACGGTGATGCGCACGCATTTCGCGAGCTTTACGCCGCCGTCGCGCCGCGCTTGTACGGATATCTCCTCAAGATGGCCAGAACCCGCGCCCTCGCCGATGACCTCTTGCAACAGACATTTCTGAAGGTCCATCGCGCCCGCGGCGCCTACGTGCGGGGCGCCGATCCGCTGCCGTGGATGTACTCGATCGCGCATCGCACGTTCATCGATGCGGTCCGTAGGGACAAGCGCGCGGTCGTCCGTGTCAGCGCCGACGACGAGCTGCCCGAGGTGCGCGCGGACATCGGCGGTGCGCAGGAAGGCACGCGCCAAAGCGTCGCGGATCCCGAGGAAGTGAAGTCCGCGCTCGATGCGCTCGCGTCGCTTCCCGAGCAGCAGCGCGAAGCCGTGGTGCTGACCAAGCTCGAGGGCAAGAGCGTCGCCGAGGCGGCCGACATCGCGGGCACCACCGTCGGCGCGATGAAGGTGCGTGCCCATCGCGGCTACGAGGCGCTGCGCTCGCTCCTCGGCGCGAAATCCAAGAAGGTGGCGTCGTGAGCGATCACGATCCGCTCGATCTGCCGGACCTCGTGCCGCCGCCGATGTCGGCCGCGCTCGAGGCAGAGCTCCGCTCGCTCTCGGCGGTGCCGGCGCGGCGACCGATGACGCAGCTCGCGAAGCTCGTCGGTATCTCGCTGCTCTACGGCGCCGGGCTCCTCGCGATCGTCAGCGTGCGCGACGATGCAGGCGAACTGCCGATGGGCTGGATGCTCGCGGCGGGTGCGCTGTGGCTCGTCGGATTCGCGCTGCCGATCTCGTGGGCGATCGTGCCGGCCGCCGGCTCGATGATCCCGCGATGGAAGCTCGCGGGGGGCGCTTCGATCGTGATGGCGCTCGGGTTTGTCGGTCTCGGTCTCGCGATCCATCCGAGCGGAGCGTCGAGCGTCGAGTACGGTGCCGAGCGCTTCGTGCATGGACATTGGTGTCTCGAGCTCGGCGTCGCGACCGCGATCGTTCCCGTCGTCCTCGGCGCGATCTTCTTGCGCGGCGCCCTCCCCGTCGCCTCACGCTGGGTCGCAGCGGGGCTCGGCGCCGGTGGCGGGAGCCTCGGAGGTCTCGTACTTCACTTGCATTGCCACGTGACCGACGCGCTGCACGTCGGCGTCATCCACGGTGGTGTCGTCGGTGTCTCGGCGTTGCTCGCTGCCGCGATCGTTCCGCGCGCTACCGACGTGCGCTAAAAGCGTCGCATGCGGATCGTGATCGCCCTCGCCGTGCTCGCCGCGTGCTCGTCGTCGTCGCCCAAGGTCGCCGAGCCGCCGCCACCAACGAGTGACGTGCGTCCGTCGTCGACGGGCCCGCTGTCCGAGGAGGAGTTCAAGGCGATGCACGAGGCAGCGCCTGCGCCCGGAACGTTCGAGCCGCAAGGAACGATCGTCGACATCGCGGGGACCAAGGCGTACGTGAGCGTGCCGTCCGGCCAGGGTCCGTTCCCCGCGATCGTCGTGATCCACGAGTGGTGGGGCAAGAACCAGCACATCGAGCATTGGGCGGATCGGCTCGCGACCGCGGGCTGGGCCGCGATCGCCGTCGATCTCTACGGCGGCGTCGTCGCTACCGATCGCGACACCGCGATGTCGGCGATGAAGTCTGTCGACGACGTGAAGGCTGCCGCGACGATCAGCGCAGCGCTCGAGTACGCGTCGCGCGATGCGAAGATCCGAGCCACGCGCAAAGCCGTCATCGGTTGGTGCTTCGGCGGCGGCTGGTCATTCAAGACGGCCCTCGCGCATCCCGAGCTCGCGGGGGCGATCATCTACTACGGTCAGGTCGACACGGATCCAGCCAAGCTCGCACCGATCAAAGCGAAGGTGATGGGCGTGTTCGCGACGAGGGACAAGGGAATTCCGACGACGACCATCGATGCATTCGAGGCGGGCCTGCGGCAAGCAGGTGTCGACGCGAAGATCTATCGCTATGACGCGGAGCACGCGTTCGCGAACCCGTCGAACCCGATCTACGACGAGAACGCCGCGAGCGACGCCTGGTCCCACGTGCTGACGTTCCTGCGTTCGCTCGGCGCGTGATGCTGTAAGCTGGTCGTCGCGTGAGCATCGGCGTCGTCCTTACCTGCGAGCACGCGTCGTGGCAGTTGCCGCCCGACGTCGACCTCGGCGTCGATCGAGACACGTGTCAATCGCAGTCCGGGTGGGACCACGGCGCGTTCGAGATCGCAGAGCACATCTCCGAGGTGCTCGGCCTCCCCGTCCACGCAGGTGCATTCACGCGCATGTTCGTGGATCTCAATCGCCCCGCTACGCACGCGGACGTCATCCCGGCAAACAGCTACGGCGCGCCCGTGCCCGGCAACGCGCGCCTCTCGCCGAGCGAGCGCGCGGCGCGCATCGCCATGTTTCACGAGCCGTACTGGGACGCCGTGCGCCGCGATGTGGCCGCGCGGCTTCGCGATCGCGGCAGCGTTCTGCACTTCTCGTCACACAGCTTCGATCCGTCGCTCGATCCGCGAAACCGCACCTACGACGTCGGCGTGCTCTACGATCCGAGCCACGCGTTCGAGGCCGAGCTCGCCGAGCGCCTGATGTTCCAGCTGCGCACGGCCGGTCTCGACGTGCGCGCGAACCAGCCGTACTCCGGCGTCGGTCCGGCGATCTGCACGACGCTGCGCGAGGAGCTGCGCGCCGAGCGCTACGCGGGCATCGAGCTCGAGACCTCGCACGCCGTGACGTTCACGCCGACCGGTTGTCAGCGGATCGCAGCCGCGGTGCTGCCCTTTGTCGAGAGCCTTTGATAGCGTCGGCCCACGATGCTGCTCTACCTGAAGAAGACGTGAACGAGCTGTCGTGACGCGAGGAGTTCCTTGCGCGAACGAAAGCTCGACATCCAAGAGGTGGACTACGCGAAGACCGGTCTTGCGGCGGCTACCGTCGAGGACATCGTCGCGAAAGCCGGGTCGGTCGCCGCCGTGCTCAACACGCGGCACGCGATCGCGAAGGAGAGAGGCTGGGTCGCGAATCCGCCATCGGCGAGAGACTTCGCGAAGGCCGTCGAGAGCGAGGTGAACCTCTTGCGCCGTCCGATCCTCATCGTCGGCGACAAGGTCATCGTCGGCTTCGACAAGGCCGCCTACGCGAAGCTCGAATAGGCGGCTGAATCCGAAACTGGTCAATTCCACCACTTTTCGCAGCAGGTGGGGTCCGACCCCAAACTCTCGCGAAATTGGTCAAATCCACCACTTTTGTCCAACGAGTTGGACAATGTCCGGTGGGCGGCGAGCTCTGCGGCGGTGGCCGCCTCTTCGAGCGGGTTCTCGAAGGCGCGACCTCGATTGTCGGGTTCGATCGGCGCCTCGGCGATCCGCGCCGACGCGGCGTGCAGCCGCCGCACGAGCTCGTAGTCCTTCGCGTCGAGCGCGGCCTTCTCGCACTCGATCAACGCGTAGCGGAACGCGCCTCGATCGCGCTCGTCGCCCGCCGAAGGATCCCGATCGGCGATCGCGCGACCGAGATCGACGAGCGGCGGCCCCTTCTTCACGTGGCTCGCGAGCGCGTGCGCGTAGAATGCGGCCGCGCGGAGCTCCTTGCGCTCGCCGAGGAGCGCGAGCGCTTCGGCGTGCAGCTCGGGTGTGAAGATATCGCTGATCGCGTTGCACATGCGCCAGATCGATCGACGCTCGGTGAACAAGCGCTCGAGGATCGCCGTGCGCGACCGCGGCGTTCCGAGGCCGCGGACCGCCGCGTAGAGGTTCGCGACGACAGCCTCGAGCTGCTTGCGCTCGGTCGCTCCGTGATCGAAGACCTTGCCCTCACCTTTCAAGCTCGCGTAGCGCTCTCCGTACTCGGCGAGCGCCGAGATCAAGAACTCCTCGGCGGCGGGCTGGCTGAAGCGGAACAGCTGATGCCCCGCCGCGTTGCGCGCGTGGATCGGTGGGTGAGGATGCACGTGATCATCGCCTGCGCGGCGCGAGCGGCTTGCGCGGCATCGAGTTTGTCCGCCACGAACGACTCCTTCTCGGACGGGCTGAACAGCTTGTTCCACAGCGGGTCCATGAACGTCCTGCCGAGCGGACGCTCCGCGCGCTCCATCACTCGCTCGAACACGGACGGCAGGCAGAACCAAGGAGCCAACGTCACGAGCGCGGCCTGCTTCGTCTTCTCGGTGCCCAGGTACGCGCTGAGGTCCTCGTCGGGCGGCTCGGGCACGTCGAGCAGCGCGAACAGCACGTCGAGCAGCGGGTGCTCGTCGGGCTTGTCGGCCTTCTCGAGCGCTGCCTTCACGTCGGCGAGCACCTCCTTCTGCGTGGACGCATCGAGACCCGCGATCGCCGGGCCGATGATCGTCCCGCGCCGCGGATCGCCCCCCGCGAGGACAACGCCGAGCGCCCACGCGGCCACCCGCCCTTGCGGCTTGTTCAGCGTGGACCGCTGCAGGATGCGCCACGCGACGGCGTGCGCGGTTTCATCGTCGAGATCACGCGTCACCTCGTCGAGGTTCGGGTCGTCCTTGATCAGCTCCGAGTACGGCGCCAGCGCGCGGTCGGCGACAGCGAGGTCGGCCTCCAGGATCGACGAGACCTCGTTCGCGAGCTTCCGCGCACGGATCGCCATCGTGATCGCGCGCCTGTGAAAGCGATCATGCGCGAGGATCGACTCCGTCGCGCGGACCAGGGAACGAACATCGGTCACGAGCTCGTGCACCCTCCACAACGCCTCGAGCTGCAGCCACCACGGATCGGTGGACTCGACGAGCAGACGCGCGACGACGTCGGCGTGTGGGCTCGTGGCCGCACCTGCGCGCTGTTCGAGCGCTGCGCGCAGTAGCGACACCGCGAGGCCCGCCGGACCGTGACTCTCGATCCGCGCGAGGACCTCGACGAGCACCGACGTCTCGAGCTCGCCCGTCGCGAGCGCATCGAGGACGACGCCTGTATGCGCGAGCGCCTTGGTGTCCGGATCGGTCTCGAGCGCGCGGAGGATCACGAGCCCCACGCTGTCTTGCGTGTCGACGAACGGTCCGTACGACAGCGCGAGCGCGCGGCGCGCGCGGAAGTCCGGCACGATCGGCAGATCGTCCGCGACGCCGAGCCCACCCACGCGCGTCGCGAAGGAGGCGACGAGCTCGTTCGACGTGTCGACGGCCGCGAGCACGCGAGCGCGCCCCGCGTCGTCGCCGATCATCGTGGTGTGCAGGATCCAATAGATCGCGAGGTGCGGATCGCTCGCGAGCTCCGGCAGCTCCGACTCGAAGACCGCGTCGTGCTCCTCGCGGCGCGGCCAGATCTGGCGGAACCGCCCGATGCCGTCACGCACGAGCTCGTCAGCGGACTGCGTCGGTCTGCCCTTGCTCCCCATCGGCTGCGCGAGGATCCAGACGAGCCACTGATAACGATCGAGCAGCGCCGGGGTCGACACGCGCCGCGTGCCTCGCGAGGTGGACGTGTGAAACGAGCGCAGGATCTCGCGTGCATCGACGCTGTCTTCGTCGTCGGCCTCGGCCTTTGCCTTCTCGACGGCGTCCTCGGCCGTCTTCTTGTCCGCGAGCGAGTCGAACGTCAGAGAGACGAGGCGGTCCTCGTGATCCTGGAAGAAGAGCTGCTTGCTGTCGCGCGCGTCATACAGCACGTAGTCGTCGCCCTGGTCATCGAGGACCACGAAGCCCGCGAGCGTCTTGTCGATCGCGCCGAAGTAGCTGGCGTTGATCCCGAGGTGTCGATCGACGAGGTCGGAATATTCCGAGCGAGTGAGAGTTTCGGATGCAGCGGATTCGATCTCCGCCGGAACTACCATCCCATAAAAACGACTCATCACGTACGGGCGTATCACGCGCCGTTGTAGGCTGCGCGCGTGCGGGTGATCGAGCAGTCGCGGCTGTGGTTCCGCGAAGGCGCATCGGACAAGGTCTACGAGATCGATCTCGTCGAGGTCGCGGCGAATCAGTACGTCGTCAACTTCCGTCACGGTCGCCGCGGCAGCGTCCTCAAGGACGGCACCAAGACCGCGCTGCCGCTCTCGCTCGACAGAGCGCGCGTGGTGTTCCAGAAGCTCGTCGACGAGAAGACCGCCGGCGGATATCAGGTCGGCGCGCCGCCCCCCGGGCAGGCTGCACCACCACCGGCGAGCGCGGGTGCCAGTGGCGGGGGAAGCGGACCGCCCGGTGGTGGCGGACCGTATCGCGGCGGTGGTGGTGGATCGCTCGATCCGTATCGTCGCAAGAAGGACGCGATCATCGCGATCCTTCGCGCGGGCCCCGGCGTGGGTCCCGAGATCGGGCGCGCCGTATGGCACGCGGGCGACTTCGATCTGACCGAGGCGGAGCCGTACGTGCTCGCGCTGTTCGACAAGTCGATCCCGAAGTACCTGTCCAAGGATGCAGCGACACGCTGGTGGCACACCGTCACGAGCGCGCTCGTGCGTTGCGGCACGCGCGCGTCGCTGCCGCGCCTCGAGCGCATCCTCGCCGAGCCGGCGTACGCCGCGCACGTCAAGGACATCGCGCGCGTCGCGATCGCGCGCATCGATCCGGCGCGCGGTATGGAGCTCGCGCGCTCTCGCCTGCCCGCTGCGCTCCTCGAGGCGCTCGATGCTGGCAGCGCTCACGAGCTCGCGATCGCCGTCGAGAAGCTGATCGGCGACAACCCCACGAGTGCGCGCAGCGGCGTCAACGCGCTGTTCTTGCTGAACAGCCCGGTCGCGCGCCCCGCGATCCTCGCTGCCGCGCGCGTGTCTCGCCTCGACAACGCCGAAGCGCAGATCGTGCGCCTCGTGTTCCGCATGGCCGAGGTGCTTCGCGATGGCGAGCTGTACGTTCGCGTCGCGCGCCGCATCGACGACTACACCGGCGGTCAACCTCGGTGGGACGGCCACGGCTATCACTCCGGCCCGTTTGGCGAGCGCACGCGTCGCTACTTCCGCCGTCGCACGGCGCGCATCCTGCGCCGGCTCGCGCGCGCGGGCTCACCCGACTACACGCAGATGGCGAGCGCGTGGCTCCTCGGCTACTCCGACGAGGACGCGGGTCGCGTGTTCCAGGGCACGATCAGCAGCGACTGGTACGACGCGTTCGCGAAGCACCACACGCTGAATGACATCATCTACGGACAGAGCGCGCGCTATCGCGGCGCCGCGTATGGCCGCTCGGCCTGGAGGTGCGTCAACTACCGGCCCGGCAAGCCCTCGCCCGCGCAGCGCGAAGAGCGCTATCCGGCGCTGTGGGATCGCTCTCCCGATGCGCTGTGGCGGCTCGTCGCCGGTGCACGCGCCGCGATCGTGATCGAGTTCGCCACCAAGGCGCTGCGCGCGAATCGCCCGTACATCGACAACCTCGACGACGCCACCGTCGCGCGCGTCCTCGGCCTCGGCCACCCGCTCGCGCAGCGGTTCGTGTTCGACATGATCCAGCATCGCCCCATGAACGCGATGCTCGCGCGCGGTGCGCTGTCGTCGCAGCTCGTCGAGGCCCACGCCTGGGTGCTCCGCTGGGTCACCGCCAACCCCGACGCCACCGCGGCCGATCCGGACCTCGTCGCGCTGCTCGTCACGGGCCGCACGCAACAGGTGCGCGACGCCGCCACCACGCTGCTCACCGGGCGCACGCTCGCTGGCACCGTCGCGCGATCGTCCGCGCATCGCTCGCTCGCGATCCTGCTCGCGCTCGACGGTGAAGACGCGAGCGAGAACGAACGCGCCGCGGGCGCCGCGCGCGTGATCCTCGCGCACCTCGCCGAGCCGCTGAAGGATCTCCCGCCCACCGTGCTGCGCGACATGATCGCGCATCCGCTCGCCGCGATCGGCGAGCTCGCGGGCGAGATCATGATGCGCCACGATCAGCGCGACTCGCTGCCCGCGGATCTCCTCGAGAGCCTGCTCGCATCGCCCCACGCCGGCGTGCGCGCCGCGGGGGCTCGCATCCTCGCGACGTTGCCGCCGGAGATCGCGAAAGATGATCCGCAGGCGATCATCTTGTTCGCCACGTCGGCCAACGCAGAGCTTCGCGAGCACACGCGCTCGCTCGTCGGTGCGATCGCGCAGCAGTTCCCCGACGTCGGCCGCGTGATCGCGGACACGCTGATCGACGCGCTGATGCAGAAGCAGCCCGAGGGGGCACCGGCGCACATCGTCTCGCTGTTGCGCGCCGAGCTGGCGCACGTGCTGCCGGCGAAGTCACCGGCCATGATCATGCGCCTCGTCAACGCCTTCTCGCCGCACGCGCGCGAGGCCGGTGGCATCTTGCTCGGTCAGCTCGGGCCCGACGACCTCGGCCTCGACGACATCGCGCGACTCGCGAACCACGAGATCCTCGCCGTGCGCCAGGGCGCATGGCGAATCGCGACGCTCGCCATCGATCGCTATCGCGTCGCGCAGGTCGCGGTCTCGCGGCTCGTCGACTCGCAGTGGGAGGACACGCGCGCGTTCGCGATGGATCTGATCGGCAGGCTCGGCACGCTGTCCGCCGACGCGATCATCGCGATCACGGATTCCATCCGCCCCGAGGTGCAGGCGCTCGGCAAGCAGCTCTTGTTCGCGCAGTTCTCCACGGCGGACGCGGGCAAGTACCTCCTGCGACTGTCCGAGCATCCGTCGACGAACCTGCAGCTCCTCGTGTCGGGCCTGCTCGAGCATCACCTGCAAGGCGATCTCGCGCGGCTCGCAGCGCTCGTCCCGTACTTCACCACCGTGCTGTCGCAGGTCAATCGCGGTCGCGTCGCGAAGGAGCGCGTGATGTCCGTCATTCGTCGGGAGGCGTCGCGCACCGCCGAGGGCGCACGCATCCTCGCGCCGCTGCTCGATCGTCAATCTGCCACGATCGCCATCACGCAGAAGCACCCGCTGATCGCCACCATGGTCGAGGTGCACCACGTCTTCCCCGACGTGACGCTGCCGATCACCGTGAGCGCCCCCGCGAGTGTGGCGACCAAGGAGCGAGGCTAGTGCTGTTCGAGCATCGCTACGCCGGAAGCTCGGGGGTCGCACAGGGCGACGCGTCCACGTCGATGTCGTTCGTTCCCGATGCGCTCCGGCCACCCACGTTCTTCCGCGGCAACATCACCAAGCAGGTCGAGTTCCGCGAAGCGATCAGCGCGCTGCACGACGTGGTCACGAGCGATCTGCGCTTCGTCCCCAAGGACCGCACGGAATATCACACGTGGCGCGAGCAGCAGAGCTACCTCGATCTCGCCGCGATCACCGGCGATCAAGCGCGCATCTCCGCCGAGATCAAGGCGCTGCAAGAGGAGCTCGCGCAGCTCGAAGCCGCGGGCGCCACGCGCCGCCGCGAGTTCTACGAGGCACGCGCGAAGTACTTCAACTACCTCTACAACCGCGACAAGGAGCTGTGGTTCAAGCTCGACCCGGTGATCACCGTCCACCCGGACCAGGTGTTCTTCGAGTGCTTCTCCAAGGACGAGTCGAGCTACGGCCGCCTCGCCGCGAGCTACGACATCTTCGAGGAGCTCGGCGAGCGTGCGAACGGCACGACGAACATCGACTACAGCGAGAAGCTGTACGGCGAGTTCCAGAAGATCCGCTCGTACAAGTCCACGGCGCTCGAGATCGATCCGACCGGCTTTGACGTGAAGACGTCGATGGAGGAGACGTATCGCGAGGTCAAGATCGACCTGCCCGACACGTGGGTCCGTGGCTTCCTCCAGGTCAGCTCCGCGGCGACGCTGCCCGCGCACGTCGTCGAGTTCCACCCGATGGACGTGCACAACCTGTGTCTTATCCTCCGCCGGAACAAGGAGCTCGTCGGCCCGCGCTCGATTCGCTTCCAGCTCACGCCCGGTGCGCCGGTGACGCTGACGATCGATCCGTGGGGCACCAAGCTGCACTGCCCGCGCTCGCGCTATCTCGACTCGCGTCCCGGCACGAAAGGCGACACCGAGATTCGCATCTGGGGTCGCCGCCGCCTGTTCATCCTCGAGCGACTGTTGCCGCGCGCGCGTCGCGTTCGCTGCTTCCTCCTCGGCACGGGTCTGCCGACGTACTGGGTCGTCGATCTCGGACACCTGTCGTTCACGCTCGGTCTCTCGGGCTGGACGCTCAACAACTGGTCCGACGCGGGCAACTTCGATCTGATGGCGGCGCGCGAAGAGGTGGACTCCATCACGCAGAAGCGCGTGTTCGACGAGCTCGGTACCACCTGGCTCGCCACCCCCGAGGAGCTCGCGCAGCGGACGGGGCTCGCCACGCCGATCGTCGCGTCGGCGCTCGCCGGTTGGGTGCAGGCGGGCCGCGCGATCTACGACCTCGACAAGGGCGTGTACCGCAAGCGCGAGCTGACGCGCGACCCGCTGCCGATGGAGAAGCTGCGGTTCTCGAACCCGCGCGAGGAAGCGGCGGCGAAGATGGTGATGCGCGGTTTGATCGCCGTCGACGGTGCGGACAGCTCCGACGGTGGCCTCGTGCTGTGGGGACGCGTGAAGGACAACGCCAAGACCTTCGCGCCGAAGATGACGTTCGACGCGGAGCAGCGCCTCGTCGGCGGCGAGTGCACCTGCGACTACTACGTTCGCAACAAGCTGCACCGCGGCCCGTGCGAGCACATGCTCGCGCTACGCGCCGCGCATCGCCGCGGCATCAACGACACCATCGAGTTCAAACCCGTCACCACCAAGTCGTGGATTGGCCAAACCACCACGCAGCAGGATCCCGCGCGCGAGAACTTCCAGACGGCGTTCCGCAAGGCGGTCATGCGCGCCGCGGAGCTCCGTGCGGCCGGCCGTCGTGACGACTCGATCTTCGAGCTCGAGCGCGTCGCGCGCCTCGCACCGCCCAGCTCCAACGAGCTCGGTCGTCTGCACGAAGTGATCGCCGAAGCCAAGTACGACGCCGAGGACGACGATGGCGCGCTCGCGTCCGCCGCGATCGCCCTCGACAGGTTTCCGACGAGCGGGCTCGCGCTACGGATCAAGCGCGATGCGCTCGCGCGCACCGGCCTCGTCTCGTCGGCGATCCCCGTCGCGCGCAACCTGTGCACGGTCGAGAACACGGGTGATCGATGGAACGAGCTCGTCACGCTGTGTCATCGCGTCGAGGACTGGAGAGCGATGTTGGAGCTGGCCGAGGAAGGCCTCCATCACCATCCCAAGCACCCGGGCCTCGTCGCGGCGCGCGATCTCGCGCGACAACATCACGCGTCGTCGGCTGCGACTGCACCGGCGGAGGATCCGTCCAAACAATCGTGGTGGCGTCGCGCACTCAACAAGGTCACCGGTAAGCAGACGCCGGTCGCGACGTCGCTCGACACCGAGCTGTTGGCGATCGTCAACGAGCTCGCGCTATGCGCACGCATCATCGATCGAGACACGCTCGCGCAGGTGCTGCGCGTCGCTCACTCATCCGCAGACAACAAGGGGGCACGGGTGATCGCGATGATCACCGCATTGAAAGGTACGTACGCGATTCGTGATCTTCCAAGCGATCAAGACTTGCTCGCCCTCTTGCGGAGCAAGCTGTCGTGAAGGATATAAACCAAACGTTTTCCGTGGCGGGTGGCCACAGACCTTGCAACCTGGGCGGCGGATCGCCGTCCTTGCGCTCACGTCCCGCATGCATCACTGGCTCGCTCAATACTGTGCGACGATCGCGCTCCCCAGCGAATTCCGATAGGGATTCACTGCGAGAAGTCGAATGTCGCCGGGGAGCGCGATCGTCGCTCGAGCAAAGCAATCCAGTCCTGGGAGTAGACGAAGGTAGTCACCCGCCACGGTCTTTTATTTCGGAGAGCCGTCATGAGTAACGGCAACCTCCCGCCTCGCAACAATCCGGGTCCCATGACGGGACAGCCACCCAAGACGCGCAAAGAGCTCTACGAGCAGATCGCGCGTGGCGGCAAAGACGAGGTCATCTACGAGGAGATGGTGCGTCTCGGGTTCTGGGGCGGCGAGAAGCCGCGCCCGACCGATCCTCCCGACGAGATCCGGCGCGCGCTCGATCTGCGCAAGCGCCTCGACGAGCTCCGCCAGAACGCGGGGCGCTTGCGCAACCTCGCGCAGCTCGAGATCGAGCTGAAGAAGAAGCGCATGGCCGAGTCGCGCAAGAAGCGCGCGGAGAACAAGCAGCGCAAGCTCGGCGAGCGCGCGGCCAAGAAGGCCGAGACGCAAGAGAAGAAGAAGTACGAGCTGCGCTACGTCGGCGAGCGCGTGTCTGTGGGCCTCGGCCCCGGCCCCAAGGGCGCGCTCGCGCACTACAGCACGCGCGTTCCCACGGGTCCCGATGCTCCGCCACCGACCACGCGTCGCGTGTCCGACACCGCGCGTCTCTCGTCGACCCGCCTACCGATCGCCACCACGGCGGCCGAGCTCGCGCGCTCGATGGGCGTCTCGCTCGGCGAGCTCCGCTTCCTCGCGTACTCGCGCGAGGTCTCCACGATCACGCACTACCGTCGCTTCACGATTCCCAAGCGCACCGGTGGCGAGCGCGTGATCAGCGCGCCGCGTGCACGCCTCAAGAAGCTGCAGCACTGGGTGCTCGAGAACATCCTCGCGCATGTACCGCTTCACGCGGCGGCACATGGCTTCGTGCCGGGTAAGTCCACCGTGTCCAACGCGGTGCCGCACCTCCAGTCGGCGATCGTCATCAACGTCGACCTCAAGGACTTCTTCCCCACGGTCACGTACCGCCGCATCAAGGGCCTGTTCGGCAAGCTCGGCTACTCCGAGGAAGTCGCGACCGTGCTCGGCCTCCTCTGCAGCGAGCCCGAGATCACCGAGACGTCGCTCGACGGCATCACGTACTACGTCGCGCGCACCGGCCGTCGTCTCCCGCAAGGCGCGCCGACGAGCCCCGCGCTCACGAACATCCTGTGCCGCCGCCTGGACGCCCGCATCGCGGGCTACGCGGCCAAGCATGGCTACGTGTTCACGCGCTACGCGGACGACCTCACGCTATCGACCAAGGACAAGAACGCGAAGGTCGGCTCGGCGCTCGCATTCCTCCGACGCGTCGCCGCGGCCGAGGGCTTCGCGGTGCACCCCGAAAAGGTGCGTGTGGTTCGCAGCGGCGGCCGGCAAGAAGTGACCGGCGTCGTGGTCAACGAGAAGCCAGGCGTCGTACGCGCCGAGCTGCGCCGCTTCCGCGCCTTGCTCTATCAGATCGAGAAGGACGGCCCCGACGGCAAACACTGGGGCCACGGCGGCGACGTCCTCGAAGCGGCCCTCGGCTTCGCGAGCTACGTCGCGATGGTCGATCCGGCCAAGGGCAACCCGCTGCGCGAGCGCGTCGTCGCTCTTCGCGCGAAGCATCGCCGCTAGCGCGGTTTTCCGGACATTCGTGTCTCGGCGCATGCCGTACGAAACCGCGCTCGCGCGTCTGTTCGCGGACTTGGCGCTGGCCGCGTCGTTGCAGCGTGCCGATGCATGAAGCTGCGGCAGCTCGCCCCGATTCTGCTCGTCGCCCTGACACCGTCCATCCCGCGCGAGATCGGTGCATGCTCGCTCGCACCGCGCGATGGCGGCGGCTGGTACGAGGAGCCGCTCTACGGCGACAGCACGCCGCCGACCCAACCCTCGGTCAGCTACTCGATCCTGTGGACCGCACAGGCCCACGGCGGCAGTGTCGGCTGCACGGCCTCGTGCGGCCCGGGCCCCGCGTACGTTCTGCTCGAGCTCGGTGCCGCCGACGACAAGACGCCCGCGGAGCGCATCGGCTACAAGTTCGCGATCGCGAGCGGCCGCCCCCCGAAGAACCTCCAGTACGACCAGATCCTCACGGTCGATCCGTACAGCCGCTCGGGCACCGAGCTCGGGCTCGCTTTCGATACAGACAGCGGCCCGTTCTCGTTCGATCTCGAGATCACGGCAGTCGATCAGAACGGCAACGAGAGCGTGCCCGTCGTGATCGAGATCGAAGGGTGAGTCACCACTGATCGTCGGCGACGTCCATCAGATCGAGATCGCCCGCTTCGATCAGCTTGCGCGTGAGCGAGAGGTTCGGCAGCACGTTCTTCGCGTACCACTTCGAGGCGGCGAGCTTGCCCTTGTAGTACGCCGCGTCCTCGCCCTGCGCGCTCGCGAGCTTTGCCTGCGCGACCTGCGCGCTCGCGGCGAGCCGCCATCCGATCACGAGCTCGGCGAGCGCGAAGAGGATGCGATTGCCCTGGAAGCCGACGTGATAGATCGACTGGCCGAGCTTACCCATCATGGCGCCCATGATGCCTTGCACGTCGCCGATCGCGTTGGCGAGCGCGGCCTTCTCGGCGTTCATCTCCGAGGGTAGCGACTCGGCGGTCTTGCCGATCTGCGTGACGAGCGCGGTGAGCGTGGCGCCCTTGTCGCGACCGATCTTGCGGAAGAACAGGTCGAGCGCCTGGATGTGCGTCGTGCCCTCGTAGAGCGAATCGATCTTCTGATCGCGAATGTACTGCTCGATCGGATAGTCCTCGCAGTAGCCCGAGCCGCCGAAGACTTGCAGCGACGCCGAGCCGAGCAGCTCGTAGACCTTCTCCGACGAGTAGCCTTTGATCAGCGGCAGCATCAGATCGTTGAGCGCGTCGAGCTGGCGTGCCTCGGGCGAGCCATGGCCGCCGGCGATCGCGACTTGATCCTGCAGGCTCGCGGTCCACAGGATCACGGCGCGGAGTCCCTCGCTGAATGCCTTCTGCTGCATCAGCATGCGCTTCACGTCGGGGTGCGCGATGATCTCGACGCGCGGCGCTGCTTTGTCCGTCTGCTTCGTGAGGTCGGCGCCCTGCTTGCGCACGCGCGCGTACTCGAGCGCGTTGTGATACGCGGTGGCGAGCGTGGCCATCGACTTGGTGCCGACGCCCATGCGCGCGTACTCGATGACGTGGAACATCTGCGCGATGCCATCGTGCACTTCACCGACGAGGAGCGCGCGGCACGGTTCGCCGTCGCCGAGCGTGAGCTCGCAGGTCGCGGAGCCCTTGATGCCCATCTTGTGCTCGACCTTCGTGACGACCGCTCCGTTGCGCGCGCCTTGCGAGCCGTCGGCCTCGACCCAGAACTTGGGCACGATGAACAGCGAGAGTCCCTTGGTCCCGGGGCCCGCGCCTTCCGGACGCGCGAGCACCATGTGCACGATGTTCGGCGCGAGATCGAAGTCGCCGTTGGTGATGAAGCGCTTCACGCCCTCGAGGTGGTACTCGTCGCCAGCGATGTGCTTGGCCTTGGTGGTGCCCGCGCCGACGTCGCTGCCCGCGGCGGGCTCGGTGAGCACCATGGTGGCGCCCCAGCGCTTGTCGAGCATGTTCTGCACGTAGCGCTTCTTCTGCGACTCGGTGCCGAAGCGATCGATGATCTTCGTCATCATCGTGCCGAGCATGTAGAAGCAGATGCTCGGGTTCGCGCCGGCCATGAGCTCGAACGCCGACCACTGCACGGTCGGCGGCGCGCCGTAGCCACCGAGATGCTCGGGCAGCTCGAGCTTGTTCCAGCCGCCTGCGTAGAACGCCTCGAACGCCTTGCGGTAGCTCGGCGGGAGCGTGACGTTGCCCTTGCCATCGAACGTGGCGCCGATGCGATCGCCGTCGGCAAACGCGGGGGCCCAGCTCGATTGCATCACCTCGAGGAACCCTTCGAGCGACGCTCGGGCGCTGTCCTCGTCCAGCGATTCGAACGGGCCCTTCCCGAGCGAGCTCTTCTGGATCTCGAGGACCTCGAAGAGCTGGAAGAACGTGTCGCGAAGGTCTGGCTTGTAGTGGTCGACGGTCGTCACGAGCGCAGCATACACGCGCGCGTTTCACCGCCCAGAGTCGACGGTCAGACTACGGACACGCTACGGTCGTCTTTGCCAGATTCAGCGTCCGAGTCAGCGTCATCCCGAGGGCGGGGACGGAGAACGTGTCGTCGTTGACGTAGCAGTCCGGGGCGCTGCGCCCGCGTACGTGAATCCGATAGACGCCCGACGGCACGTTGCTCACCGTGAGCGTCTGATCCGCGTGCAGGCAGCCGATCGTGGCGGGGGTGTTGCAGTTCACGGTGTACGTGCCCGCGGTTCCCGTGGCTCCCGCAGAGATATCGAACGTGACGGCGGCGCAGCTGAGGTCGCTCGTCTTCTCGAGCGTGATCTTGAACTGATCGATGCCCGCGCCGCTGTTCGCGGACGTCTCGCAGTTGCCTGCCGTCACGCCGAGCGCGGCGAGCGATAGCGCGAGCGAGCCCGTCGCGTTCACGGCGAACGTGAGAGGCACGAGCGCCGTGTTCTCGTTGCTATTGATCTCGACGTCCTGTCGCGGCGCCGTCTTGATCACCGACGCTGCCGACGACGATCCGTTGAGCTCGAAATCGATCTGGTAGTTGCCCGGCGCGATCGGCGGCGACGTGCCCATGCCCGTCGAGCAGCTGAACACCTCCGTGGATCCGCCTTGCACGGCGGGGTTCCTCAGCACGGCGGTCACCGTTTGTGCACCGACCTGATCGCAGGTCACGGGCCCGCCGCCCTCGTCGGTCACGGACCACGCGAGCGAGAACGTTCCGTTCGGTGGAGGGCCGTCCGGCTCCGGCGCGTCCGGAAAGCCACCGCCATCTCCACACGCGCTACAGAGTGCAAGGGCTACGAACGAACGCCGGATCATCGCTCGACATCTTATGCCGCGCCGAGGCCCGCTGCGAGGTCGCCGACGACCGGACGCCCTGCCGCTACCTGACCGAGCGGCTTCCACATCTCGACGAAATGACAGGGCTGGTTCACGCTCCGGTGCGTGTACGGGGTGGTGGCGCCATCCCGATAGCCAAGGCTGCGGTACCAGCGCCCCAGCTCTTCTCGCAGGTTCACGATCTTGAGCGTGACTTCGCTCGCACCCATGGCCTCGCCCATTGCCTCGGCGATGCGCACGAGGCGGGTTCCGAGGCCGAGCCCCTGGAGGTCCGCGCGGACCGACAACATGCCGAAGTAGAGAGCCGCGTCCCGGCGCTCGAGGTACACGGCGGCGGCGAGGCCGGCGGCGTCTTCGAGCACCAAGAAGACGCCCGTGCGCGTCAGCTCGGCGATCTCGTCGGCGTTGGTGCGGTCCCCGTCGACGAAGAATCGTTCGACGCGGTAGCAGTCATTGACGAGCTCCGAAAGCGCCGCGGCGTCTTGGGCAGTCGCACGGCGAACCGAGATGGCGAGCGTTTCCACAGGTGATCGCGTACCAGAATGGTCCGACAGTTCGCGAGCGAGATCCACTTCCCAAGAGATCCCGCCTTTGCCACCTCGGGGCCGGACCTCGTTCGTTACACCTTCTGTGATGCGCGCCCTCTCGCTGGTTCTCTTCGCGCTCGGTCTCGCCTTCGGGGCGTGTATGCCGCCGGCATCGACCATTCCCCGCCCCGTCGCGGATCCGCGCGCGCCGCTCGATCCGATCAACCGGCTCCACGTCCCGCAGCTCGAGGCGCACGCGAGGACCATCCTCGGCGAGCTCGTCGCGGCGCTGCCTGCAGACAAGCGCGCCGTCGTCGACAACTACGAGCTGCAGTTCGACAACGCGCTCGGCGATGTCAACGCGTACGCGACGTGCAGCACGGACGGCACGCCGCTCGTGGCGATGAGCGATGGACTCCTCCTCATCGCAGCGCACCTCGCGATGAGTACGGCGACCGACGAGCTGTTCGAGACCCAGAAGCGCAGCGAGTACCTGGACCATCTCTCCGAGCACGGCATCGAGGCGCCGCCCCCCGGCTTCTACGCGCCCGCGTTCCACACGGACCGGCAGAAGATCGCTCGCCAGCGCGAGCTGTTCGACGAGCAGGTCGCGTTTGTCCTCGGCCACGAGCTCGCGCACCACTACCTCGGTCATCTCGACTGCGCGTCGCAGAACGAAGGCATGCTCCCCGGGCTCGACGTACCGGTGTTCGAGCAGGCCCAGGAGCTGTCCGCCGACGCGTCCGCGGTGAACAACCTGTTGTCCGCGGGCAAGCGCCGCGCGGGCTACGCGTGGACCGAGGACGGCGCACTACTCGTGCTCTCCGCATTCCACGCCCGCACGAACATCACGGTGCGCACGATCGTGTTCGCGTTCGAGCGCACGCACCCGCTCCCCGCGCTGCGCATGCCGCTCATCACGACGACCGCGGATCTGTGGCAGCTAACGAATGGCTAGCGTCGGCTCGCGGTGGCTTTGGTAGCGGGCAGCTTCGCCTTGAACCGACGAACTTCGGCGGGACGATCGGCGTACCCCGAGTCCGCGATGGGCTCGGTCTTCGGCGAATCGAACAGCGTGTGCATCATGAGGTCCTGATCGTCGAGCACGCCCTTCGTGCCGCGATCCTCGACGAGCACGCCGACGTGGCGCGGGAACAGCACCATGTCCCCCGGGACCGTGAACGGGACCGGGTTGCCCTTCGCGTCGCGATACACGCCGTCGGCCTGACGCGTCCCCGCACCGAGGAGCTTGGTCACCGCGGGCAAGCCACCGGTCCACATGTACGGGATGTCCGCGCCCATGCGGCGAGCGCCATAGACGACGAAGTCCGCGCAGTCCGATCCTTCGAGGTTCTCGCTCTGATGCGTCTTGGACGTCGGTCCCGCCGAGGCCCAGATGTACGGCTGGTTGAACATCTCGGTGAGGTAGCCGAGGTACGTGTCGTCCTTGCGAATCGTCACGCGCGTCACCGCATCGTTGAGTCCGCCGGACGCGCGGCCGCGGCGCGCCTCCGTGCCCGGCGACGCGATGGTGCGCGCGCCCTGCGTCGCGACGAGCTGATAGCGCATGGTCCCCACACCGTTGCCGTGATCTGGCGTCAGCGTCGGGCGCACGTCGGCGACGATCGAGGATCGTGTGCTCGCGATCGGCGTCGTCGCGTACTCGATGACCTCGTAGTGGAACGTGGGGCCATCGCCGTTCGAGATGTTGTTGCTCGTGGGCTCGACGCGGTGCCACGCGAGCGTCGCGCGCGGTGCGCTGGCGAGTGGCAGCGTGCGGACCTTCTTGCCGCCGAGCTCGAGCGCCGGCGCGTCGGAGTAGGTGACGCCGCCCGCGTCGATCACCGGATAGAGGACCACGCGCTGATCCGCGCGCGCATACGCGGGCCGATCGCTCGCCGTCCCGCTGCCCGTCGCGGCATCGGTCACCAGCGCGGCGATCCGAACCTTCGAGATCGCAGCGGTTGCAGTGGCGTCACCAATTTCGACAACAGCTGTCTTCGTGGTGCTCGCCCGCGCGGGAGCTGGAATGGAGAGACCGGCAACAACCAGAACGAGCGTTAACGCACGATCACATGTCCCTTGCATTCTTCCTCTAACGCGCGAGCTGCCTCACATGATTCGAACGACCCGACGATTACCCCGTGAGAGCCGGAAATACCGTTGCCTCGTCGAGTGTTGTGGTGGCAAGTTGACCAAGTCGTCACCTCGATGTGGACCGCCCGACACGGGCAGCCGTCAGCCTGGGGATCGGGACAACGAGTGGAGCTTTGGATATGTGGAGCCTGGCAGATCGAGTGGTGAAGGTTGTTAGTGACGTGACCGTTGGAACGGTGATCGTGCTCCTGCACGTCGCGTTGGCCGATCGCAACAAGCGCTTGCATGCGCCGCAAGGCGCGATCGTTCCGCGCGTAGTCAACTGAGCGGCGTCATCACGCGGTCATCACGCCGCGTCATCACGCTGCATCATCAGCGGCGTCTCGTCAGCAGCGGCGTCTCGCACACGCGGTGAGTCACGCGACGTCTTCATCGACGTCGATCGGGAACGACACGAGGCCCTGCGCGATCTCCGGAACGAACGCCGTCGAGTGCGCGGGCATGCGCTCGTTCAGCTCGTCGACGTGAATGATCTGCGAGAGCGAGAGGGGGCGCGTGATCAGCGCCGCGGTCGCGCCGTTGCCGAGCGCCGCGATCGCGGCCGCCGGATCGCGCTCGATCGTCGACGTGCCGCCGCCGAGATGCTTCGCGACGAACAGATGTTCGATCACGTACGGGTCGAGCTTCGCGACCGCGCGGTTCGCAGCGACGCCCTCGTTCTGCGGGCTGACATCGGGCGATAGCGTGAGCTTGTACGCATCGGGCTCGTCGCCGAACACGACGACGAACGCGGGTTGATGCGCGACGCTGTCCGCGAGCGACGCGTGCACCTTGCCGATCTCCGACGCACCGCCCGCGATCTTCTCGACGATGAAGTGCTGCGCAGCAGCCGCGAGCACGTCGGACGCCTTGGCCGTGGCGCCCGAGATCACCCGGTTCACCGGCGCGGAGACGAGGCCGGAATCATCGAGCGCCACGACATACGCCAGCGCGTAGTTCGGCGACGAGTACATCGACAGCGGCGTCTTGGCGCCGAGCTCGTCGCGATACGCGAGCATCGCGTCGTAGAGCGAGTGCCCCTCGAGGAGGTGCAGCTTCTTCGGCGTGAAGTACGTGCGGAGCTTTCCGATCAGCTCGGCGCTCGTGGAGCGCCACAGCTTGTGCACGACGCCGTCGGGCGTGGTGACATCGACGACCGGGCGGCCGTTCTCGATGCCGCGAAAGATGCGCTCGACCTCGTTCGCCGGATCGCGCACGGCGCACAGCAGCGCCTCGGTGTGGCCCTTGTTCGCACGAATGCGCGCGAGGAGTTGCTCGCGCTCGGCGGGCACCACGGCCTCGTGTCCGCGAATCTCGCCGTCCGCCCAGTCCGAGAGGCGCACCGCGCACGCGAACGACTTGCGCGTGAACGTGCGACTTCCGCCGGTGAACGTCTGGTGATAGCGGTAGACGGCGCGGCTCGGATCGCGGTTCAGCGTGCCGTCCGCGAGTCCCTTGGCGAGGTCGAGCGGCTTGCCGACCACCTCGGAGACCTTGGCTTGCTCGGCGACGATTCCACGGATACCAGCGACGTGCGGCATACCGGCGAACGTATCACTCGCGTGCCGAGGGCATCGCTCGGCGCGCGCCGATATCGCGGCGCACTTGCTTCCCCGAGAGGTCGATGCGATCGACCGCGTCGTACGCCTTGGCTCGCGCTTGCTCCACGCTGACCCCGAGCGCGGTGACACCGAGGACACGGCCGCCCGCGGAGACGATCGCGCCGTCCTTGATCGCCGTGCCCGCGTGGAACACGACCACGTCGTCACCGAGCGCGTCGAGCCCACCGATGACGTCGCCGGTCCTCGGCGTGCCCGGGTAGCCTTCAGCCGCCACGACGACGCACACCGCGACGCGCGCGTCGAAGGCGAGCGATCCGATCGCGAGCTCGCCGCGCGCCGCGCCGAGGAGCGTCGCGCCGAGGTCGCCTTGCGTGCGCGCCATGATCGGCTGCGTCTCCGGATCGCCGAAGCGGCAGTTGTACTCGAGGAGCCACGGCGCACCCGCCGCGTCGACCATCACGCCGGCATACAAGACGCCGCGATAGTCGATGCCGTCGGCGGCAAGGCCGCGCACGGTGGGCTCGAGGATCTCGCTCGTGATGCGCTGCGCGAGCGCGTCGCTGATCCACGCAGGCGAGACCGTGCCCATGCCGCCGGTGTTGGGCCCGGTGTCGCCATCGTAGATCGTCTTGTGATCCTCGACGGGCGGCAGCACCAGCAAGCGCTTCCCGTCGGTGAGCGCGAGCACGCTGACCTCGCGTCCGGGAATGCACGCTTCGATCACGAGCCGCGCCCCCGCGCTGCCGAAGCGGCCGCCGAGCATCTCGCGCGCCGCCTCGCGCGCCTCGGCCGCATCCTTCGCGACGACGACGCCCTTCCCCGCCGCGAGGCCATCTGCCTTCACGACCACGCGACCGCTCGGGCTGGCCGCGCTGATCCGCTCGATCGCTGCATCCGCTTCTTCGACGGTGCGCGTGATCGCGAACGCAGCGGTGGGAATGCCATGCCGCGCGAAGAACTCCTTGCTGAACGCTTTGCTTCCTTCGAGCTGCGCACCGTCGGCGCCCGGTCCGAACGTGGCCATGCCCTTGGCGCGCAGCAGATCGGCGAGGCCCGCGACGAGTGGCGCTTCCGGTCCCACGACGACGAGATCCGCGCCTTCGTCCTGCGCGAGCGTCGCGATCGCTGCGTGGTCGTCGAGGCTGACGGGAACACACGGCACCAGCGCCGCGATTCCTGGATTGCCCGGCGCCGCGAACACCTGGTGTCCGTTCTCGACGAGACGCCACACGAGTGCGTGCTCGCGGCCTCCGCTTCCAACGACCAGAATCTTCATCCTGCGAGGTATACCGCCGCGCGCGCTTTCCATCGCCGACGTCGTGCTTATAGTTCGCGCACCGGGGATGCTGGACGTCAAGCAGCAGCTTGCACTCGCGGTCGTCGAGGCACCGACGGCGGCGCGTCGCTTGAAGAAGCGCAGCGCGACCTGGTTCGTCGTGTACCTCGTCGCGTGCGCGGTCGTGCTCGGCATCGTCGCGTCGCTCGTCGCGAGCCACAAGGGTGACCTCCTCGACGCTGCGATGGAGTACCTCTTGCCCGAGGAGTGGCACTTCGCGTCCAAGCTCCTCGTCGACAACTTCTTCGCGTCGCAGGAGCAAGCGGTGATCACCAACGCGGCGATCGTCGCGAGCTTGCTCGTCGTGCAGATCACGCTGTTCCCGCTCAAAGAGCACGTGTCGCTCGTCGTCGAGCAAGACAACGCGCTCACCGACGATCCCATCGCCGAGCACCCGCTGTGGTTTCAAGCGTGGGAGGAGGTGAAGCTGTTCGTCGCGATGCTCGCGGCGCAGGGCACGATCTTCTGGATCGGCTACTCGCAACACGACGGCCGCCGCCTGCTGGCGACGATCCTCTCGTTCGCGGTGTTGTTCGCATCCGTCGCGATCGACTTTCTCTCGCCGGTCCTCCAGCGCCACAAGCTGCGCTACTCGGTGATCCTGAAGTCGCTCCTCGCACATCCGTTCCTCGTGTTCGGGTTCGGCGCGCTGTTCTCGCTGCCGCCGATCATCGCGGGACACGTCGCTGCGAATCACCCCGCGTGGAGCTTCACGACGCAGATCAGCGTTGTCTTCGGCGCGCAGATCCTCGGCATCGCGCTCGCTGCCATCGGCGGCACCGTCGCGGGGGCGCCGCTCGTCGCGGACGCGAAGCAGCGCAAGCCGTCTCACACCGTCGTGCGCGTGATCGCGTGGGCCGTGCTGCTCGGTCTCGTCGCGTGGAACACGCAGCGCTTCGTCGCTGTGGGCACGTCGCTCCATCACAAGACGCAGGTGCTCAAGTGCCGCTACTCCGTCGACTGGAAGAGCTTCCATGGCGACGTGCCCGGGAAGGCCGAGCTCCTCGCGGCGGCCAAGAAGGGCGAGATCACGATCGCGGGCGGCTTTACGGTGACCATCACCAACCCGACGTCGATCGATGTCGACATCGAGGACAACCGGCTCGAGCTCCGCAACAAGGATGCGCTCGTCGCCAAGACCTCGCTCCCGAAGGTGCACGTCCCCGCCGGCGGTTCGGCCACGGCCAAGGTGACCTTTCCGCTGACGATCTCGATCGGTCAGGCGTTCCGGATCCGCGAGCTCATCACCACGCAGGGCTGGTCGTTGACGCTCTATCTGCGCGTAGACAAAGACTTCGAGTTCCCGATCTACATCTGACGACGGGCTCGTAGAAACCGCGCAACTCGAGGACGGCGTCCTGGATAGGGGCGCCCATGTCGAGCTCCTCCTCGCCTTCTACCCTTCCCTCCTCCGTCCGCACCGCCCTCGAGCTCGATAGCCGCCACCAGCTCGAAGTCTCCCGGACAGTCCCCGTCGCGACGGCGTCGCGGCCGCCTCGCGAGACCGAGGCCTCGCTGCGCCGGACCGTGCAGGCCCCGAGCGAACCACGGCTCGCGCTCGGCACGAACCCGCCCACGAGCGGCCTCGACGCGCACCTGATCGCGATCGGCACGCCGACGCCCGGCGCGGTCCCGGCACCCACTGCGACGCCGAAAGCGCCGACCGCGCCGGAGCCCACGACGATCTTCCTCGGCGCGCGCGCCTTCGTGC